>DATCVL010000346.1:0-4915 GCA_036566865.1 Microlunatus sp.
CCCGTTCGTCGACAAGGTCCGCTACACCATCGACATGCGCGAGCAGGTCGTCGCGTTCCCGCCGCAGGGCGTCATCACCGAGGACAACCTGATGGTGTCGATCGACTCCGTCATCTACTTCCAGGTGAACGACCCGGTGCGGGCGACGTACGAGATCTCCAACTACATCCAGGCGATCGAGCAGCTGACCATGACCACGCTGCGCAACATCATCGGCGGACTTGATCTTGAACAGACCCTGACCAGCCGCGAGGAGATCAACGGCAAACTGCGGGTGGTGCTGGACGAGGCCACCGGCAAGTGGGGGATCAAGGTCAACCGGGTCGAGTTGCGCGCGATCGATCCGCCGCCGACCATCCGGGACGCGATGGAGAAGGGCGCCCGGGCCGAGCGCGACAAGCGGGCCCAGATCCTGCTGGCCGAAGGTCAGCGGCAGTCCCAGATCCTGTCCGCCGGCGGTGAGAAGGAGTCGGCGATCCTGCGTGCGCAGGGCGAGCGGGAGGCCGCGGTGCTGCGAGCGCAGGCGGATCGACAGTCGCAGATGCTGCGGGCCGAAGGTGAGGCGCAGGCGATCAGCACCGTCTTCAACGCGATCCACGCCGGTCAGCCGGACCAGGCGCTGCTTTCCTACCAGTACATGCAGATGCTGCCGCAGATCGCGCGCGGCGACGCCAACAAGGTCTGGGTGGTGCCGTCCGAGATCGGCAAGGCGCTGGAAGGCCTCGGCGGAGCGTTCGGGCAGCCGGCCAGCACCGGCAGCGAGTCCAACATCCCGGCCCAGGTCAGCGGCGACTTCCATGCGCCCGCCAAGATCGACGTCCAGGCCGAGCTCAAGGAGCAGAAGGCCAAGGACGACGCCGAGGCCGACAAGCGGGTTCAGGAAGCGATCGCTGCCGCCCAGGAGTTGGAGCGGGACGGTGGCCGGCGCCGGACGCTGACCCCCGGGCAACAGGAACGGCTCGGGATCGGTAGCGGCGGACCGGCCGGGCTCGATCAATCCGCGGCGGCCGAACCGTCGGCCGATCAGCAGCCGGCACCGCAGAGTGAGCCGACGCCGCCGGCCGATCCGGGACCCGGGGCGCCGCCGCAGCAGTAGCGCGCCGCTATCGGCCGTACGACGTCCGCCCATCCACAGCAGCTGGTCCTGTTGCGGATGGGCGGTACTGGTTGTGGCGGGATCAGAGCGCCAGGTCGAGCACCTCGGCGCCGGGGAGCTTGCCGGCCAATGCACCAGGGATGGCCACCTTGCTGCCGCGGATGCCGCTGCCGATCACGATCCAGTCGCGTCGGGTGACGGCGGTGTCGACCAGCACCGGCCAATCGGCAGGCAGCCCGATCGGTGTGATGCCGCCGTACTCCATCCCGGTCGCGGCAACCGCGTCGTCCATCGACGCGAAGCTCAACTTCCGCACGCCCAGGTGCTTGCGGACGGTCTTGTTCACATCGGCCTTGTCGGTGGCCAGCACCAGGCAGGCCGCGGTCGTGGCCTGCTCACCGCGACGGCCGCTGACCACAACGCAGTTGGCCGAATTCTCCGGCGGCGACGCGAAGGCCTCGCAGAAGGCGGCGGTGTCGGCCAGGTCCGGGTCGATCCGGGTGACGAACACCAACTCCGGATCCAGGACGCCGTCGGCCAGCGCCTGTGCCACCGGACCAGCGAGCAGCTCGGGCGCCTCGGCAGCCGGCTGCCAGTCCAGCGTTCCCAATCCAACCGGGGTCTCGGCCACGATCCATCTCCTTGTCAGGCGGTCCGAACAGGGGTGACTGTACGGTCTGCCAGCCGGACGATGACGGCCGGGCCGGACCCGGGCTGCGATGATGGGCCCATGGCTGAACCCGTCCCGTACCTCTCCGGCCTCCGGCTCGCCGGCCGCCGGGTGGCCGTGGTGGGCGCCGGCCGGGTGGCCGAGCGGCGACTCGAGCGGCTGCTCGATGCCGCGGCGGCGATCGAGGTGATCGCACCGCAGGCGACGGTACGGATCAGCCGGCTGGCCGAGGCCGGCCGGTTGACCTGGGTCCGACGCAGCTACCGGCCGGGTGACCTCGACGGCGCCTGGTACGTGTTGGCCGCCACGGATGATCAGGACTGCAACGAGCAGGTGTCGAACGAGGCCGAACGGCAGCGGATCTTCTGCGTACGCTCCGACGATCGTGCCGAGGCGACCGCCTGGACACCGGCCAGTGGCGAGGTCGACGGCGTCCAGATCGGGGTGCTCGCCGGTGGTGATCATCGTAGATCCCGCCGAATCCGCGACGCGGTGCTGAAGGCCCTGATCAAGATCATCGGTTCCGAACGCGGCCATCGCGCAGCCTGACGAGATGATCATCGAGGTCACCGATCCGTCGGACCCGCGGCTGGACGACTACGTACGACTCCGCGACGTCAACCTGCGCAAGCATCTGGAGAGCGAGCGCGGGCTCTTCATCGCCGAAGGGGCCAAGGTGATCCGGCGGGCGGTCGAGGCGGGCTACCCACCGCGTTCCTTCCTGCTGGCCGAGCGCTGGCTGGACTCGCTGTCCGATGTGTTGGCCGAGCACGATGACGTCCCGGTCTACCTGGTGACCGAGCAGCTGGCCGAGGAGATCACCGGTTTCCATGTCCATCGGGGCGCGTTGGCCTCGCTGCATCGGCAGCTGCGACACACCGTCGACGAGCTGCTGGGCTATCGCCGCCTGGTGATCATGGAGGACATCGTCGACCACACCAACGTTGGTGCGATTCTGCGTAACGCGGCGGGACTGGGGTGGCAGGGCGCGTTGCTGGCGCCGCGTGCCGCCGATCCGCTGTATCGACGTTCGATCAAGGTCAGCATGGGTTCGGTCTTCTCGCTGCCGTGGGCGCGCTTCGCCGACTGGGGGAGTGCGATCCCGCTCCTCAACGATCATGGTTTCAGCACCGTTGCGCTGGCCCTCACCGACGACGCTGTTGATCTTGATCGAGTGCCGGCGGTGTTGTCGGAGAGGCCGGCGGGCAAGATCGCGATCATGCTCGGCACCGAGGGCGCCGGGCTCTCCGACACCTGGATCGGCCAGGCCGGCCTGGTCGCCAAGATCCCGATGCGGGCCGGCATCGACTCGCTCAATGTCGCCGCGGCCAGCGCGGTCGCCTGCTATGTCCTCGGCCGGTAGGTTGCCGACATGGATGACAAGGAGACGTTGAAGTACTACCTGCAGCGCCAGCGCGAGGTGCTGCTGTGGAAACTGGACGGCTTGTCCGAGCGGCAGGTGCGGATGCCGTTGACACCGACCGGGACCAACCTGCTCGGGGTGGTCAAGCACGTCATCAGCGTCGAGGTCGAATACCTCGGGGCGGTCTTCGACCGGCCCTTCGCCGAGCCGATGCCCTGGATGGATCAAGACGCCGAGCCCAACTCCGACATGTGGGCGACCGAGGACCAGACCGTCGACTGGGTACGAGGCTTCGCCGGTCGCGCCTGGGCGCACGCGGACGACACCATCGACACCCTGGACCTGGATGCTCCCGGCCTGGTGCCTTGGTGGCGCGGTGAGCGGCGGAACACCAAGCTGCGCACCGTGCTGGTGCACGTGATCGCCGAGGGCGCGCGGCATGCCGGGCAACTGGACATCGTCCGCGAACTGACCGACGGCAGCGCCGGCCTCGCCGACAACGTCTCCAACATGCCCGAGCTCGGTGATCAGGGCTGGTCCGCGTACACGGACCGGCTGCGCCGACTGGCCGAGAGCTTTGACTGATCATGAAGCTCTGCATCGTCGGTGGCGGTGGCTTCCGGACGCCGTTCGTCTGGCAGGCGCTGCTGCGGGACACCGCGACACCGCGGGTGGACACCGTTGCGCTGTACGACACCGACGCGTCCCGGCTGGCCACCATGACCCGGATCATGAACGAGTTGGCCGGTGGTTTTGCCGACGTGCCGCGACTGGAGTCGAGCACCGACCTCGACAGTGCCTTGCAGGGCAGCGATTTCGTCTTCGCCGCGATCCGAGTCGGCGGCGTTGCGGGTCGGCAACGTGACGAGCACATCGCTCTTGATCTTGGGGTGCTCGGGCAGGAGACCACCGGACCGGGCGGGATCGCGTACGCGTTGCGGACGCTGCCGGTGATGATCGACATCGCCCGCAGGATCAAGCGGGTCGCACCGGACGCGTACCTGTTGAACTTCACCAACCCGGCCGGAATCATCACCGAGGCACTCCAGGTCGAGCTCGGCGATCGGGTGTTGGGCATCTGTGACACCCCCTCCGAACTGGGCCGCCGGGTGGCCGGGATCCTCGGACATGATCATGAAGCCATCCAGCTCGACTACCTGGGGCTGAACCATCTGGGTTGGATGCGCCGGGTGCTGATCCGGGGCCGGGACGTGCTGCCGGAACTGCTGGCCGACGACGACCGACTGGCGCAGCTGGAGGAGACGGCGATCTTCGGTGCCGATTGGCTGCGGACCCTCGGCATGATTCCCAACGAATACCTCTACTACTACGACTTCGGCCGCGATGCGGTGGCCAAGATCATCCGCTCTGGTCCGACCCGGGGCGACTTTCTGGCCGAGACCCAGGCCGCGTTCTACCGCCAGGCAGCAGATACCGACCATCCGGCAGCGGTCTGGCAGCAGGCAGTGCAGCAGCGCGAGGCGAGCTACATGGCCGAGGCCAAGGGCGGAGTTCAGGGCGCTCCGGCCGACGACCATGATCATCATCAGGCCGCGGATCCGAGCCAGCTGGGCTATGCCGGTGTGGCCCTGGCGGTGATGCAGGCGATCAGCCGGGATCAGCGGTCGACGGCGATTCTGAACGTACGCAACCGCGGCACCATCGCCGGGTTGCCCCAGGATGCTGTGGTCGAGGTGCCGACCATGGTCGACGCCAACGGCGTACATCCGCTCACCCTGGATCAGCCGGGGCTGCGTGAGCTCGGGCTGATGCAGCAGGTCAAGGC
>DATCVL010000347.1:0-1561 GCA_036566865.1 Microlunatus sp.
GACACCGCCGCCGCCGACCGGTGGCGCCGGTCAGCTCCCGCCCTCCGGCCCGATGCCGACGGCCACTCGCAAGCCTCGCCGCCGCGCCGGTCTGCTGGTCGCCTCGCTGGCGATCGCGGCGCTGGTCGGTGCCGGCGCGGGCGTCGGCTCGTACGCCTATCTTGATCATGGTCAGGCCGGCGGCAGTATCAACTCACCGATCACGGTCAACACCAAGACCGCACAGCAGCAGGCCAAGACCGACGGCACCGTCGAGGGTGCGGCCAAGGTGATCGAACCGTCGGTGGTGACGATCACCGTGCAGTCCGGCAGCGGCGGCGACATCGGCAGTGGCGTCGTCCTGGACAAGAGCGGACACATCCTGACCAATGCCCACGTCGTCTCCGACACTTCGCAGTCGGAGCAGGGATTCCCCGGTAGCCAGCAGCAGTCGCAGTCCAAGATCACCGTGACGTTCATGAACGGCAAGACCGCCACCGCGACCGTGGTCGGCACCGACGAGACGGACGACCTGGCGGTGATCAAGGTCAACGGTGTCAACGATCTGACCCCGGCCCAGTTCGCCAAGTCCAGTTCACTGTCGGTAGGCCAGTCGGCCGTCGCGGTCGGTGCTCCGCTCGGGCTCTCCCAGACCGTGACCAGTGGGATCGTCTCCAACACCGCCCGCCCGGTCCGCTCCGGCAGCACGAACAACGCGGTCTACATGGCGGTACAGACCGATGCGGCGATCAACCCGGGCAACTCCGGCGGTCCGTTGGTCGACCTGAACGGGTCCGTGATCGGGATCAACTCCTCGATCGCCTCGACGGCCGACGGCGAGAGCAGCAGCCAGTCCGGAAACATCGGCATCGGTTTCGCCATCCCGGCCGACGTCGCGGTCCGGGTTGCGTCCCAGCTGATCGACAGCGGCCAGTCATCGGACGCAGTACTCGGTGTGACCATCGTCGGCACCGAGGACAGCACGCTCGGGTCGACCACCACCGGAGTCGAGTTGCACAGCGTCACCTCCGGCGGACCGGCGGCCAAGGCCGGAGTGAAGGCGGGTGACGTGGTCACCGCGGTGAACGACTTCAAGGTCACCACCGCCGATGGGCTGATCGCCGCCACGCACTACTACGCACCCGGCACCAGTGTCAGGGTCGACTACCAGCACGACGGGAAATCCAAGACCGCCCAGATCACGCTCGGCACCGCCTGAGCCCACGGTTCCCCCGCACATCTGTGGTGCATCCGCCAGGCTCTGCCGGGCGCGGGTGCACCACAGGTGCGTCAGGAAGAAGAACGCGGGACGGATCAGCGGGCGCGGCGTTCGACCCGCTCCACGTCGATCAGCGTGACCGACCGTGGCTCGAGCCGGATCCAGCCGCGGGCGGCGAAATCGGCCAGCGCCTTGTTCACGGTCTCGCGGGAGGCACCGACCAGCTGGGCCAGCTCCTCCTGGGTCAGATCGTGGTGGACGTGGATGCCGTCCTCGCGGTGATCACCGAAGCGTCCGGCCAGATCCAGCAGCGCCTTGGCCACCCGACCCGGTACGTCGGAGAAGACCAGATCGGCGGTGGGG
>DATCVL010000348.1:0-6597 GCA_036566865.1 Microlunatus sp.
CATGACGACCGCGATCCCGTCGATCGGAAGAGTGCGCAGCGCCAGCCCGCAGAGGTCGTTGAGGGCACTGGACCGCGTCGGCGAACCGGCAATGAGGTCGTCGTCGTCCATCCCAGCCGGCCTTTCCGCAGTACGAGCCACCGCTTGGCTTGGGTGCCCTCCGGAACCTGGACGGCGTGGCCAAGTCTGCTGGACCTTCCGCTCCCACCGCAACCCGGGCCATCGACGCGGCCGGTCTAGCCGGCGGCGCACAGACGCGGATCTCGGCGGCCGCGCTCCGACCAACGGCGCCGGCACCCGGATTTGTGGGTCAACTTCTCAAAGACCTGCCAGGAAGTGACCATCGACCCTGATGTCCGGCCGGCCGATCGATGAAGGTCGGTGTGGGCAACGGACGAGTTCCCGGGATGGGTGGCATGGAGACGTCGCGTACGAAGTCGATGGATACCGAGCGCGGCCGCGGAATCGGCTACGCGCAGACGCTTGATCCCGCGGCCTGCTGGGCGAGAATCGCCCGCGCGCACGAGGGCAGGCTGCGTCTGGACACCGGTGTTGGAAACCGAGCGGTGGTGACCAGGTGCCGACCGTTGGTCCTCGGGTCCTCGCTGGGCTTCGTACTCACGACACCCCGCCACGGCAGCATCTTCTCCTACGCCGTACGGAGTTGCGTCACGTTGGAGATCGATGGTCTCGACGATGACGGAGGCGCGTGGGTGGTCCGGGTGACCGGTGTGACCCGGCCGATGGCAATGGGGGAGCCCGGCACCGAGCCGCCGTCTCCAGGGCTCTGGCCGACCGCGGCGCAGCATCGCTACTTGTATCTGCCCGCCGATCACCTGAGCGGTTCGGTGTCACGGATCGGCCGGTCCGAGCTGGACTGCGGCGGCGAGTTCGTACATCGAGGCGGTCGCATCAGGATGCAGACGCCGCCGTCCCGGGCGACCTGACCAAGGTCCTCGTTGTTTTCCGCCGTTCGGCATGTTTCGTGCAGGGAGGCGGACGACGACCATCGGAACTCGGTGCCGGGGAGCGTCGGATTGGGGGATCCGATGTTCCCCGGTGCCTGCCCGGCCCGAGTCCTTCTGCATCCGGATGCGCGGCGGGTCTGCTGCGCTGCTTGTGTGAGCGAACCGAGGTGCCGCTGTCAGGACCCGAAGTCGGTCCGATGCCGATCCCGGATCCGGTCCATCTCGGCACCGATGCGGGCCTCCGATGCGTCCGGCGAATAGACATCCCAGGCGTACACGATCAGGCCGACGCCCCAGACGACGATGGGAAAGATCGGCCAGAAGAAACTGTGTCCGACCATGAACCAGACGGTCAGCAACATCGCGTTGATCACCAGGTAGATGACGACGTGTCGTTGCAGATCCTGCTTCTTCTTCAGCTCGGTGGTCGCTGCCCTACGCAGATCGTCCTCCGCCAGCGGCTCGTACTCGTTCATGATCACTTCCTCCCGTTCAGCTGACCTCGTGTCTGCCTGTGGCTCCGAGGCCCGCCCGGTAGTGGTCATGAGCGTGCCGCAGACGAGCTCGCCGACGGATGATGCAGAAGTCACCGGTTGGTTGGGACGAAGGTCAGGTGACGGTGTGCTGATGTCACCCTCAGGGCCGAGGTGACCGGACGGGTGCCCTTGTCGTTGGACCTCCCAACGCCCGATCATCTTCCGATCCGGACGTGGCTCAGCGCCTCGGGAGTGGCCTGGTACGACGGTGGTGTGAAAGGTTGCCACGTTCTTCGCTGCCGCGTTCTCAACCGATGACCATGGTCCCGGATCCCGCCGGACATCGGCCCCTGCCGTGGCCGGGGGCCGGCACCTAGCATCATCGGCACAACTGCTCGGACCGGAGTGCAGCCCTTGGGCGCCTGACTTCTTCGTCAGCGCAAACGCCGGTCCGCTCGTGGGCGACGAGGCCGAGCAGGCACGGCAATGGCGTAAACCTCGGGCTGCCGTCCCCGCGAGATTGAGTCCACCCGGTCTGCGCATGCGCCGACGGCGGCATGTCCGATCGGACGGGAGCTCAGGTGTCAAAGGCGTCAGCAGCTGGTAGGTCGGTCGAACTTCCGGTGCTCGGTTGGTTGCGCGGATACCGGCGTGAGTGGCTGCGCGGCGACCTGCTGGCCGGTGCGACGATCACCGCATTCCTGGTGCCCCAGGTGATGGCGTACTCCGAGGTGGCCGGCCTGCCCGCTTCGAGTGGGCTCTGGGGCTGCATGGGCGCCTTGTTCCTGTACGGGTTCTTCGGCACGTCCCGTCAACTCTCGGTCGGTCCGGACTCGACGACGGCGCTGATGACCGCAGCAGCGTTGGGAACGATTCCTGCTGCTGCGACAGCGCCGGAGGCATTCGCGGCAATGTTGGCATTGCTGGTCGCGGCGATCTGTCTGCTGGCCACCCTCGCCCGGCTGGCCGTGTTTGCCGAATTGCTCTCCCGGCCCGTGCTGGTCGGTTACATGGCCGGCATCGCGGTGATCATGATCGTGTCCCAACTGGGCAATCTCACCGGAGTTCCGCTGTCCCAGCAGGGGGTGGTCCGACGAGTCGGTGAGCTGGCCACACACCTGGGCGAGGTCCACCTTCCGACGTTGATCATCGGGGGAGGAACCACGGCGGCGATGTTGATCGGGTCTGCGTTTTTTCCGCGGGCTCCGATCGCCCTGCTCGGGATGCTGGCGTCCGCCGGGGTGGTGGCGCTCCTGGGGCTCGAGGCGCAGGGCGTACGAGTCGTCGGAGACATCGCGATCGCGCTCCCGCATCCGGCGGTTCCGAGTGTCGATCCGGGCCAAGTGGTCTCGATGGTGCCGTCGGCACTGGGCATCGCGTTCGTGGCGTTCACCGACAATGTGCTGACCGGTCGCGCCTTCGCCAGTCGACGCGGGGAGGTGATCAATGCTCGGCGGGAGTTGCTGTCACTCGGTGCGGCGAACCTCGGAGCCGGCCTGCTGCACGGATTTCCGGTCTCCTGCAGCGGCAGCCGGACCGCGGTCGGGGATGTCGCTGGGAGTCGTACTCAGCTGACCGGCTATGCGACGCTGGCCTGCACCCTGATCGCTGTCTTCACCCTGAGTCCGGTCCTCGAGGCCTTTCCGGTGCCGGCACTCGGCGCGGTCGTGGTGTACGCCGCGATCAAGTTGATCGATGTCGATGAGTTCCGTCGCTTCGCCCGCTTTCGGCGCAGCGAGTTGGTGATCGCGCTGGCTACGACGGTGGCCGTGCTCGCGGTCGGGGTGCTGTGGGGCGTTGTCGTCGCCATCGGACTGTCCGTGCTGGATCTGCTCCGCCGCGTCGTGCACCCGCATGACGCGGTCGAGGGATATGTGCCGGGCCTTGCCGGAATGCATGACGTCGATGACTATCCAACGGCGGCACCGGTCGGCGGCTTGATCATCTATCGGTACGACTCGCCGCTGTTCTTCGCCAATGCCGAGGATTTCCTCGCCCGGGCCCGCGAGGCGGTGGTCGAGTCGGATACACCCGTGGAGTGGTTCGTCCTCAACACCGAGGCGATCGTGGAGGTGGACATCACTGCGGCCGATGCCCTGGAGTCGCTGCGTCTCGAACTGACCGAGATCGGCATCGTCTTCGCGCTCGCGCGCGTGAAGCAGGATCTGCTGGCGCAGCTACAACCGTCGGGCTTGTTGGATCGGATCGGCGCGGAGCTGTTGTTTCCGACGCTGCCGACCGCGGTCGACGCCTTCAACCGGCGCGACACAACGCCGACAGACCGATGACCGGTGGCGCACGGCGCTCATCTGTGCGGCTCCGGACCATGATCATCCAACGGCGCTGCCGCGGGGACGCCGCGCACCCAGCACGATCAGCAGCACGCCGCCGGCGAGGAAGATCACGCCGGTGCCGAAGACGATCCACGCCACCCAACCGAACATCTGCATGCCGACGATCGGCATCCGGACACCGGCGCTGGCGCTCACATCGACGCCGATGCTGCCGTCTGCGTTGGCCACCAGCAGAACCCAGTCACCGTTGGATGGCCGCCAGGTCAGGTCTTGCCAGCCAGTGCCCTGGGCCGAGGCAGCCCAGATCGACTGGCCGTCCGGCTGCTGCAGGGCCCGCAGATCACCGGCCATCCGCTGGTAGCGCGGCCAGTGAGCCCCGCCCATGTACGGGCCGTTGCTGTCGGTGCGGACGAGATCGAAGGCGGTGCCGTGCAGATATCTCGCGACGTCCTGGGATCGAGCGATCCCGACGAACACCGGATCCGGGCCGTTACCGCGGACCGTGACCTGTACGGTGCCCGCCCAGTCCGGCCAGTTCGGGTGCAGTTCGGCGAGCGACACCGTGTCCGAGACCAGGGCGGCGGTCGGCGTGCGGAGGGTGGCCGTGGTCGTCATCATCGAATCCACGTCGGAGCGGCCGCCGAACCAGGCGGCGCCGCCGCCGATGATCAACAGAAGCAGCCCGATCAGGGACAGCAGCGAGCCGATCACCAGGGCCACGGCACGTCCGGCACTGAAGCCCGGGCGTTGTGAGGCCGTCGGCTGCGATACCGGAGGTTGTGTGCTCATCCCGCCCTCCTCGAACTCGGGCCTCTCACCGGTTCCTGTTCCCCGTCGCTGACAGGCATTCACTTCCCAGCATGCGATCCGGCGGGATCGGCGGGCAGTGGCCAACGCCTGGTACGGGGCGGGGCCGAAGCCCCGGTCGTCGGGGCCGATAGGCCCGTGGGGCGGTGGACTTCGGTCTGTAGCTCCGGTCGGGGACAGCGATCAGGATGATCCCATCCGAAGCTGACCAGCACGCACATTGGGGTGGATAGCACTTACGGGGGAAGTAGGTGGATCCGGTGCCGGACACGAGCGACAACGTGTTCAGGTTCGTTCGCGATCCCGATTGTGCGCCGACCGATCGGATCAAGTCAGCGATCAGAGTCGTACTGTGCTTGATGTTCTTGGTCGCATGCCTGATCGGGTACGGCGCCGGCGTGCGTGCCTATCAAAGCGGCCTCGCCGTGGAGCGGATCGACGCAGAGGGCTACTCGGTCACCGGACGGGTGCTGTCGCACACACCACCGGCCGCCACCGACAGCGGCGTGGCCGCCCTCACCAGCGCTCGAATCGCCTGGCGGGATCGCCAACAAGGCCGCCATCAGCAAACAATGTGGATCGACATCTCGGCGGCATCGTCGGGTTCGATCTCGTTGTGGATCAGCGGTGACGGGACTGCTGGGAGGTTTCGGCACTCGCATGACGAGACCGTGAGCAATGCCGTCCTGACCGCCGTCCTGGTCGTCCTCGTCTCGGGCTGCGGACTGACCGCAAGTTACCTGCTGATGAGACTGCTGCTGCGGCGACGAGATCGTCGGGTCGTGCCCGGCCAGGACCTGGATGAGCGGTGGGCCGAGGTCGAACCGCGATGGCGCAGGCAACTGCTGTGAGCACGACGGAATGGGCCGGCGACCAGGACGATGAGATGACCACCGCTGCTCGGACCCAGCGTGATCATCGCCGGGCAGCCGAACCGGCCCCACCGACGGTGATGGTGGGGGTGGACGGATCCCAGAACTGCGCCGCAGCGGTGAACTGGGCAGCCGATCGGGCGGTCCGCGGTCATCGACGGCTGACCCTGTTGGCCGTTCTCGACGAGCGCTGGCCGCGAGATGGTCACCATCAGGTGGCCGACCCCGAGAATCCACTCGGATCGCCGTACCTGCAGCGGATCCGGGAGCAGCTCGTGGAGGATCATCCGGACCTGTCGGTCGACCTGCAGGCGCGGGTCGGATCGGTCCTGAGCACCCTGCTCGACGTCAGCGATGACCAACTGATGCTGGTGGTCGGTCGCCGCGGCTTGGGTGCGCTCGGCCGGATCGCTCTGGGTTCGGTCTCGGTCGGCGTGGCCGGACGAGCCGGCGTCCCGGTGGTCGTCGTACCGTCGAGTTGGGATCCGGAACTGCATCGCGAGGACCCGGTCGTCGTCGGACGTCATCCGACCCGACCGAACGCCGCCACCCTCGAATTCGCCTACGCCGAGGCCGCGGTACGGGGTGCCGAATTGATCATCGTCGACGTCCCGAGCTCGCCGAGGCATCGATCGACCGAAGGATCGGGCGCCGGCGGTGATCAACTTCTTCTGAAACGGCTGAGCCGGAGTCGGCCGGAGGTCCGGTTGCGAACCGTCGAACAGTCCGGGCGGCCGGACGAGGTGCTGTCGCGGCAGTCCGCGGCCGCGCAGCTGCTCGTACTCGGTCGGCATCGATCACGGCTGTCCGGCCTGGACTTCGGCTCGACCGTCCGGGCGGCCCTACATCGGGCGCAACTTCCGGTCGCCGTGGTGCCGGCGTTCGCTGATCGGTCGGCGTGAGCCGTCAGCTCGGCGAACACAGGCAGGGCGAAAGTCCTGTCGGGCTGGCGACGTTGGACCGATGCGCTTGCGGCCGCCACGATCGATGCTGATCATGCCTGGCCGCCGAGCCGACGGCCGATCGAAGGGACTTGTTGATCATGAGCATTCAGCATCAGGAGCCGAAGTCCGGCTCTGCACCGGTGCGTGAATCCGGTGCCCAACCATCGACCCCGCCGAGTGTCGCCGCACCGCAGGAGCCGGGGACTGTTGATCATGTGGCCGACGGCAGCGCCGTG
>DATCVL010000349.1:0-4139 GCA_036566865.1 Microlunatus sp.
ACCGTCACCGACGCGGTGATCGCAATCACCGAACCAATCCGACGTCGCTACGCCGAACTCGATCCCGCCGACGTACAGATGATCTTCGCCGACGGGGCCGAACGAGCGCGGAAGGTTGCGGCTCCGACCCTGGCAGCAGCCCGGGACGCGATCGGACTCGGCTGACGAACACCCGGTGGGGCGCATCGCCTGCGTCCCACGGTGCTGCTCGTTGCTGATCAGTGATCACACGCCCGTGAGGCCCTTCAGATGCCAACCGCCGAAGGCCGAATGCTCTTGCGACCAGCTCCGCTTCACGGTGGAGAGATGCTGCCAGCCGCCGTTCTTCCAGCGGTAGCTGACCACCTTGCCCTGCATCCGCTTGGTGTGCGCGGAGTAGGCAGCCATCTTGATCTTGATCTTCGCCGGACCACCCTGGTGCTTGATCCGGAAGATCCCCTCCTCCGACATCAGCGCCGAATCGGTGAACCAGTCCTTGGTGCTGGGATTGGCATTGGCCTTGGGGGCGCGCAGGGTCTCCAGATCTCCGTGCCGGTAGGTCAGTACGCGGTACGAGACACCGTGCGCGCCGACGATGTGCGGGATGATCAACTCAGCGCCGCGGTGGCCGTCGAGGCGAGCCGCTCCGCGGAAGAGATAGTCGCCACCCGGACCGCTCAGGTTCTTCACCGTCGTCTTGACGAGCTTTCCCTTCGCCAGCTGTACGCGAATCGTGACGGCACCGGGAGTGCCGTGCCGGAAGCTCTTCGGCACGATCGCGACGGCGTCCTTGCGATGATCGCCGTCCACGTCGACGTGCTTGACGTCCTTGCAGCGCGAGATCTTCCCGCATGCCGACGACGCGGCGGCCGGTGCGGCTGATGCTCCACCAGCCGATACCGCGCTGACGGTCAGCGCTGCGGATGCGGCGGCCAGGCCGAGAGCGCCCGCGCGCCGCAGGGTGGGGGAGAGCTGGTTCATGGTGGAGCCTTCCTTCGTACGAGTCCGGACACCGTCTGTGCCCGGGCGTCGCCAGCATTGACCGCCGATGGGGCCAGTCGCCGCAGCTGGCCCCGGCCGGTTGGTGATCTTGATCCAATGGCGCGTCGACGGTGATGATCGTGACCTCGACGAGACCCAACGGCGAGGATCTCGCCTGGGTTGTTGATCCGCGGCGCGGCGACGGGAATGGCGTTGGGAATCGGGCAGGGGCCGACTAGGGTGACCGGTCGGTATTGCGTACCGGGACACCAGATCGACCGGTCGCAGGAGGATGGAGCAATGGCGAAGAGCAGCAAGGCGGCCCCGACCGGCGGCGGTCAGACGCCGAAGGGCGGCAGTGGCAAGGCCGCGCCCGGCACCAAGGGCGGGGACAAGCTGATGGTCGCGCAAAACCGGCGGGCCAGACACGACTATGCGCTCAACGACACCTTCGAGGCCGGCGTGGTGCTGGCCGGTACGGAGGTGAAGTCGCTGCGGGAGGGTCGGGCATCGCTGGCCGACGCGTTCGCCACCGTGGACGACGGCGAGGTCTGGCTGCGGGCAGCGCACATCGGCGAGTACAGCCACGGCACCTGGACCAACCACGCAGCGCGCAGGACGCGCAAGCTGCTGCTGAACCGCAAGGAGATCGCCAAGATCGAGCGTGCCCTCGGGTCGGCCGGCACCACGCTGATCCCGCTGTCCATCTACTTCAGCAACGGCTACGCCAAGGTCGAGCTGGCGCTGGCCACCGGCAAGCGGGAATACGACAAGCGCGAGTCGATCGCCAAGCGGGACGCCGAGCGTGAGGCCCAGCGCGCACTGGCCGCTCGGAACAAGCGCTCCCGGGGCTGACGGCCCGGTCCGGGTCACCCCTGCGGCCCGTATGGTTGACGACGACGTCCATGTATGCGGCAGGGGGTCGTCAGCACCTCTCAGGTGCCGAACCAAAGGGGAACATGAGCATCACACGAGCCGAGCCGAAGGCTGCCCGTCAACGGTCGCGGACGGCGACCATGACGCCTCCGCAGGTCAAGATCATCCGACTCGCGCTGGCGCTGCTATTGGCGTGCGCCGGTGCCCTGATGGTCTCGTACCAGAATCTCCCGGCGGCGCACGCTCAGAGCGACGATCAGGTGGACAACCTGAAGATCGGCTACCGGGTCGACACCTCCGGCGTGCTGCACGTCAGGGAGACCTGGGTCTGGCGGTTCGGTACGGACTCCGGTCGGCACGGCATCCAGCGCGAGCTGGTCACTCGGGAGCCGGACACCGGCCAGAACGAGAACAAGGACATCGTCTACACGATCAGCGATTTCACGGCCAGCAGCCCGGATCCGAACGTCAACACCGATGTGGACGAGATCGAGAACGGTGGCAAGACCGATCGGGAGCGCACCACCACGTACCGGATCGGCAGCCCCGACGAGACCGTCTCCGCCGACACCGCAACGTACGTCCTGAGCTACGACGTACGCGGTGCCCTGCGCAGCTTCAGTGACTACGACGAGCTCTACTGGGACACCACCGGATTCGGCGTTCCGAAGGTCAACAACCTTGCCATCAGTGCGACGGTCCCGGGCGGTGCCCAGGACGTCGATTGCAATGTCGGTGCCGTCGGCAGCCAGACCGATTGCGACAGCGCTGACGTCGGAACCGGCTCGGTGGCGAAGTTCTCCCAGGCGAACCTGGCCGCAGGCAACAACGTGACCATCGGGGTCAAGATCAAATCGGGTCTGGTCGCCGACGCCACGCCGGACCTGGAACCCAAGGCGGGGATCGGATCCCTGCTGCTGTCTCCCGGCGTCCTGATCCCCGGCATCCTGCTGCTCATCATCACGGCAGGGATGCCGATCGTCGGCTACCGGATCGCCAAGTCGCGGTCGACCGATCTGCGCTATCTCGATCTGCCGCCCGGTACGGTTCCGCTGGCCGGCACCGACGCCCGGGTCGGCAAGAGCGACCCGAAGCTGCAGATCCCGGTCGCCTTCACCCCGCCGCCGATCCCGGTCGCCCAGGCCGGAATCCTGGTCGACGGCCAGGTCGACGTCCGCGACACCGCGGCGACGTTGATCGATCTCGCCGTTCGCGGGGCGATCAAGATCGACAACAGCGACGGTGACGGTCCGGTGGTGGAACTGCTCGATCCGAGCAGGGCACTGGCCGGCCATCAGACCGACCTACTGGTCAAGATCTTCGGCGGCCGGCCACCCGGTGCCCGAACCGATCTTTCCAGTCGCGGCAGCATGACCGAGGCGCACAAGACGATGGTGCAACGGATCCGGGACGAGGTCACTCAGCTGGGTTGGTTCACCAAGGTGCCGAAGGCCGCCGGACGCTCGGCCTTCGGCAGCTTCTTCGCCTTCGTGGTGATGGCCGGCATCTTCGTCTTCCACGCCGGCTCCACCCCGGTGATCTTCCTGCTGGCGATTCCGGCCGCCTCATTGGTGATCACGATCATCCTTGCCGGCCGGATCCTCCGCCGCGGTCAGCGAACTCCCAACGGTCGCGCGGTCTGTGATCATGTGGAGGGGTTCAAGGACTACCTGAAAACCGCCGAGGCCGATCAGCTGAAGTTCGAGGAGGGCGAGGACATCTTCTCCAAGTACCTGCCCTGGGCGATCGCTTTTGATCTTGCCGATCGGTGGCAGCGGATCTGCCAGCAGCTGGTGGAGACCGGCCGGATGCCGGACCGTACGCCGTACTGGTACAGCGGGTACGGCAACGGCTTCAACGCCTTCAACGTCGGCTTCCTGACCGCTTCGCTGACCACGGCCGCGACTCCGGTGAGCAGCAGCGGCAGCAGCGGCGGTACCGGCTTCGGCAGCGGCGGCAGCTCGTTCTCCGGTGGCGGCGGCTTCTCCGGTGGCGGCGGCGGAGGCGGCGGCGCGTCCAGCTGGTGAGCTTCGCCTAGCAGCTCGCCTGAGCGACTCGCCTGGGAGAGTTGGCCACATCCCGCGATTGTGGCTCGTACCGACTTGCCTCGTAGGGTGGCGCGAGCGTCGTTCGGACGGCGACGCCCGAGTAGAAGGAATCATGACCGCACGTACCTTGCCGCCGTCGGGCCACGACTCGGCGTCATCGATGATCAATATCACCGGTAGCCTTCGGCGGTTCCGGCTGGCGCTTGCGCTCTTGCTGGCATTGGCGGGTGCCTTGCTGGTGGTGTACGGCGGGGC
>DATCVL010000350.1:0-3476 GCA_036566865.1 Microlunatus sp.
GCCGGGTACTCGGCCAGCTGGCGGCGTACGCCCGCGTCGTCGGAGCTCGCGAGCTGCTGCCACAGCTGTGCGGTCGGCGCGAACTGACGGTCGCTGTACAGGCCGCCGAACACGCTCAGCCGGAAGTACGCGCCGTCGATGCCGGCGACCGACTTGCGATCCAGTCGCTTGGCCAGCGTGAAGTAGTTCTTGCGGACCTTGGCCGGCGTCCGGCCGAGCCCGTAACTGGCATCCCGGGCTGCCGCGAATTCGGCGAAGTCTCCGAACCGCTGCTCGGCGCCGAGTCCCAGTCGCCGGGTTGCCCCACGATCGAAGGAGGTGCCGCCGACATTGCTGTCCAACAGCACCCGATCGGTCCGCTCGGCGAACATCGACGCGTACGCCGCCCCCAGCGCCGATCCGTAGGAAACGCCGAAGTAGTTGATCTTCTGTTCGCCCAGGGCGATCCGGATCCGGTCCATGTCCCGGGCCGTGTTGGCGGTCGTGACATTGCGCATCAGCCGTTGTTGATCTTGAGCGGCGCATTGATCGGCCACCTTCTCGGCTGCCTCGGCCTGCTTGACGACGGCCGCCGCATCGGCGGCATAGGGCGGGATGTTGCCGCGGTAGTCCTGATCACTGGTGAAACCGCAGCTGACCGGCGCCGAGTGGCCGATTCCCCGGGGGTCCATCCCGATCAGGTCGTAGCTGTCCAGCACGCTGCTGGGGATGCCCAAGGTGGCAAGATCAGCCGGCTGGGTGAGGCCGGCGCCACCGGGGCCGCCCGGATTGAGCAGCAGCACACCGCGCCGCTGAGCCGGTTTCTGGCTGGCCAGCCGGGAGATCATGATCTTGATCTTGGTCGGGTTGGGCTTGGTGTAGTCCATCGGCACCGGAACCGTGGCACATTGCAGCTGCGGCGCAACGGCGGTCACGTCCTTCGGACAGCTGCCCCAGTCCACGGCCGGACTCAGCTCCCTGCCGTTGCCGCTGACTGATCCGCCGGTCGGTTGCGGATCCGGTTTTCGTGGTTCGGCGTTTGCGGGCGCCGCCATCAGCGATCCGGTGACGGCCGCGGCAAACATCGCGACAAGGGCTCGTCGTACGATTCGTCCTCGACCCATCTCAGGCCTCTCCAGTTGTGCGTTGTCAGGGACGTACGCACTCCACCCCAACCCGCGCCCCGGGGGGTCGGTCAAGACCCAGGACTCCGACACGGTGAAGATCTCACGGAGCAAGACAAATCCGACTTGTCACCTCTGACCCGTCAGAAATCTGTCCGCATCGGACAGCCGAAACGGCCCGGCGAATTCGCCGGGCCGTCGACCATGATCAAGATCATTCGATCAAGGAATCAACGAGACCTTGATCGACTTCGAGCCGTCGGAGACCAGGTCCAGACCGGCCTGGAAATCCTCCAGCGGAAGCTGATGGGTACAGATCTCGTCCATCGGCAGGATGCCGGACTCCAGCATCTTGATCGCGGCGGGCCAGGTGTGCGGGCCGAGGTGGGCGCCCAGCACGTTGAGTTCCTTGTCGTCGGAGATGATCGACCAGTCGACGGTGACGTCGGAGCCGAACACGCTGTATTCGACATAGGTGCCGAGCTTGCGCAGCAGGTTGAGCCCCTGCGGGACCGCCGACGGGTGGCCGGTGCCCTCGATGTAGACGTCGGCGCCGTAGCCGTCGGTCAGGTCCTTGATCGCCTGCACGACATCGGTCTCGGCGATGTTCAAGGTCAGGTCGGCGCCACACTTCTTCGCCAGCTCGAGCTTGTTCGGGGCGACATCGAGAGCGATCACCCGCATCGGGTTCTTCGCCTTCGCGCCGGCGATCATGCCCAGACCGATCGGACCAGCCCCGGCGATCACAACCGTGTCCTCGAACTTGATTCCTGCGCGTTCGACCGCATGCAGCGAACAGGACAACGGTTCGACGAAGGCGGCGTGAGCCGGCGGCAGATCCTTGCTGATCTTGTGCACCAGCGCATCGGTGGAGTAGATCATGTACTCCGCCATCGCGCCCGGATTCTTGCGCTTGAAACCATGCATGTCATGCGGGCCGCACATCCAGTACTCACCGCGTACGCAGTAGCGGCACTTCCAGCAGGGAACGATCTGTTCGGCGGTGACACGATCGCCGACCTCGACCCCGCGCTGCTGCCGAGCTTGATCATCAAGCTGGACGACGGTGCCGACGAACTCGTGCCCGGGGACCACCTCGGTCTCGGCCCAGGCCGGCCGGTTCTCGTCGCCCCAGAATTTCGCCGCGCCGTGGTAGCACTTCAGGTCGCTGGCGCAGATGCCGACCGCCTCGACCTTGACCAGCACCTCGCCCGGCCCCGGCTTCGGCACCGCGATCTCTTCCAGTGAGTACTTCTCGGGCCCGTGGCAGATGACGGCCTTCATCCGCTCCGGAATGCTGTCGACCATGATGGGTTCTCCTCCTCGCGCTGACGCTGAAGTCACCGTAGAAGGTCGCGCGGCGTCCACGCCACCCGGCCCCGCGTCGACGGACGCACGGCGCCGTCAGCCGTTGACGGCGATGATCCAATCGGGCTCCGCCGGCTGGAGCCCGTGCACGACCGCGGCGTAGTCGGCAGCCAGTTCGGCGGTGATCGGGCCCGGCCGGTTGCCGAAGGTACGGGACTGGCCGCTGTCGGTGATGATGGTCCGCACCGGTGCGACGCCGGCCGCGGTCCCGCAGGCGAAGACCTCGGTGATCGAGCCCTCCGGATCCAGCACCTCGTCCAGGCTGATCGGCCGCTGTCGGACCGCAATGCCGCGACGACCGGCCAAGGTGATCACCGTGGCCCGGGTGTGGCCGGCCAGGATGGTGCCGGACAGCGGTGGCGTGATCAACTCCGCGGATTCCCCGGATCCGTTGACCACAAAGCAATTCATCGCCCCGAACTCCTCCAGGTAACGATGATCGGTGGCGTCCAGCCAGAGCACCTCATCGCAGCCGCGGGCCACCGCTTCGGTCTTGGCCGCCATCGCGCCGGCATAGTTGCCGGCACACTTGACATCGCCGGTACCGCCCAGTGCGGCACGGATCTGGCTGCGCTGGGCGTAGGCGTCGATCATGGTCCGACCGCTGGCGAAGAAGCTGTCCACCGGCGACGCCATCACCAGGAACCGGAACTCGGTGGACGGCCGCACCGCCAACGACGGCTCGTCGGCGAACATCACCGGCCGGATGTACATCGCACTGCCGGGAGCGGCCGGCACCTCGGCGGCATCGGTGCTGATCAAGCGGCTGACCGCCTCGACGAACATCCCCTCGGGCAGCGGCGGCATCCCCATTCGAGTCGCGCTCCGGTCGAACCGGGCCGCACAGTCGGCCGTGCGGAAGATCAACACCGTGTCGTCATCGGCCCGAAACGCCTTCAGGCCTTCGAATATCGCCTGTCCGTAGTGCATCACCATGGCCGCCGGTGACAGCCGCAGATCATCGAAGTCGACCATTTCGATCGCCGACCAGGCGCCGCCTGCATA
>DATCVL010000351.1:0-5431 GCA_036566865.1 Microlunatus sp.
TGCGCCAGATGATCACGAGCACGTTCGAGTGCTGTCAGAGATGTCCCGCTACCTGAGTGCGCCAGTCGTGATGAGCTGATCATGGAAGGCGGTGCGGTTGGACGGTCGCGCCGCCGAATCGCATGCCCTCATTGCCGCCGCCGGTGCCACGCCGAGTATCTTGTGACGGGCCACGGCGGTCGTTGTCACAAACTTGACGTCAAGGATGCGAAGGCCGGGCCAAGATCCCGCGCGATCAGCTCGGCAACCTTGGGCTGCAGCTCAGCTGCGGTCGCGCTCGGATCCTCGGCGGCCAGCAGTTCGAAGATGCTCGACTGCAACACCTTCTCCGGCACCGAAACGCTGAGCCGATCCAGCAGTTGCTCGGGCACCGGCTGCGGATCCGCATGCCGGAACTCCAACAGGATCTGGGCGTAGTTGTCGGCCAGTACGGTGTTGGTCGGGTCCAGCCCGGTGATCATCAACAGTCCGGTCGGCGTCGTACCGACCGGAACAACGGTGAGATCCGGCCGATACTTCTCGAAGACGCCGATGATCGGGTAGACGTCGCCCGTCCAGGCGCCGGTGTGTCGTACGCGGGCGGCCTCGTCCACGGTCCGGGGCAGCATGTCGTCGAAGATGATCATGCCCTTGGCGCTGAAGTGGCGTTCGGCATGGATGAAGTCGCGTAACGCGTACTCGAAGATGTGCAGCCCGTCGATGAACCCGAACTCGAACGGACGGCCGCCGGTCGGCGCCAACGGATCGGGACGCGCGAAATACTCGTCACTCGAAGTCCGGAACAGCGCGAAGTCGCCGTTCAGTTCGAACTTGATGTTGAAGTTGGGGTCGATGGCGACCGAACGGCACTTGGACAGCGCCAGGCTGCCGCCGTTGCGGATGCCGATCTCCAAATAGGTCTGCGGATTGAGCCGCTGATGGATCTGGGTCAGGAAGGGGCGATAGTCCACTGAAGTTGCCTCTCGTTGTCGTCCGAAGTTGATCAAGAAGACTTACTTGATCAACTTCCGGTAGGCGCGGCGGGCACGGGTCCGAACCGGTTTCGGCAGGATCTTGCCGACCGGCTTGAAGATCGGCAACACCTGCTGCACCAGGTTCGGCGAGTCGGCCGCCGACGGATACGGCTTCGTCGTGGACCGGGCAGCGGCGGACTTCTGACCCGGCTGCTTCGGCGCGGACTTGCCCGCGGTGCCTTTCGCCGACGCCGCCTTCTTTGCGGCCGGCGTCGCGCTAGCCGCCTTCTTGGCTGCGGACTTGGTCGGAGCCGCCTTGGTTGCGGGCGACTTCTTGCCCCTGGCCTTGGCCGCTGGGATGGACTCGACGGAGAAATCTCCGGCGTCGCCGATCCGCAACTGCAGGCCGAGAGCTTGTTGGGTCGCCGGCGGGAACTGGCCGCTGAGCGGACTCACTCCCGCGAGACCGCTGACGTAACAGTCGATCCGGGCGCCGTCGGCGTCGGCGTGCAGGGTCGCGGGGAGCGGGAACTTCCCCTGATACAGCTTGCCCGGCAGGGTTGCTTCACCGCGGACGGCGAGGTCCGGAAGTCGTATCGTGAGCAGGCTGCCCTCGACGGTTTCGGTCATCGACGCATCTGTCGGCTTGTAGCTGCCGAAGACGCCATGCTTTCCGGCCCCGACGTCGAGATACAACTGTCGGTTGTCGGCGTACGGCGCGATCGGGACGCCATCGATGATCGCGCCGGCAACCGCGATGGCCGTAACGCCATCCCTGACCGGAAGATCGGAACCGGTGCCGTCCAGGCGTACCGAGGGATGCCAGATACCGGGGGAGAGCGGCCGACCCCCTGCGGCGGTCGCGATGTCGATCGCCGCGGTCACCTTGAAGGTCCGGAAGCCGTCGGTGTCACCCTGCGCCTCGACTGTTGCCGGCACCCGGAACGCTTCAGAGCCGGACGGCTTGCGCAGCAACAACACCGGCTCGAGCTCGTCCAGTCCAGCCGGCTCCGAGCCGGCTCGTGGCACGAGGCGAACGCTCAGCTCGAGCTGCAGCAGGCCCTCCTGCCAGGTCGACGCCGTTGTCGTCGACTTCAGCTTCAGGTCGGACCACGCCGCCGCAGCTGCCTTGGCAGCAGCCAGCCCGACGTCTTCCTGGCCGGCTCCATCCGCGCCCAGGAGTGCAGTGACGATCGCGCGATGAGACGGCGCGAGCGTCATGATCGCGACATCCTTTGCGTGCCGACGCACGACTTCGGTGATCAACTCGGACTGTACGGACAACGCCGGGGACCGCCTGCGCACACTCGCCGCCGCATGTGCGGCGATGAAGCGGGCCCGCTGCACGCCGTCGAGCCCCTGGGCCGCAACATCGGCATCGCGCCACACCTCTTCGAGCGACATGGCCGCACCCGGACCGGCACCGACGGCGACGGGCGGATCGGTGAGCGCAGCGATTGAATCGGTGACGCTCAATAGCTTGATCCTCGCGGCCCGCCAACCGGTATCGCTGGAGGATAAGGCGTCTCGAAGGAGGTCCGTGCGAATTAACGCGGTCGGCGCGAGCAGCGCGATCGCTGCGTCGGGATGATCTCGATTCCAAGGCGTATATGCCGTCTCGGGCACGAATCCGATCGGGCCTGTGCCGGCGCTCCGACCCAGGACAACGTCGAAGGCCTCATCGGCGCGGTTGAGAAGAGCCGTCAACCCCCATGGGTGCAGTCGGTCCCCAGCGCTCAGCAGCACTGTGTACTCAGTGTCGACATGCTCCAATGCTGTGTTCCATGCCGCCTTCTGATCGGCGGCCGCCAATACATCGACGTTCGGCCGGTGCGCAGCTACGTCTGCCAGCCGATCTTGGGTACCGTCAGACGAGCCCAGGTCGACGAAGATCACCCGATAGCGGTCATACGGCAGATCTTGTGTGTCCAGAGATCGGACGAGTGTCTTTAGGTGCGCTCCGAGATCGATCACCGGTACGACGACGCTGACGGTTAGCTTCGGCATTGACCCTCCGGGGTTGTTGATCGTTGAGCATTCTGCCTGTATCGAGGGCGTAGCGCCGCCCGACGACGCCAGCGGCTCCGCGTTGTCGCCCGAATGTACGGCACTTGTGTACGGATTGACAGGCCCCCGCCGAACGTTGGATGGACAGCTTGCCCGGCGGCGTTTCTTGCGCCTCGAGTCTTGCCGTCCATGAGGCCCGAACCGACGAGATCCAAGCCGCGGAGAGCACCTCGAGCGACCGCGGCGTCCGACCTCGACACGCATGCGCGACACCCGCGACGTGTACCGTCTCATAGATGCGACTCACCCGCCTGTCGGCCCTGGTCGACTCTCGGATACGATCCTCCGCGTCCGCCGACTTGGATGTGCCGAGGCGGATCCAACGTCGGAGGATGGGTGTGCGGATGGCTACGAGCGTGCCGAGTGGCCCCGATCGCGGCCGCCATCTCGCCGGATGCACGGTGCGAGCCTAAGGTGGAGCAAACACTCGAAGGGGTCGTAGACGCTGTCGGGGAAATCGCCCGTGCTCAGTTTCCCGAGCTCTCGTTCCTGGACCCCAATGGAGTTCTCGAGCTGTCCTGTAATTTGCCGTCGGTAGTCTGTCTTCGCCTCGAGCTTCCCGGGACCGAGTGTCTTCATCTTGGCCAGGTGTTGATCGATATAGACGGTCCCGTCCACTTGGTGTCCGAGGCAGAGCTGGCAGCGAGCAGTACGTGGCGCGGGTACGGGAAGCATTTAGCTGAGGGGCACGTGATTGACCCGCTGTTCCGTGGGACCGGGTTTCACACTAAGAAGGAACACCGTCCGTGGTTGGAGGTTCGGTTCCGCGAGCCCGTCGACATCCAACGGATCCGGCTGCGGAATCGGGACAACAGCACTGCGAGGCGTGCGCGCGGGCTCCGCGTCATGGTCCGAACCGATGCGGGGCGGTGGTGCACTGTTCACGACGGGATGGATCGAGAGCAGCAATTTGCTCTGCGGACCGCTCAAGTCCATGGTTCGCTCGAAGACGTCACGGGGGAGGACGGCAGCTCGCCCGCGCCAGCCTCCGTCGGTGGAGACCTTGCCAGGATCGTGACGCAGCTTCATCTGCGAGAATACGAGGCGTCTCTGGTCCGCGATCTTCGGCTCGTCCAGTTCTCGGAGGAGGACCGGGGCCGACTGCGAGAGCTTGTCAACGCCAGGATCCTTCACGATCGCGAGCTTGAGTGGACCAGCCATGGTGTGCGGCGCTCGTTCCGATTCTGGTCGCAGGAGGAGAAGGAAGAGTACGTCGCGTTCGCAATGTCGGTGGTAGAGGACCTACGGTCGCTGACTGAGAGCGTCAGCCTCGGATTCGGCTCCGTCCTGGCGATCGTTCGCGACAACGACCTGATTCCGCACGATGATGATTTGGATATCATCATCGGATTTGAACCAAGCAAAGCCGCGACTATCGCCGTCGGCCTGCAGCTAATCGAGACGGCGCTCAGAAACGCGGGATATGTCGTCAGCGGGACGAATACTGCCCACCGCATGGTGAGTCGGCCCGGGGTCAAGAAGGTGGATGTTTTCGTAGGGATCTTCGAGGGCGATGAGATCTCGTGGTACCCAGGGCATCGCGGCGCCTTGAGTCGTGAAATCGTGTTTCCGGGCACCGAAGTGAATTTCATGGGCGTCGACTGCGCCATGCCGGCTGATCCGCCGGGGTATCTCGCTGCGGTGTACGGTCCGGACTGGTCGACGCCCGACCCACACTTTAAACATAGCGGTGACCGGAAGGAATACGCCCACCTTATCCGGTGACGCAACGACCTAGAAATCCGCCGGCGGCGCCCACTTTTGTGCCGCAGCCGACAGACAAATTAAATCCGCGGCGACGTTTTGCGGAGCGAACCAGGGGTCGCCAGCCGTCCCGATGGGCGCGATGCTGCAGCCGAGCGGCGGTCCAGTAGAATGACACTGGTCTATTCGGTTCCAGAATTTGCAAGGGGTGTCGCACGGTGGTCAATGTGGACGGCGGTATCGCCGAAGCAAAACGCCTCGCGTTGGACTGGATTCCGCCGCTCAGGCGGCTGGCTATCCAACGGGATGCATTGCTCCAGCAACGTGCTGAGCTGAAGGAACGAAATCGGAACCTGCGGTGCAAATTGGTCGACGCGCAACGCCGATTGCGTGAACTTGAGCGAAAGTCGGATCTGCCCATCCCTCCGCTAGGCATGAGCCACGGCGAGCGATCATTAGGTTATCTATTCGTGGTCACTTACGGTCGCTCTGGATCAACCTTGCTTCAAGGGATCCTGAATTCCATTCCAGGATACCTCGTCCGCGGTGAGAATCGTTCGGTCCTGCGCCACCTCTACAAGTACCAGCAAGGATTAGATCGGGATCGATCCCTACTCTATCGGCCGGAGCAACCGCTTCCCACGACGCACGCCTGGTTCGGAATGGATCTATTTTCATCGGACGACTCACTGCGTCATCTTAGGTCG
>DATCVL010000352.1:0-2967 GCA_036566865.1 Microlunatus sp.
CGTCACTGCATAGTCGAAGGGCCGGTCGAGGTGCGGCAGGGACACGTCCACCACAACCCGCGCGACCGGCAACTCCGGTCGGTTCGCGGGAAGCTCAGGCACCCGCAAAGATTCTCATACCCCTGGCCGCGCTCGACGGGCCACGTCCACACCCGGGGCATCGAGGGCCGACGGTCGAGGACGACCCGTCCGGTCCAGACCGGACGGGCCGCCGTGGAAGAATCAGCGGGTGCAGATCGGGCTGCTGGGACCATTCGAGGTTCGCACGGATGACGGGGTCTTGGCCGACGTGCCGGGGGCCCGGCTCCGCGCATTGCTGGCCGCACTGGCGCTCGAGCCCGGCCGGGTTGTTTCCCGGACGACCTTGATCGACTGGATCTGGGGCGAGAACCCGCCGGCGGATGTGGCCAACGCCCTGCAACGGCTGGCGTCGCGATTGCGGAAGTCCGTGCCCGGCGGGGTGATCGAGGCCGAGGCCGGTGGCTACCGGCTGGCGGTCGACGCAGAGTCGGTCGATGCGTCGCGGTTCGAACGGCTGATCGGTCAGGCTCGCCAGCAGGACGGGCCGAATCGGCTCACGCTGCTTCGGGAGGCGATGTCCTGCTGGCGCGGCGCTGCCCTGCAGGACATCGGACCGGCCGACAGCCAACCTCTCGATGCGGCAGCGACCCGGCTGGAGGGGCTGCGGCTGGCGGCGATGGAGGATCGCTACGACGCCGAGGTCGCGCTCGGCCACGGCGCCGACCTGGTCGCCGAGTTGACCGACGCCGTCACCGCGCAGCCGCTCCGGGAACGTCTGGTGGCCGCGTTGATGCGCGCGCTGGCGGCGGCCGGCCGCGACTCCGAGGCCCTGGTTGTCTACGAGCAGCTGCGCGCAGGTCTGGCCGATGCGCTCGGCGTCGACCCGTCACCGGAGCTGTCGGCGCTGCACGTCGCGCTGTTGCGGGGCGAGGTCGGGCGACGAGATGAGACCCGGAGGACCAATGTCCGGGCGGAGTTGACCAGCTTCGTCGGACGCGAGGCCGATCTGGTCGCCGTACGCGAGCTCGTCACCGAGCACCGGCTGACCACCCTGATCGGACCGGGCGGCTCCGGCAAGACCCGACTGGCCACGGAGACCGCGCGAACATTCGACGGAGACCTGGTTGACGGCGTCTGGCTGGTCGAGCTTGCCGGCGTCGGCGCCGGCGGTGACGTCGCCCAGGCGGCGCTGATCGGGCTCGGGTTACGGGACACCCTGCTCGGCGCGTCACCGGGCGCCGACCCGACCGACGGATTGATCACCGCACTGCGCGATCGGGAGATGCTGCTGATCCTGGACAACTGCGAGCATCTGATCGAGGCGGCGGCGCGGTTCGCCGACCGGGTGCTCGGGGAATGTCGCCGCTTGCGGATCCTGGCGACCAGCCGGGAACCGCTCGGCATCACCGGAGAGGCGCTGTGGCAGGTCGAGCCGCTGGCGGTGCCCACCGACGCCAGTGCGGTCGAGCTCGCCTCGTCACCGGCGGTCCGACTGCTGCGAGACCGGGCCTCCGCGGTCCGCCGGAATCTCGGCAGCGACGCCCGGACCAACGCCGAGCTCGTACGGATCTGCCGTGCGCTGGACGGGATGCCGCTGGCGATCGAACTGGCTGCTGCGCGGTTGCGGACCATGACGGTCGATCAGCTCGCGACCCGACTTGATCATCGATTCCGGCTGCTCACCGGCGGCAGCCGGACCGCGCTGCCCCAGCACCGCACCCTGCGCGCGGTCGTCGACTGGAGCTGGGAACTGCTCACCGTCGCTGAACGGAAGGTGCTGCGGCGACTCTCCGTCTTCTCCGGCGGAGCGAGCCTGGAAGCTGCCGAGCAGGTCTGCGCCGGCAGCTACCCCGATCAAGATCGACAGTGCGAGCATGATCAAGAGCCGGGGCGAGCTCGAGGCCAGGGCCAAGATCAAGAACTGGGCCAAGATCAAGAACTGGGCCAAGATCAAGAATTCGGGCAAGATCAACTCGTCGAACAAGATCAGGTTCTCGAACTGCTCACCTCGTTGGCGGAGAAGTCGCTGCTGGTCACCGAAGGCGCCGAAGCACCGCGCTATCGGATGCTCGGCACGATCAAGGAGTATGCCAACGATCGATTGTCCGAGGCAGCCGAGACCGAGGCTGCCCGCCGGGCACATCTGAACTACTTCACCGAACTGGTCGAGACCGCCGAACCGCATCTGCGTCGGGCCGAGCAGCTGGACTGGCTCGCCGTCCTGGAGCTCGATCATGACAACCTCAGCGCCGCCCTGCGCGGCGCGATCTCGTCCGGCGACGCGCAGGCCGCCAAGCGCCTCGCTGCGGCCAGCGGTTGGTACTGGTGGCTCGGTGGCCGCCGGAACGAGGGTCTGGAGTTGCTGATCGCGGCCGCCGAGCTGGACGGCGAGGCTGACGATGACGTCCAGGCCATGACCTACATGATGGTGGTGCTGTTCGTCACCTCCGGGCGCGGCGACGAACACCTGGGCGCGGAGTGGATCCGCAAGGCGTACGCGTTCCGGCAGCAGATCGATCATCACCATCCGCTGATGGACTTGGTGATCCCACTGGAACGCCTGCTGGAGGATCCCTCGGCCGCGATCCCGGCCTTCGAGGCTTTGCTGGACAGCCCCGATCCGTGGGTGCGCGCGCTGGCGCGGTTCCAGGCCGGCAAGATGCGGATCGTCCTCGGCCAGGGCAGCCGTGAGGCGCAGGCACATCTGGAGCGGTCGCTGGCCGAATTCCGGGCGCTCGGCGAACGGTTCGGGATGGCGGTGGCGCTGTCCGAGTTGGCCGCCCAGCTCGCCCGGCAGGGCGACTTCGCCGGTGCCTGCGACTACCACGAGCAAGCGATCGAGGTGATGAGCGAGGTCGGCGCAGTCGAGGACGTGATCGAACGGCGTACCGAGCAGGCGGTGCTGTACTGGCTGGACGGAGATCGTGACGCGTCATCAGCTGCCAT
>DATCVL010000353.1:0-1739 GCA_036566865.1 Microlunatus sp.
ATGCTCGGCAGCGATCGCAGCAGCCGGGTTGTCGTCGGCGGCGTACAGAACCTGACCCGGCTGACCGACGAATTCGAGACCACCGTCAAACCGGTGCTGGAGGCACTGGAGGAGCAGGTGGTCCTGCTCAAGCTGCTCGGCGAGGTGACCGACCCCGATGTTGTCACGGTCCGGATCGGCCAGGAGAATCCGTACGAGAGACTTCAGACGACCTCGGTCGTCTCCACCCCGTACGGCAGTCACGTCGACAGCTGGGCGACTCTGGGTATCGTCGGACCGACGCGGATGGACTATCCCTCGACGATGGCCTCGGTCCGTGCCGTGGCCCGCTACGTCGGTCGATTCCTGACCCAGAGCTGACCCGAAACTCGATTGCTGCGACGAATCACCACAACAAGGAAACGTTCACTCACTCATGAGCTCTGACTACTACCAGATCCTCGGCGTCTCGACCGATGCCGGCGCCGACGAGATCAAGAAGGCGTACCGGCGCAAGGCCCGGGAGATGCATCCGGATGTCTCCGACGATCCGGAGGCGGCGACGAAATTCAAGGAAGTCAGCCAGGCCTACGAGGTGTTGTCGGATCCGCAGAAGCGGGAGATGTACGACCGCGGCGGCGACCCGTTCGGCAACGGCGGGATGGGCGGCTTCGGCGGCTTCAACGGCGGTGGTGGTTTCGGCACCGCCGGCGGTTTCGACTTCACCAACCTGGTCGACGCGATGTTCGGTCAGCAGAGCGCTCGTGGCCCGCGGCCACGAGTGCAGCGCGGACAGAACGCGCTGGTCCGGATGAGCCTGGAGCTGGCCGAGGCGGCCTTCGGCGTGACCAAGCCGATCACCGTCGACACTGCCGTCCTGTGTCCCCGCTGCAACGGCAAGGGCTCCGAGACCGGAGCCGAACCGGTCAGCTGTTCCACCTGTCACGGGCAGGGCGAGGTGACCCACATCCAGCGGTCGTTCATCGGCGACATCCGCACCACTCAGGCCTGCCCGACCTGTGGCGGCTTCGGCACCGTGATCCCCGACCCGTGCGTCGAGTGCTCCGGTGACGGCCGAGTGCGGTCCACCCGGACCATCACGGTCAAGGTGCCGGCCGGTGTCTCCACCGGCAACCGGATCCACCTGGCCAGCCATGGTGAGGTCGGACCCGGTGGCGGCCCCGCCGGTGACCTCTATGTCGAGGTGCACGTCAATCCGCACGAGGTCTTCAAGCGGGACGGCGACAACCTGGAGATGGTGATCAAGCTGCCGATGACCGCGGCCGCGTTGGGCACCGAACTGGACCTGCCGACGCTGGAGTCCGACCTGGCGGACGCCGACCCGGAGCAGAAGACCGTCAAGCTGGCCGTCCCGGCCGGCACCCAGTCCGGCACCCGGCTGACCGTCGACGGCGCCGGGGTTCCAAGGCTGCGGACGAACTCCCGCGGTGATCTCGGCGTCACGCTGCTGGTGCAGACCCCGACCAAGCTGGACGATCGGCAGCGCGAGTTGCTGCGGGACCTGGCCGAGGTACGCGAGGAGACCCGGCCCGAGGGGGCCGTGCAGAAGCACGGCCGCGGCGTCTTCTCCCGCCTCCGGGACGCCTTCGCCAACCAGTGATCCGACCCGTCCGAGCCCGAGGTCGCGATCACGACCTCGGATCGGGACGCCCGGAGGGGAGAGGAGTCCGGTGTGACCGATCCGGTGTTCCTGGGTGAGCTGAGCGACCCGTTGCCGGCCGCCGGGGCTTCGATCGTGC
>DATCVL010000354.1:0-24099 GCA_036566865.1 Microlunatus sp.
ATGACGCGCTCGCGGTTGCCTCCCAGGTCGAAGTGTTCACCGCCGCCTGTCCGAAGTTCGTGCCCTTCGTCGAGGCCGGGATCACCGGCGGTCCGGATCTACTGGCGGCCGCCGAGGACTACCTGACGCCGCTGCAGGCAGCCGACATCGACACCCTGATCCTCGGCTGCACGCACTACCCGCTGCTGACCGGCGTGCTCTCGATGCTGCTCGGTGACGGCGTCAGCCTGGTGTCCAGTGCCGATGAGTGCGCCAAGGAGCTGTACGCGGTGTTGGCCAAGGCCGGGCTGACACACGACGTACCCCGGCAGCCGACCCGCCGCTTCCTGACCACCGGCGATCCGGAATCCTTCTCCGATCTGGGGCGGAGGCTGGTGCCGGGCCTGATCACCGATGTTGACCAATTCTCCGGCGGCCTGAGATGGACCTGACCGTCGTCGGGTGCAGCGGATCGTTGAGCGGTCCAGCGTCCCCGGCCAGCAGCTATCTGATCACCGCTCCGTACCAGGGCAGGACCTTCCGGTTGGTTGTTGATCTTGGTGCCGGTGCGTTGGGTTCGTTGTACGGGATCACCGATCCGTCGACGGTGGACGCGATCGCGATCAGTCATCTGCACCCCGATCACTGCATCGATCTGTGTGCCTTCCACGTGGCCTCCCGGTATGCGCCCGACGCCCCGTGGAAGCCGGTCGACCTCTACGGGCCGCCGGGCACCATGGAGCGGATCGGTCGCGCCTACGACGCCAGCGCTTCGGGCGACGAGCAGGAGGACCTGAGTCCGACTTTTTCCTTCCGTGCTTGGCGATCCGTCCAGCAGGTGGGGCCGTTCAAGATCAACACCGCGCTGATGGCGCACCCGGTGCGGACGTACGGCATGCGGATCGCCACGGCCGATGCCGTGTTGGCCTACTCGGGGGACACCGGACCGACCCCGGCGCTGGTCCAGCTCGCCACCGGCGCCGATCTGCTGCTCTGCGAGGCCGCCTTCGTCGATGCCGGGGACAACCCACCCGACCTGCATCTGACCGGCCGGCAGGCTGCCGAGCATGCGGCCGCGGCCGGTGCGAGGAAGTTGTTGATCACCCACATCCCGCCCTGGCATCGGCCGGACACTGTGCTGGCCGAGGCGGCGCCGTACTTCGGAGGCAGAATTGATCTTGCTGTCCGCGGCGACACCGCTAGCGTAGGCGGATGACCGATCGCAAACCGCACGCGTTGATCATCGGCTGGGACGGGGTTCGCCACGACCGGCTGGCCGAGCTCGATCTGCCGGCCTTGGGTGCCGTCGCCGATGCCGGATTCCTGCAGCGCACCACCATGCCGGAGGAGACCGAGGCCAAGACCTCCACCGCACCCGGCTGGTCCACCAACCTGACCGGCGTCTGGCCGGCCAAGCACGGCATCACCGACAACGAACCGATGCCCAACAACTTCGACTTGTATCCCCATCTGCTGCAACGATTCCTGGACGCCAATCCGGACGGCAACACGCTGGCCTGCGTCTGTGCGGCCATGCTCGGCTCGACCAAGGGGCCCGGCCCGATCCTGGCCGGAGGCGTGTCCACGTTGATCTTCCACGACGTACGCACCCATCCGCTCGGGCCGCTCGGTCGGGATCCGCTGGTCTTCGAGGATGCCCGGGACCAGCTGGCCAACCGTGACTACGACCTGTCCTTCGTCTATTTCGCCAGTACCGACAAGACGGCGCACCTGGGCGGCACCCTCGGCGAGGACTACCGGAATGCGATCATCACCGAGGACCGCTGGACCGGCGAGTTGATCAACGCGGTCCGGCTGCGCCCCACCTTCGCCGACGAGGACTGGCTGGTGGTGATCACCACTGATCATGGTCACCGGGACGAGGGCGGTCACGGTGGCAACAGCTGGCAGGAGCGCCAGTCCTTCATCGCGATGGCCCGGCTGGCCGACGACCTCGGCTTCGTGCCCTCGGAAGGGTTGGCCAATGTTGATCTTGCTCCGACCGTGCTCACCCATCTGGGCGTGACCGTGTCCGATCACTGGGGCCTGGACGGATCACCACTGCAGAAGTAGCGCGCCGCCCGGCCGTCAGCTCGGAAGTCGTCACCCGTGTGAAGCATGAATTAACCGGCAGTATGCGTAATGCGCATTGCCAAGCGGCGTCGATCCCGCTAATTTCATCGGTCATGAGCCGATCCACAACGGTGCGGGGGCCACTGCAGGGCAATGCCGCCTTGCCCGGGAACCGTTCGACCAAGACAGCCCTGCCGTCCTTCTCCACCGCAGATCCGGTGACGCGACGCCGTTTCCTGGCCGCGGCCGGCGGTGGTGCCGCCGGGCTGGCATTCGCGCTCGGCCCCGCCGCTGATGCCCACGCCGCCACCGGCAAGGTGCCGAGTGATCCGTTCACCATCGGGATCGCCTCCGGCGATCCGACGCCGGACGGTGTGCTGCTGTGGACCCGGCTGGCGCCGGAGCCGCTGGCCGTCGACTCCGGGCTGGACGCGAACGCGAAGTACGTGGTCGGCTGGGAGGTCGCCACCGACGAGCGCTTCGGCAAGATCGTTGCCCGCGGCAGCACCACCGCGACCGCGGCGGAGAATTTCTCGGTACACGTCGAGGTCGGCGGCCTGGCGCCCGGCCGTCACTACTGGTACCGCTTCCGGTGCGGGCCCCATCTCAGCCCGGTGGCTCGGACCCGGACCGCGCCGAGTCCGAACAGCGCACCGGACCTGCGGTTCGGTTTCGCCTCCTGCATGAACTACCGGGCCGGCTACTTCCAGACCATGCGCGATGCCGCCGAGCAGGACCTCGAGGTGATGCTGTTCCTCGGCGACTATCTCTACGAGTACGCCGTCCAGCAGCTCCCGGTCGGCCGTCAGATTCCGACCGACCTGCCGGCCGAGGTGTTGCCGGCGTTGGAGACGTTGCAGCAGTACCGACTGCGCTACGCGCTCTACAAACTCGATCCCGACCTCCAGCAGGCGCACCACGTGATGCCGTGGATCGTCACCTGGGACGACCACGAGGTGAGCAACGACTACGAGACCGACGATCGGGACGACCTGGTCCGGCGGGCGGCGGCGTACCGGGCCTACTGGGAGAACATGCCGCTGCGTCGGCCGCAGCAGCCGAAGGGTCCCGACGCTCGGATCTTCCGGCGGCTGTCCTGGGGATCGACGGCGCAGTTCGACATCCTCGACACCCGGCAGTACCGCGATCCCGAGACGGTGCAGTCGCCGGCCCCGGACGAGGGCGAGCGGCGCGACCCGAACCGTACGGTGCTGGGATCGGAGCAGGAGCGCTGGCTGGCGAGCAGCCTCGGGGCCCGGCGAGTGCAGTGGAATTTTGTCGGCCAGCAGATTCTGATGGCCCGGCTGAACACCGCCTCCGCCGAGGACCAGCCGACGGTCTTCAGCCCGGGCACCTGGGACGGCTATCAGGCTTCCCAGCAGCGGATGTTCGATCTGGTGGCCGGCGGGCTGAAATCCAAGCGGGTCCGCAACTTCTGCTCACTCGGTGGCGACGTGCACTGCTCCTACGTCTCTGATCTGGTGTCCAACAGTCTCGATCCGTCGTCGCCGTTGATCGGCATCGACATCACCAGTCCGTCGATCAGCAGCGCGCTGGATTTCGATCCGGCAGCCAATGAACGCCGGCAGATCCGCCGCCGGATGAACGAGTCCCTGCACTGGGCCGACCTGCATTGCGGCTACGACATCTGCGACGTCACGGCCGAACGTGCCCGCTTCGACGTTCGGGTGGTGGACAAGGTCAGCCAGCACGACTCGCCGGTCTTCACCGGCGCCAGCTTCACCGTCGAGGACGGCGTCCCCGGCTTCAGTTCCTGACCGTCGGGCTCACGATCGGACCGTCAGTTCATCACCGGGACTGCGCCGCTGCCCAGCATCGCCAGGGTGATCATCACCGCCGCGATCAGGGTTGCGGCCAGTCCCGCCAGTCGTCTCAGCACCTTCGCGACACTAGGCGACCTCGGCCTCCTACTGGATCCGACCATGGTCCGATTCACCCGACACCGCGGTCGCACGATCACGCCCAGCGCGAAGTGACAGACGCGGAAGTGACAAGAATGGCGATCCAGATGACGCAAAATGCCTGGCAGAGGCATCGACGGCGAACCGCGGGCAGGTTTTTGTCGCCGGCATCCCAGCAGCGGCCGGAAGCGGCGGTGTGGGCGGTCGTCGTTAGGGTGGCCGGCATGACACAACCCACCTCGACCACTGCAGGACCGCGCGCCGACGGGCGCGCCACCAACCAGTTGCGCGAGGTGACATTCACCCGCAACTGGCTGGATTCGGCCGAGGGCTCGGTGCTGGTTGAGTTCGGCAAGACCCGGGTGCTGGTCGCGGCCAGTGTGACCGCGGGCGTACCGCGGTGGCGGAAGGGATCCGGCCTCGGCTGGGTGACCAGCGAGTATGCGATGTTGCCGCGGGCCACCAACACCCGCAACGATCGGGAGTCGATCAAGGGCCGGGTCGGTGGGCGGACGCACGAGATCAGCCGGCTGATCGGCCGCAGCCTGCGGGCGATCATCGACTACAAGGCGCTCGGCGAGAACACGATCGTGCTGGACTGCGACGTGCTGCAGGCCGACGGCGGGACCCGTACCGCATCCATCACCGGCGCCTATGTCGCACTGCACGACGCGGTCGACTGGCTGCGCGCCCGCAAGCTGCTGGCCGGCGAACCGCTGACCGGTTCGGTGTCGGCCATCTCCGTCGGCGTGGTCGGCGGGGTGCCGATGCTGGACCTGGCCTACAGCGAGGATTCGGTCGCCGACACCGACATGAATGTGGTGATGAGCGGCGCCGGAGACTTCATCGAGGTGCAGGGCACCGCGGAGGGCGCGCCGTTCGACCGGGGCACCCTTGATCAACTTCTCGACCTCGCGGAGGGCGGCTGTGCCAGCCTGTCCGGGCTGCAGCAGGCCGCACTCGCCCCAGGCAACCGCTGATGAAGCAGCGGATCGTGCTGGCCACCAACAACGCCAAGAAGTTGGTGGAGATGCGGCGGCTCGTTGCCGAGCATCCCGCGGTGCGGGACGGTCGGGTCGAGGTGGAGGTGCTCGGCCTGGCGGATGTCCAGAGCTATCCCGAACCGGCCGAGACCGAGCGCAGCTTCGAGGGCAATGCGTTGCTCAAGGCCCGAGCCTGCGTGGCCGTCACCGGATTGCCGGCGCTGGCCGACGACTCCGGGCTGGCCGTGGACGAGCTGAACGGGATGCCGGGCGTCCGCTCCGCGCGCTGGTCCGGCCCGGACGCGACCGACGAGGCCAACAACGAGTTGCTGTTGCGTCAGCTGACCGACCTGCCCGACGGACGTCGGGGAGCGAGGTTCGTCAGCGCGATCGCGTTCGTGCTGCCGGACGGCCGGGAGTTTGTCCGACACGGCGAGATGCCGGGTCGGCTGCTCGGCGAGTTGCGGGGGAATAATGGCTTCGGCTACGACCCGATGTTCGTCCCGGACGGCTACGACCGCAGCACCGGAGAGCTGCCGGCCGAGCAGAAGGATGCGATCAGCCATCGCGGCAAGGCGATCCGGGCAATGGTCGCGGTGATCATGGACGAGTTCACCCGGGCGGTGGAGACAGGGGAGAGGTCATGAAGGCGTATCTGGACCTACTTGATCATGTGCTCAGCAACGGCACCCAGAAGGGCGACCGGACCGGCACCGGCACGTTGAGTGTGTTCGGGTATCAGATGCGGTTCGATCTCAACGACGGTTTTCCCTTGCTGACAACGAAGAAGATCCACACCCGCTCGGTCTTCGCCGAGCTGTTGTGGTTCCTCAAGGGCGAGACCAACGTCGGCTGGCTGCATGACAACAACGTCACCATCTGGGACGAGTGGGCCGACGACGACGGCGAGCTCGGCCCGATCTACGGCTACCAGTGGCGGTCCTGGCCGGACCCGATCGCCGCCGAGAACGGGGAGCGGGACTCGATCGACCAGATCGCCGAGGTGATCGAACAGATCCGGAAGAATCCCGACTCCCGCCGGTTGATCGTGAATGCGTGGAATGTGGCCGCGCTGGAGCACATGGCGCTGCCTCCCTGCCACACCATGTTCCAGTTCTACGTCGCCGACGGCCGGCTCAGCTGCCAGCTCTACCAGCGCTCCGCCGACATCTTCCTCGGGGTCCCGTTCAACATCGCCTCGTACGCCCTGCTGACCCAGATGGTCGCCCAGGTCACCGGGCTCGGCGTCGGTGATTTCGTGCACACCCTCGGTGATGCGCATCTGTACCTGAACCATGTCGAGCAGGCCAAGAAGCAGCTGACCCGGACCCCGCGGCCGCTGCCGAAGTTGATCTTGAATCCGTCGGTCACCGAGATCGACGGCTTCACCCTGGACGACATCAGCATCGAGGGCTACGACCCCTACCCCGGGATCAAGGCGCCGATCGCGGTCTGAGGCCATCGAGCTCGTCGACGGACCGACGGGTCCGGTGCCGACCAAGATCAAAACCTGAGCAAGATCATCTCCACCGCCGACCTGCCGGAGGACCGTATGCCCGAAATCGTCGCGATCGCCGCGGTCGCCCGCAACGGAGTGGTCGGCGACGGCCCCCGCATCCCGTGGCGGGTGAAGGGTGATCAACGTCGGTTCAAGGAATTCACCCAGGGCCACGTGTTGATCATGGGCCGGAAGACCTACGACTCGATCGGCCGCCCGCTGCCCGGCCGGACCACGTTCGTGATCACCCGCGACCCCCAGTGGCGTGCCGAGGGCGTACGTACCTTCGCTGCCTTGGATGCCGCGCTGGACGCCGCGGCCGAGATCGATCCCGACGGCCCGACCTGGATCGGCGGCGGTGGCGAGATCTATCGGCTGGCGATGGATCGCTGCGACCGGCTGGAGATCACCGCGGTGGACGCCGAACCCGAGGGCGATGCGACCTTCCCGATCATCGATCCTGATCAGTGGTCCGAGGTCGCCCGCGACGATGATCATGACGGCTTCGCCTGGGTGACGTATCGGCGTCGTCCGCCACGCTAGCGGTGCGTGCGTGCCGGTGACGTCGCTCGATCCCGGCGGTAACGCCTAGGACAAGTCGGCCTGTCGAAACTCAAGATCATCCATGCTTGCCCCTAAGCTGTCGCGGGTTCATGCAAGTTGTCCTGCCATTCGGGGATCACCTCATCACAGGAGACGTTCATGGAGTCACCTCCCCTCGGCGCCCGCATCGGCGCCGAAGCTCTTGGCACCTTTTGGCTGGTTTTCGGCGGTTGTGGCACCGCGATCATCGCCGGGGTCTTCATCAATTCGGACAAGGTCTCGACCGGTGTCGGCTTCCTCGGCATCGCAGTGGCCTTCGGCCTGACCGTGTTGACCATGGTGTACGCCGTCGGTCACGTCTCGGGCGGCCACTTCAATCCGGCCGTCACCGTCGGCCTGGCCCTGGCCAAGCGGATCGAGTGGAAGCACGTACCGACCTACATCATCACCCAGATCGTGGCGGCCAGCCTGGCCGGACTGGTGCTGTTCATCATCGCCAGCGGCAAGCCAGGATTCAATGCAGTGCAGAGCGGGTTCGCCAGCAACGGGTACGGAGATCGCTCACCGGGCGGCTATTCGCTGGTCGCCTGTCTGATCGCCGAGGTCGTACTGACGGCTTTCTTCCTGTACGTGATTCTCGGTGCCACCGATGATCGTGCACCGAAGGGCTTCGCCGGCGTCGCCATCGGCCTGAGCCTGACGCTGATCCACCTGATCAGCATCCCGATCACCAACACCTCGGTCAACCCGGCCCGTTCGCTCGGTGTCGCCTGGTTCGCCGGCGGAGCGGCGTTGGCGCAGGTCTGGCTCTTCATCGTGGCGCCGATCGTCGGTGCGGCCATCGCCGGCATCAGCTACGCCGCCATCTCCGGCTCGCGCACCCCGGCCGGCAAGATCGACGAGGGCGTTGCCCACAACCCGTGATCGACTGAGTCACCGAGAACACTCGCGCAGACTTCAGCCCGCCGCGACAGCTACCCTGGCGCGGCGGGGCTGAGGTGCTGCGGGCCGACGCTCGGTGCTGGCCGGAGTTGGTTAGTCTGGCTCCGCCCGCGCGAGTGGCGGAATCGGTAGACGCGCCAGGTTTAGGTCCTGGTGTCCTCGGACGTGCGAGTTCAAGTCTCGCCTCGCGCACGACAAGGGTCGGTGGTCTTCCACCGGCCCTTCCTGCTGTCCGAGTCCTTTCGCCGCGGCCCATGTCAAGGGGTTCCTCAAATCGGGTGGTTGGGTGCAGGATTCCTGCATGACCCTTGAACTCGGTGACTCGGCAACGTCGCGGCGGACCATTCTGGGGGTGGCAGTCGGTGGTGCAGCGGCCGCGATCGTCGGCAGCTCGACCGCCTCGGCAGCTCCTCGCGATCCCAGCACCGCCACCGGGCACAGCACCGCCCCGCATCGTGCCCGTGCCGCCCGGAAGGCCGCCGCCGAGGGCGCGCCGACGATCACCTCCGACGATCTGCGGTTCACCCGGACGACCAGACTGCGGCCCGGCCGCCCCGAGCAGGTCAGGCTGGCACCCGACAGCATCGCCCGACTCCGTACCGACATTGCTGGCTATCTGGAACCGACGCCGGACACGCCCGCCCATCCGGAGTACGCCGGCGCCACCGTGATCGCGGCCAAGGACGGTGTGATCGTCAGCTACGAATCGGTCGGCAAGGCGGTCCGCTACGGGCTGGACGGTGACGCCGTCGTCGAGCTTCCGGCCGATCAACAGATCGATGCCCGCCGGGACACTATCTGGGACCTTGCCTCGATGTCGAAGCTGTTCACCGCGACGTCGGTGATGCAGCTGATCGAGCAGGGGCGAGTGGGGCTGGAGGAGCCGGTCGTCAGCTACCTGCCGGACTTCGCCGCGCACGGCAAGTCGGACATCCTGATCCGTCATCTGCTGACCCACACCTCGGGCTTGATCCCCGATCCGATCCCGTCGTTGTGGGCCGGCTACGACAGCTACGACGAACGGGTGGCAGCGATCCTGGACACCGCACCCAGCGCCGCACCCGGCACCCAGTACGTCTATTCCGACCTCAACTTCATGACCCTCGGGCTGGTGGTGGAGAAGGTGTCCGGGCAGCGTCTGGACAGCTACGTTCATGATCACATCACCCGGCCGTTGGGTATGCACGACACCATGTACAACCCACCGGAGGCGCTGAAGCCGCGGGTCGCCGCCGAGGAGTACGAGCCGTGGGCCGACCGCGGCCTGGTCTGGGGGTCGGTGCATGACGAGAACGCCTGGGCGCTCGACGGAGTCGCGGGTCACGCCGGCGTCTTCTCCACCGCGTACGACATCGCGATCTTCGCCCAGACCTACCTCAACGGCGGCAGCTATCGGGGTGCACGGATCCTGAAGGAGGACACCGTGCGGCTGATGCTGCACGACTTCAACGGCGCCAGCTTCCCCGACGACACGCACGGTCTCGGCTGGGAGCTCGGCCTGGTCTGGTATCACGGCGCGATCTGGTCGCCGGTGTCGTTCGGCCACACCGGTTACACCGGAACCTCGATCGTGGTCGACCCGATCGAGCATCAGTTCGTGGTCTTGCTGACCAACCGGGTGCATCCGAGCCGGGACTGGGGAAGCAACAATCCGTCCCGCCGGGCGGTCGCTGATGATCTTGGTATGGCGAATCCCGTCCGGCCACGGCAAGACCGCCAGGAGTGGTTCGCCGGTCGCGCGAACTCCACCGACTCCACCCTCGACGTGCCGCTGCCGGCCACGACCAGCGGCAGCGTTTCCTTCGACTACTGGTACGACACCGAGCCGAATTACGACTACGGCCGGTTGCAGTCCTCGACCGACGGGACCAACTTCACACCACTGCCCTTCACCCTGGACGGCGGACCCTGGCACTGGACCACCGACGGCTCGGTCTCCGGCTACGGCGGTCGCCGCTGGTTGCGGGCCGGTGCCGACCTGCCGGCCGGCACCACCACACTGCGCTGGACCTATCAGACCGACACGAACTCCCAGGGTCGCGGTGTCTATCTGGCTGCGGTCCGGGTGACGGACGGCCGCAAGATCATCTTCGACTCGCTCCGCCGATCCGACGCTGCCAGGATCAGCACCGACGGCTGGACCACGACCAACCGCTGACGCGCCGGAGGCCGGATCGGGGCTGGTGGTCCGGTGAGCCGGGACCACGATCCGCCGGCTGATCGACAAGCCGGGTCGCCCGCCGGTCAGAGCTCGGATGCCGACTGCGGGCCCTTGATCCGCTGCCGGGCCGTGTTCGTCCGGCCGGTGACCGGGCGGGTCCCGGTGGCCTTGCCCAGCCCCAGTGGCGGAGTGTGGACGTAGATCGACTCGGCCCGGCTGACCGGATAGGTCTCGTGCCACACACCGACCGCACCGCTGCCGTCGCGGGTCAGCCGGTTGAAGGCCGACCAGGCCGGGCGGTGCTCCGCGTCCGGATTGCTGGCATAGCCGTACAGCTTGTCCAGGCTGCTCCAGTACTGGACCAGCCAGGGCCCGCGCGGGTCGAAGATCAGCCGGTAGCCGAGCATCCCGGACTCCTTGTCCCGGGACAGCTCGGCCAGCATCCGCGGCATCGCGCGGAAGGTGGGCAGCCACTTGTCCGGGCGCCACCACTTGTTGATCGTCATCCCGATCATGAAGACGACCACCTCTCCGTCGTGATCATGAGTCATCCGTCCGGAGTTGACGGCGTTCTTGGGTTGGGTCGTGGGCATCGGGCACCTCCAGGTAATAATGGGTACTGCTACTCTCCAATATTGGAGAGTAGCACTGTCCAATACGGTTGCATAGGAGATTCCGGTGCGGATTTCGGAACTGTCCCGACGCAGTGGCGTGCCGACGGCGACGATCAAGTACTACCTGCGGGAGGGCCTGCTGCCGGCGGGCGAACGAACCGCCGCGACCCAGGCGCAGTACGACGATGATCATCTGGATCGGCTTCGGCTGATTCGCGCCTTACTGGGGCCGGGGCGACTCTCGATAGCCGAGATCCGCGGCGTGCTGTCGGCCGTCGATGATCCGCCGGAATCCCCGCTGGAGTTGCTCGGGCGAGCCTCGGAGGCGATCGGCGGTGAGTCCGATCCGGACGATGATGATCTTGATCAAGCGCGTCGGCTGGTGCAGCAGCTGGGGTGGTCGGTGCAGCCGGGGAGCGGGGCATTGGCTGACCTCGGTCGGGCCCTGGCCGCCATCGACCAGGCGCAGCTGACCTTGATCAAGAGTGGCGCGGTGGGATACGGGAAGGCGCTGCACAAGCTCGCGGTGGCCGAGATCGACACGGTGCCGATGGACTCCCCGGACACTGCGGTCCGGCAAGCCGTGCTCGGAACGATCTTGATCGAGCCGCTGATGCTGGCCCTGCGCCGACTGGCGCTGCAGGATGCGGCGGGCGCGAGATTCGGCGATCGCTGACGGCGTACGGTGTCGCCATGATCGCCGTCGAACTGAACTACCAGAACCCCGACCCGGAACGGATCGCGCTCCGTCCGCAGCATCGTGAGCGGTTGCAGCGGCTGCTCGACGAGGGCAAGCTCTTCGGCGCCGGTCCGTGGCAGGACGACTCCGGCGCCTTGATGATCTTCACCACCGATTCGATGGCCGAGGCCGAGGAACTGATCGCTGCCGATCCGTACCTGCACACACCGGGCGTCAGCGTAGTCGGCTACCGCGCCTGGAATGCGGTGTTCCACGTCGGCTGAGTACGCCCCGGGCGAGGACAACGCGCCCGGATGGTCGATGAATGGAGATCGCAGCATGCCCAACGCCGCCGAAGCCGGCAGCTGGACGCTCGGGGACCGTACCGTCAACCGGATCGGATTCGGTGCGATGCGGCTGACCGGAGATCGGGTGTTCTCCAACGGCCGGCCGAGCGACCGCCGGCAGGTCCTCGAGGTGTTGAGGACCGCGATCGACCTCGGGATCAATCACCTCGACACCGCCGCCTTCTACTTCTCCGCTCTCCGCTCGGCCAACGAGTTGATCAACTCGGCGCTGGCGCCGTACCCGGATGAGTTGGTGATCGTCACCAAGGTCGGCCCCGGCCGCGACCCGTGGGGCGAATGGACCGATCGGCTCCGTCCGGACCAGCTCCGCGGTCAGGTGGAGGAGAACATCCGCCAACTCGGCCTCGAGCAGCTGGATGTGGTCAACTTCCGCAGGCGCGGTGAGCCCGACGTGGGCGAATACGTCGGCGCTCTGGACGAGCTCCGGCGGGCGGGCTTGATCCGGCACATCGGGTTGTCGGGGGTCGGTCCGGTGGAGATCGCCGAAGCGCAGCAGGTCGCACCGATCGTCTGCGTGCAGAACAAGTTCAGCGTCGAGGTCCGGCAGCAGGAGCTGGAGACCCTTCGCTACTGCGGCGAGCGAGGGATTGCTTACGTGCCGTTCTTCTCGGTGTCCGGCGCCCGCGGCGCCCGCGCTGCCGGCACTCCGTCCGAGCTGCCGGAGGCGGACCGGATGATCGCCGAGATCGCTGCCGCTCATGCCGCCACACCGGCCCAGGTCAGGCTGGCCTGGACCCTGCAGCAGGGCGATCACGTGCTGGCCATCCCCGGCACCGGCAGCGTTGATCATCTGACCGAGAATGTTGCCGCCGCCCGGCTGCGGCTGGCGCCGGAGGACCTTCGGCGCGTCGACGCGATCGACCCGGACGAGTCCTGATCACGTACCCGGCGCTGACGCCGGCCGGGATTCAGACCGAGAGCTCGCGGCGCAGTTTTGCCACGTGCCCCTTGGCGCGAACGTTGTACTGCGCCACGGCGATCGTGCCGACACCCTTGTCGTCCACATCGACCACGAAGGTGGAGCGGATCACGCCCTCGATCAGCTTGCCGTACAGCAGCTTCTCGCCGTACGCACCCCAGGCGGTCAGCGTGGTCTTGTCCACGTCGGAGAGCAGCGGGAAGCTGATCGTCTCCTTCTCCTTGAACCGGGCCAGCTTGGCCGGCTCGTCGGGGGAGATGCCGATCACGCTCAGGCCGGCGGCGTCCAGCTCATCCATCGAGGCAGTGAAGTCGACCGCCTGGGTGGTGCAACCCGGCGTCATCGCCGCGGGATAGAAATAGATGATCACCCGGCGGCCCGCATAGTCGGACAAGGAGATGGTGCTGCCCCCGGCATCGGGAAGGCTGAATGCGGGGGCGACATCCCCCTGGCTCAGGCGCTCGCTCATAGCCCGAACACTAGACGAACCCACCCGCAGCTCCCGCGGCTGTGTCCCGCTCCGGCCGGCGCGGTCGCGATCGTCCGCGGCCGGACGGCGGGGAAGGTCGAACTGCCGAGTGCCGGTGCAATACGCTGACAGAGCGGGCATCAACGCGATCACGACGGTGACGCGGGCCCCGATGCTGGAACGACAGGCACGTTGTGGTCCTGCAGGCAGCAGGCTCGATGGGAGAGAGGTCACCGTGGCCGACGCGAATTCACCCGGTTCGGCCGGGTCCGGTTCGGCAAGCGCCCGATCAGCACGGCCCCGTACCAAGGCCCAGATCGAAGCCGATCTGGCCGCAACACGGCAACGGCTGGTGAGCTCGGTCGAGGAACTGATCGATCAGGTCCACCCCCAACGGGTGAAGCAGCGCCAGATCGAGTCCGCGAAGAGCTTCGCCAGGGCCGAGCTGGACCATGCCAGATCCCAGTTCTTCTACGCCAACGGTGAGTTGAGGACCAGCCGATTGGCGGCGATCGGGGGTGCGGTGGCAGGCTTCGTCACGTTTGTGGTGGTGATGCGGCGGATCGTCCGCGGTGGAAAGAGGAGGCAGAGCTGAGCTCCAGCGACGCGTCAGGCGTGAACCGGACCGGGAAGGCGAGCCCGTCGCTCGACAACGGCAGCGAGCTGCCGATCCGGATGTTGCATGATCGGGTTCTGGTGATCCGGGAGGCCGACCCGGGCGAGCGACGCAGCGGCAGCGGGATCCTGATCCCGGCCACGGTGTCGATGAGTCGTCGGCTGGCCTGGGCCGAAGTGGTGGCCACCGGCGCCAGCGTCCGGGTGGTCAAGGTCGGCGACCGAGTGCTCTTCGACCCGGAGGACAAGGCCGAGGTCGAGGTCCGCGGCAAGGACTACATCCTGCTGCGCGAACGTGATCTCCATGCCGTCGCGGCCGAGCGGCTGAACGACGGGCAGACCGGCCTGTATCTCTGACTCGGTCACTACTGCGCCGCCATCCGGGTCTGCCGGTGGCGGCGTTTTGGCGCGCCCGTCGGTTCTGCCGCGCTGATCAGTTGGGGCGCTGGGACTGCTTCGGCGATCGGGCCGACCGCATCTCCGGACGAGGGGACCCCGCCGGCCGCCGCTCCTCGGCGTGCTCGCCGTGCTGACCGTCCGGTACGGGGTGCTGCCCGTCCTGCGACGCGCTCAGCTTGTCGGCGCTGATGTAGGTCAGCTCGTCGATCAGCCCGGTCGGGGACTCGAGCTCCCGGTGCTCGGGCCGCTCGCCGGTACGGCGGGCGCGCCGCCACTGCACGAACTTGATCAACTGCTGGACCAGCACGCTGATGCAGACCGCGAAGGCGATCGCGATCACCATCCCCCAGAGCGGGTGGTTCGCGATCTTGCCGCCGATGCTGCCGATGGTGGAGTAGATCAACGCCCAGAGTCCGCAGCCGACCAGATCGGCCGGCAGGAATCGACGAAGCGGAAACCGGCCGAGTCCGAGCGCGATGATCACCGGTGCCCGACCGCCCGGAACCAGCCGTCCGGTGATGATCGCGGTGAAGGCGTTGCCGTGCAGCTTCTTCTCCGCCTGATGCACCCGATCGGCGTACTTGCGTCGTTCCAGCCAGGGTCGTAGCCGCCGCGATCCGAGCCGCGCCTCCAGCAGCAGCAGCGTGTCACCGATCACCGACGCCACCCAGGTGATGACGAAGATCAAGAACACGTCGAGTCGCGAATGGGCGGCCAGCGCGGAGCTGCCGCTGACCATCTCGCCGGTCGGCACGAAGGGGATCGCGGATCCAATGGCCACTGCAAGGAAGAGCAGAAGATGCCCGCGAATCTGATCCACGGAGTCGAATCTAGCCGCTCGGCGGAGCGATCACCCTGATCGGCCCGAGGGGTATCGGCTCAGGCACAGGTTGCCGGCGCCGACGGGTGCCGATGGTGCCCGTGGAGATCCTCGGCGGGAGCCGATTCGGCCGGCCCGCGGTCACCCGGTGATGGCCAGTGCGGCATCGACGAATTCCTGGAATCGGGTGAGGAAGACGTCCATCCGCAGCGGGTCCAGACCCCACTCGTGCAGCCGCCCGACCGGCCGGGTCGCCGCCACCAGATCCCAGTACGGGAGCTCACTCAGGTCTGGTGCGTCGGGGCCGGCCGCGGCGGCGTACCGCTCGGTGAAATCGACGGCGGCCTCCGGCCCGTAGGCCCAGACCAGCTCCAGCCGCAGATTGGCCAGATCCGAGCGGACATCGCCGACCGCGGCGTCCTCCCAGTCGATCACCGAGACCAGCCGACCGTCACGCCACAGGGTGTTGCCCGGCCAGAAGTCGCCGTGCAGGATCCGGGTCGCTCCCTCTGTGTGTTCGGGCCACCAGGCTCCGAGGCGTTCCCGGATCACGGTCTCCCGCATCGACTCGTCGGGCTGCGCCGGCCCGTCGGTCAGCCAGCGGTCGACTCGATCGATGTAGTGCCGCAGCGGGGTCGGACCCGGCGGGAGCTCGTGCAGCCGGATCAGCGGCCGGACGAACTCGGCGGCGGCCGCAGCCGACCAGTCCGCCGGCGGCGGGTCGGCGACGATGAAGTCGATCACGCTGAACGGCCCATCCAGCAATTCCGCGCTGTCGTCGGCGTACCACGGGCGAGGCACCGGCAGCCCGGCATCCAGCAGGTGCTGCAGGAGTCCGGTCTCGGTGCCGGCCGGGTGCGCGTCGGCCGCGACATTCTTCGGCCCGTACTCGCGCACCACCAGGGTCTGCGGACCACCGTCCGGGTGCTCGAGTTCGAGCACCGTGATCTCGGCCGACATCCCGCCCGGCAGCGGGCGGACGTCGATCAGCCTGGCCCCGGGCACAACCCGTTGGGCCACTGGCCGGAAGCGCGCCAGGAGATTCACACCCGACATCCCACCACGTGCCCGATCGCCCACGGATCGGGGTCAGCCGGTCACGTCTGCGGTGATGATCTTGCACACCTGATCGGGTACGGCGAGGAAGGAGGAGTGGCCGCTGGCGATCTCGTACACCTGATCGGCCCGCTCACTCAACCGTCGCTGAACGCTGACGGCAGTCGCGCGATCGTTGGTGGTGATCACGTACGAGGACGGGATGTCCTTCCAGGCAACGGATTGCGGCGTCTGCCCGATCGCCACCGCGCTCATCGGGCGGAGGTGCTGCACCGCCGAATCCGGGTCCGGGCAATCGTGGAACAGCACCTCCCGGGCCCGATCCGGTTTCATGATCAGGTTCTGCCCGTCGATCAGCTCCAGATCGACCTGGGGATGGATGTTCGGCTCGTCGGCCGGCGGTTCGAAGCCGCCCAGGCTCTCACCCAGATCGGCCATGTAGGCGGACAGGTAGAGGATCCGGCGTACCGACGGGTGCCCGGTGGCGGCCTCGGTGGCCGGAATCCCGCCGTACGAATGCGGCACCAGCAACACGTCGGGATGGCGATCCAGCACAGCACGGACGGCTGCCGCGTCGTCGTGGAGATCACCATGATCAGGCCCGCAACTGGGCAGATCGACGGTCTCGACGGGCACCCCCTGCGCGGTCAGCCCGGCAACGACCTGATGCCAGTGCCATGGTGCGTGCCAGGCCCCATGGACGAGTACGACGGTTGGCTTGCTCCCGTGGTCAGTCATCGACGCCCTCCCGGTGGCTCTCGTGGTCCGGGGCTGAGTATGCCGCCGGTCGGGGCTCAGCCGGGCAGATTTTTACCCGGTCCCGGCTGAGACCGGGCCGTCACCAGGGCACGGAGCCGGAGTCGTCGAAGAACTGTCCGGACGGGCCGTCGTCGGGCAGGGTGGCCAGCTGGATCGCGATCGCCGCACCCTGTGCCGGCGGACGAACCCCGCGGTGTCCGTTCAGATCGGTGTCGCAGAAGCCGGGACAGCCCGCGTTGATCAAGATGTTGGTGTCCTGGAGCTCCTTGGCGTACTGCACCGTGACCGCGTTCAGGAAGGTCTTCGAGGGCGCGTACGCGATCGAGATCGGACCGGTCCCGGCGCCGGGGGTGGACTGCAGCGTGAGCGAACCGACGCTGCTGGACAGGTTCACCACCCGCGGCGACGGGGAATGGCGAAGCAGCGGCAGCATCGCGTTGGTGACCCGGATGACGCCGATCACGTTGGTGTCGATCACCGTACGGACCGTCTCCGGATCGACCTCGGTCGGCTGCTGATTCCAGCCGCCGGTGATCGCGGCGTTGTTGATCAGCACGTCGAGACGCCCGGCCCGCTGGTTGATCAGCTCGGCTGCCGCCGTCACGCTGTCGACGTCGGTCACGTCGAGCGGTACGCCGAACGCGTCCACGCCGTCGGCCCGCAGCTTGTCGACCGCGCTCTCCCGACGCTGCTGATCGCGGGCGCCGACACCAACCTGCCAACCCAGGGCGCCCAGCCCGGCGGCGATCTCGTACCCGATGCCCTTGTTCGCGCCGGTCACCAGCGCGATCGTCTGTTCTGTCATGTCGTCCATCGTCTTCCGGTGGGCGGTGGCAGATCCAACACCGATCGGGTGTCCGGCGATACCGCAGGGGTATTGCTGCCGAGTACGGTGACGGGCATGGAGACGCGGGAGTTGCGGTACTTCGTCGCGGTCGCCGAGGAACTCCACTTCGGCCGGGCCGCCGAGCGACTGGGAATGGCGCAGCCGCCACTGTCCCGCGCGATCAGCCAACTCGAGCGGCGGCTGGACGCGACATTGCTGGAGCGCAACAGCCGCGGCGTCCGGCTGACTGCGGCCGGGGTGGTGCTGTTGCGCGAAAGCCGGACCGCGCTGGATGCGGTCGGCGCCGCCGAGCGACGGACCCGGCGGGCGGCTCGGGCGGCCGCCGGTGAGGCCGGGGTGGTGCTGGCGACGAAGGCCGGCGCGACCAGCGAGTTGCTGGCCAAGCTGCTGGACGCGTACGCCGCCGAACCGGACGCGGTGAAGGTCGACGTGCTGTTGTGCGGACCGGGTGAGCAGGAGCGGCTGCTACGGGACGGGCGAGCCGATGTCGCGCTGCTGCATCGACCGTTCGACGGCACCGCAGGATTGGACACCGAAGAGCTGAACACCGAGGGCCAAGTGCTGGTGCTGCCGGCCGGTCATCCGATGAGCACCCGATCGAGCGTCGAGCTGGCGGAGGTCGCTGAGCTGTCCGACCTGCCACTGCCGCTCTGGCCGGACGGTGAGGGCAGCTATCCCGACGGCCAGGGGCCGCAGGTGCACGACTCCGCTCAGTTGCTCCAGCTGATCGCACTCGGCCGGGCTGCCGCGATCCTGCCGGACTCGGTCCGGACTCAATTGCACGATGGCCTGGCGGTGGTGCCGGTGGTGGATGCGCCCCGGGTCACCACCGTGATCGCCTGGCCGCCGCAGAGTCGTTCGATGGCCGTGGCGGGACTGGTCCGCACCGCGACCCGGCTCTGACCCGACTGTTCCTCCGACACCGTGGCACCTGACCGGACTACATCCAGCCTCAACCCTCGCGACCAGGGGACGGACTCCCGATCGGCTGCTGTTGATCTTGATCGTCCACCGGAGGGCCCGCCGATCAAAGATCATCTTCTGGCCGGCATGCTCTACGGGCTCTCCGTGGTGATGCTCCACGAGGTGCTGTGGAGTGCCCGGTACAAGACGCCGACCGGAATTGGTGATCTTGATCTCATCTCCCGGCAGCCGGGTCTGCCTCGTCACATTGTGGTCGGCGCGGACGTCATGGCCTGTGACGGCAGCGAGAATGAGTTCGTGCCTGCCGGCAGCGCCGATCGCGCTGATCAACGTCGAGTTACCAGGAGCAGCTGATGTCAGCGAAGATCTTGATCACCGGAGCCACCGGAACCCTCGGCCGGGCACTGGTGCCCGTGTTGCAGAATGCCGGCGCCGAGCTGCGGCTGCTCAGCCGATCGGAGCAACCGAACGACGACCTGGAGTGGGTTCGCGGCGACGTGTCGACGGGGGAGGGGCTCGACGCCGCGGTTCGGGACGTACGCACGGTCGTGCACTGCGCCGGCAGCCAGCAGGGTGACGCGGACAAGGCACGTCACCTGGTGGGCGCCGCCACCGCGGCCGGCGTCGAACACATCGTCCACGTGTCCGTGGTCGGGGCCGACCGGATCCCGGTCGTCAGCCGGGTCGATCGCAGCATGTTCGGCTACTTCGCCGCCAAGCGTGAGGCCGAAGACGTGATCATGAGCTCGCCGATCCCCTGGACCATGCTGCGGCCGACCCAATTCCACAGCTTCGTCGTCGATCAACTGGATCAGCTGTCCAAGGTGCCGTTGCTGCTGCCGGTCTTCAAGGGAGTGAGCTTCCAACCGGTCGACGTCGACGATGTCGCGCAGCGTCTGACCGAGCTGGCCCTCGGTGATCCGGCCGGCATGGCCCCGCCGCTCGCCGGCCCGCGGATCTACCCGTTCGATCAACTGGCCCGCGACTACCTCGCCGCAACCGGAAAGCGTCGGGTGATCGTGAACATGCCGGTCCCGGGCCAGTCGGTGGCCGCTTTTCGGGCCGGCGCCAACCTGGCTCCCGATCACGCAACCGGCACCGGCGCCTGGGAGGCCTACCTGGCTCGCCGATTCCCGGGTCGGCTCACGATGACGCCGCGGGCGGCCGAGCAGGCATGACTCCGGTCGGAGGACCCGACCGGATTCGCCTACAGGCATAGAAAGTCGGGCGGACACAAGTGTGGCGTGAGGCTGGTCGCGCCGATCGGCGCTGCGGGATGACCCGGTTCGCCACATCCGCTGGGTCGACTGGTCCGAGGGCGTCAGCGCCAGAAATCGGTGAGCTGCTCGGCGGCGGCTTTGCCTTGGTCGTACCCGGCTCGAGCGGCGGGCGGTCGCCTGGTCGGATCCATCAGATTGCTGCCGAACGCGTCACGGGAGCTGCCGTCCGGCAAGATCGTTTCGACCGTGCTGCCGCCGGCGCGCAGTTCCTCGACCTGGACCGCGAGTTGCATGTCCCATTCCAGTGGCATCCGCGTCCTGCCTCCGAGCGGTGACAGCACCAGCACCCGCTCGTATCCGGCAGCCAGATCGGCATTCTCGCTGGATCGTCGGTAACCGCCGTCGATGTAGCGGTCGTCCCCGATCCGGTAGGCGACGCCACTGGAACAGCTGGCGGCAACAGCGTCCACCAGGTCGACTCCGCTGTTGCGGTCGAACACGACCGGTGCGCCGGTGTGGGCATCGACCGCGACAACCCGTACCGCCCGTTGCGGCCAGTGCTGACTGGGCAGCCGCGCGCCGACGGTCGCGCGCCATCGCGTTTGCCAGGAGCCGTCCGCCCCTGCATCCAGTTCGATCGCAGCCGCGCCAATTCTGCGGCGCATGTCTGCCGCATCCTCTGCGGCGGCGATGATCTTGTTCGTCCTCTCCAGCTGGTCCGCCGGTCTGATCGGAACGTGTCCCGCGTCGGACCGGATGGGAGCGGGACGGGGCTGGGGCACCTCGGCAAGGATGCTGGCCAGCAATGCGGTCGGGGTCGCGCTGGTGATCTGGGCGGCGGCGGTCGAGCCGGCCGAGGTCCCGATGATCAGGTCAGCGTCGGTCACATCCAACCCGGCGTCGTGCAGCCCGGCGATGACACCGATCAACCACGCATTGCCGGCCGATCCGCCACCGCCGAGGACCAACGCTAGCTTCCCCGCGGCGGGTGTCCGTTGGGTGGCGTCGACCTGCGGATGATCTTGATCGGATCCCTCCCGGTCGTGATCGGTCGTCGAAGAGGGGTTCGGTGCGGAAGAAGGTGTTGTGTTCATGGGAGTCGCCTCTCGCGAATTGCCTGGCGGGGGCTCCCGGTGGCGACTACCTCAGCCGCGCGATCGTGGATTGCAGTGGAGCACCCGATACGGACACTGCGTTCATGGGGCTCACCTCCCGCCGATGGATCACGATCGCCGCGACAGTAGCAGCCCGATCGGTCCGGTGCCCATCGAAATCTGCCGGCAGTCGCTATCGGGCCGAACGCACGGTCTGGAACCTGGGACGACTGGACCATGATCACGCCGGCGATCGATCGGGTCTCTCCCGGGGTGCTGTTGATCTTGCCCCGGACGACTTCACTCGTGTGTCCGAGCGGGCCCGCGCTGGGTTGGCTGATCCAGCACCTTGGTACGGGGCGGCGCGGGCGTTCCCTCGTACTGGCAGGGTTTCTGCCGATGCACGACCTCACCCAAGTATTGAGACCGGTGCTGACCTGCAGGTCTCGTCGGCTCGGCGGTGATCAACGGCACAGACAGAACGGATGCCCGTCCGGGTCGATCAGGACCCGGAAGTCGTCACCTGGCTGATGGTCGGCAAGCGTCGCTCCACATTCGACAGCCCAGCTGACCGCGCTGTCGAGGTCGGCGACACCGACGTCCAGGTGCTGGGTGATGGCTTGTTCTCCGGCGACGCTGGGCCAGACCGGTCGCCGGTAGTGGGCGTCGTACTCGAAATTCAGCGCCATCCCGGTGACACCTTCCGGCGGACAGACCAGCGCGAATCCGCTGTCGGCCGGTGTGCCCGGGCGGGGAGCCTCCTCACGGATGTAGGGCCAGCCCAGGAGGGCGGAGTAGAAGCGGGCCAGCGCTCCGGGTCGAGCGGCAGCGATCGTGACCGCTCCAACGCTCATCGGTAACGGTGTAGTCATCTGCCAACTCTGCCGACCTTCGGGTCCGGCCGCCAGGGTGTTCATCGCTGACCCCGATCGTTTGGTGCGGTCAGGTCGCTAACAGTCGGCCCTCGATGACGTGGGACGTCTCCATGGGGCGGTGGGCCGTGGGCTCGCAGGCTGCGTTGGCGTTGGAGGCTGCGTCAAGGGACGCGCTGCCAGAAACCGAAAACCGTGGCTGACGATGATCGCCGCGGAGCCTAGACGGCTCTGGCTAGGGGTTTTGGTGCGCCATCAGGGACTCGAACCCCGAACCCGCTGATTAAGAGTCAGCTGCTCTGCCAATTGAGCTAATGGCGCGTGCGCGGAGAAACATTAGCAGCGATCGGGGCGGGATCTGAAATCGGCGCCGTCCGACTCCAGCAGGGCCATCGCGGCGCTGTGGCCGCCGAGACCACTGACGGCCCCGCCGCGGCGGCTGCTGGAGCCGCAGAGCAGCAGTCCGGGGTGTTCGGTTGCCACGCCCCAGCGCTCGGCCGGGGTCTCGGCTTGTTGATCATCGTCCAGCCAGGGCCAGCTCAGATCGCCGTGGAAGATGTGGCCGCCGGGCATGCCCAACTCGGCTTCGACATCGAGCGGAGTCATCACCTCGACACAGGGATCGCCGTTCGCGTCGGTCGCGATGCAGTCGGACAGCGGCTCGGCCAGGACCGATTGCAGACTGGCCAACGCGGCCGAACTGGCCCGCTCGCGCATGACGTCCGGATCCGCGGCGAAGATGCCGGCCGGTGCGTGCAGGCCGAAGAGGGTGAGCGTATGCCAACCTTCCTTGATCAACTCCGGGCCGAGAATGCTCGGGTCGGTGAGCGTGTGGCAGTAGACCTCACACGGGTACGGGTCCGGCAACCAATCCGCCGCGGCGGCCCGATGCGCAGCCCGCAGCTCGTGGTAGCCCTGATGCAGATGCAAGGTTCCGGCGAACGCGATCTCGGGGTCGATGCCGGAGCGGAGTCTGGGCAGCCGTCGCATCACGATGTTGATCTTCAATTGATTACCGAACGGTTTGGCCGTGTGGTGCCCGAGCAGCCGGTCGAGGGTCCAGCGGGAGCAATTGGCCAACACGTAGGGGGAACGCCAGGATCTGCCGTCGGCGGTGCCGACACTCCAATGATCATCAGCTCGGGTGAGCTCGGTCACTGCGGCCTCGGTGATCAACTCCGCTCCGGCTTCTTCGGCTGCTCGCGTCAGCGCTGCTGCCACGGCGCCCATCCCGCCGACCGGCACCCGCCACTCACCGGTGCCGCGGCCGATCACGTGGTAGAGGAAGCAGCGATTCTGCAGCAGAGATTGATCATGGACGTCCGCCTCGGTGCCGATCAGCGCATCGGTCAGGATCGTCCCGCGTACGGTGTCATCGGCGAAGGTATCCACGACCACGTCGCCGATCGGTCGGCGCGTCAACGCATCCCACAGGATGTCGCCGACCCGGCTACGGATCTCACCGGCCCGGGGGAGTGGTCCGGTCAGCGTCGGTGCCACCGCTGCCGCGAATCGTCCAAGATCATCATGGAACCGCTGCCAGGCCTCGTACTCACCGGTATCGCCGGTCAGTTCGGCAAACGAGGCCCTGGTCGCGGCACCTTCGGGACGCTCGACCAAGAGTCCGTGATCACCGATCGCGGAGTACGAGCCGACCGCCCGGGATCGTAACTCCAGGTCGAGATCAAGATCGGAGATGATCTTGTCCGGCAACAGCGACACCAGGTAGGAGAATCGTGACAGCCGAGCGTCGACACCGGCAAACGGGCGTTCGCCGGCCACCGCGCCACCGAGGCGATCCCGCGCCTCCAGGACTGCCACCGACTTCCCGGCGCGCGCCAGGTAGGCAGCGGCCACCAGCCCGTTGTGCCCGCCTCCGATGATCGCCACGTCAACGTCGCCCACCCCCTCATCCAACCACCGGCGGCCGGGCTCAAGATCATCGACGCGATCGCAAGGCCTCGTCGCCCTGGATCGGGGACTCACAGGGCACGATCCTCGGCCGTCGGCGGCCTGGAATCGTCCAGTAGTGGAGGTGGATCGGGAGAACCGGCGACCGCAGCAAAGCGCGAGGTGGGAGCGCTCGTTTTCCAGCCGGGGTTGAGTTTCGTCGGGGTTTGGAGGGTGGTGACGCGGACGTTTCCCAACCGGAGGCGGGTCTGGCTGCGACTAGCCGCAAGCGGAGGATGACTGCTCCACCCACGTCGAAACGCTCGACCCGGCGACGGCCCCTAGACGTGGATCGAGGCCTCCTACGGGGCCGACCTGGCGCACCGGGCGGGCGGCAGCGGCACGCGGCGCACGTGATCGAATCAGCGACGGGATGATCGAATCAGCGGCGGG
>DATCVL010000355.1:0-9484 GCA_036566865.1 Microlunatus sp.
TCCGAGATCGAGATCTACCCGGCCGAATGAGGAGCAGCGGCGGCAGGATCGCCCGACATGATCAAGATCACAGGACTTTGACGTAGATCACACGATTGGCCGCGCGGAAACCGCGTCTTCAGCGAAAGTTCAGAGCCAGACCGGATTCACAGCAAAGTCATGGTCGATCCATGGCCGTCCGGCCCCGCCGAGCCACTAGACAAGACGGGTGAAATCTTCGCCTCAACACGCAAGCGGTCGTCGTGTCGGTCGCCGCGCGCTCCTGATCGGCGGTATCGCACTGGTCCCGGTGGCGGCCTTCGGCGGCTACCAGGCCTGGTCGCTGACCGACGGTTTGGGCCAGCTGAAGCGAACCGTCGACCTGCCGTCCAACCAGTCGCCGAGCAGTACCGCGACCACAGCCGACCCCGACAAAGGCGATCCGGTCGACGTCCTGCTGCTCGGCTCGGACAGTCGGGACCAGGCGCAGAGCAAGGAAGGCGACTCCGGCGACGGCCGCAGCGACACGCTGATGCTGCTGCACCTGACCGCCGACCGGAAGGATGCGTACCTGATCTCCTTCCCGCGTGACATGTGGGTCGAGGTGCCCGGCCATGGCGAGAACAAGATCAATGCCGCCTACTCCTACGGCGGCACCAAGCTGGTCGCCGAGACGGTCAACCAGCTGACCGGGATCACCATCGACCACGCGGCGGTGGTCGACTTCTCCGGTTTCGCCGATCTGACCGAAGCGGTCGGCGGGGTCACCGTGAACAACACCCAGGCGTTCAGCAGCCACGGGTTCAACTACCCGAAGGGCAAGATCACCATCTCCGGCAAGAAGGCGCTGTGGTTCGTCCGGGAACGACATTCGCTGGCCCAGGGTGATTTCGACCGGGCAGCCAATCAGCGGAAGGTGGTCAAGGCTCTGGTGGCCAAGGTCGCGAGCCCGTCGACGCTGGCCAACCCGGGCAAACTCTCCAAGGTCGTCTCGCAGTTGGCCCAGTACGTCACCGTCGACTCCGGCCTGACCGACAAGGCGATTCTCGGGCTGGCCGGCTCGATGAAGTCCGCGGCCCAGTCACTGGTCACTCTGCAGGCGCCGGTCTCCGGCACCTCGATGATCGACGGCCAGTCGGTCGACGTGGTCGACAGCAAGAAGATGAAGCGGTTGGCCGCGGCGCTGCAGAACGACACCCTCGATCGGTACGTCGCCCAGCAGAGGGACGACTGACCCGCGGGAGGGCGGAGATCGTTCAAACGGCACCGCCCTGCGGTCGAGTTGGCCCTAGGCTGTGGCGGTGTTCGGAACCGGAGCCAGCAGGGTCGATACGGTCAATGTCGGCAGTCCACAACCCAATCCCCACAAGGAAACGGCCAGTACTGGAATCGGCAAGACACCGGTGCACGGCGGGGTCGAGGTGCGCGCGCCCGGACCCAAGGACGGCGGTCTGGGCAGCGGGCTCGTCGGCGACTTCATCGGCGACCGGGCCAATCACGGCGGCGACGATCAGGCCGTGTATTCCTTCACCCGTGAGGATCTGGATGCCTGGCAGGAGCGGCTGGGCCGCGACCTGCCGAACGGCTTCTTCGGGGAGAACCTGACCACGGTCGGCATCGACGTGAACGAGTCCCGGATCGGTGAGCGCTGGCTGATCGGTTCCGAAGATGATCATGATCGGGTCGAGTTGGAGGTGACCTGTCCGCGGATCCCGTGCTCGACCTTCCGTGGCTGGGTCGGTGAGAAGGGCTGGCTGCGGACCTTCACCCTGGTGGCCCGGCCGGGGGCGTACCTGAAGGTGATCAAGCCGGGCCGGATCGGGGCCGGTGATCCGATCAGCATCAGCCGCCCCCGCGATCATGACGTCACCATCTCGCTGGTCTACCGGGCCTCCACCACCGAGCGGGAGTTGCTGCCCCGACTGCTCGAGGCGGGTGACGATCTCCCCGTCGAACTTCGTCAGATGGTGGCCGAACGCGGCGGTTTCGACCTCTTCTGAAGGCCACGAACTCGACCCCGGTTGGGAAACGTACGCGGGGTGGGTTCCGGTTCTGCGCCGGATCTCGACTGTGGTTGGGAAACGTACGCGGGGAGGGTTCCTGCTCCGCGCCGGAACTCGACTGTGGTTGGGAAACGTACGCGGCGGGTTCCGGTTCTGCGCCGGAACTCGACTGTGGTTGGGAAACGCCCAGCGCCGAGCGCGGTCGCCGAGGTCGACCGCGCCCGCGAAGAGCCCGAGACTCAGTCCGTCCAGGTGGGGGCGAAGGGGATGTCGAAGCTGTGGCCCTCGAACCGCCGCCACCAGTCGTGTGCGCCAGGTGGCAGTAGGTCGGAGTCGATCTGGGCTACCAGGTCGCGGAGCTGTAGCTTCAATCCGGCCAGCTCGGTGAGGTCCGGCTGCTCGACGTCGGTGAGGTCGACCGGTGGCATCGATCCGAGTTCGGCCGAGCGAATCCACCGCATCGCGTGTGCCCCGGAGATCGACGGCGTCGACCCGCCGTCCTCCAGCTGACCGATGAACACGTCCCGCTCCAGCTCCCAGGTGTCGCGGCGGAGCTGGATCGCGTCCTTGATCAACTTGTGCTGGGCGGCGCTGCTGCCGGTGACCGTCTCGGCCGCCCGGAGATATCCGTAGTCCATCGAGAGCGCGGTCAGCCCGGGGTCGACGGTGAGGATGTCGTGCAGATCCAGTTCGGGGTCGATCACGATCGCGCCGTCCCGACGGGCGCCCGCGACCTCGTCCTGCAGTTCCTCGTCGGTCATGATCTCCACGGTGGCCCGGACGGCCACGGACATCAGATCGGCATCCTGGTAACTGCTCTCCGGCGGGACACCGGCCGGGTTGGCGACGATTGCGTAGCACTTCGTCACGCCCAGCTGCTCGACGGCGATCCTGGTCGCCAACGTCTCCCGTACGCCACCGTCGACGTAGGTGTCGGTGCCCAGCCGAACCGGCTCGAACACCGCGGGAATCGCGCAGGAGGCACGAATCGCGTCGGTCAGGTCGACCGGGCCGTCATCGCACGGCTGATTGTTGCGGTCGACCAGGGCACCGCGCTCGGTGACATAACGCAGTTCACCACTCTCCAGGCTGACCGCCGCGATCCGCAGCGTCAGCCCGGACTCGGGCACCTTCGATCCGACGAAGACACCCTGGCCGAGCACCTTGTCCATCAGCGGCCCGATCCGGTACAGCGAACGCTCCCGGCTCATCCCCTGCAGCAGGCTCTCCACCTCCGGCCCGGCCCGGCCGATCTCGCGGACCGCGGAGACGATCTCGACGATGCCGATGGTCGAATCGCTGCGGCTCTTCGGAGTCGGAATCGGAAGATGGGTGCTGACCCGGGCCAGCGTGTGGCCGATGGAGCTGCGCCACTGCTGACCCTGTTGCTCGGTGGCCGCCCATTCCATTCCGCGTCGGCGGAGGATGTCGAACCATCCGTTGGCGGCGAACATCTCGTCGTTGCTGCGCATCTCCCGCCAGAGCCGTTCCAGGGCCGCCAGCGACCGTCGCTGCCCGTCGCTGTCGGCGGACTGGGCCAGCACCGCCGCGAGGAACGACCCGGCCGACGTTCCGACGATGACGTCGGGCCGGATTCCGACCCGGTCGTAGAGATAGCGCGCTGCGCCGATCTCGAAGTCCGCTCGGGCTCCGCCACCGCTGATCACCAGCCCGGTGACCTCCGGGCGGCGCGTCAGGCGGCGTCGCAGGGCTGACTTCAGGGACGGCAACATGCGCACCGGCGGCAGGCCGGCGATGATCCTTTTCACCTGCACGTCACGACCCTACTGATCTCGGCTCCCGGCCGGGATTCTGACGGGTTGTGCGGAATAGCGACGGGGTCTTCCGCAGTTGGGGCGAGCATGACTGATCAACAGCTGAAATCACTGGACGCCCGGCATAGTGGGACCTTCACCGTCAAGGACCTGGGGAAGGTGAACCGGCTCGGCTTCGGCGCGATGCGGATCACCGGTCCCGGCATCTGGGGTGAGCCGGCCGACCGTGAGGTGGCCCGGCAGGTCGTCCGCCGCGCGGTGGAGCTCGGCACCGACTTCATCGACACCGCCGACGCCTACGGCCCGAACGTCAGCGAGGAGATCATCGCCGAGGCGATCCATCCGTACGGCGAGGTGAAGATCGCGACCAAGATCGGCAACACCCGGCAGGGCCCGGATCTGTGGGCGCAGGTCGGTCGGCCGGCCTACCTGCGGCAGGCGATGGAACTGATTCTGCGCCGGCTGAAGGTCGACAAGATCGACCTGCTGCAGTTGCATCGGATCGATCCCGAGGTGCCGGCCGAGCAGCAGTTCGAGACCCTCGCAGCCTTCCAGGCCGAGGGCAAGGTCGGGGCCCTGGGGCTGTCCGAGGTGAGTGTGGCGGAGATCGAGCGGGCGAGCGAGTTCTTCACCGTCGCCACCGTGCAGAACCGCTACAACCTGACCGACCGCAAGTCGGAGGACGTGCTGGACTACAGCACCGAGAACGGCATCGGCTTCATCCCGTGGGCGCCGATCTCGGCCGGAGAGCTGGCCAGCCCGGGCGGGCCGGTTGCCGAGGCCGCCCAGCGACTCGGTGCCACGCCGTCGCAGATCGCCCTGGCCTGGTTGCTGCGCCGTTCGCCGGCGATGCTGCCGATCCCCGGGACCGGCTCGATCGAGCACCTGGAGGAGAACATCGGCGCTGCCTCGGTCCAGCTGGACGACGAGGCGTACGAGTCGATCGCGAGCGCGATCGGCTGATTTTCGGTCACCATCCGAGCGTCCGCAGCAGACAGCCGCACCGCTTCTGGGCAGCCGTATCGCAACCTCGCGATGCGGGTGCCCACGAAGTTGGTGCGGCTGCGTACTGTGGTGGCCGGCAAGAGGGTCGGCAGCGGCTACGACACGCGCTGCACGGAGTGTGTCGGTGCCGCCGAGGAGGCGGTCGGCGGCGCTATTTTGACCCTCCGCACCTCAGCGGATAATCTTGTCCCTTGTGTTCGGGCTTGCCCGACACTTTGCGCGTGCCCGTGCGCGCCGCCCGAAGCCTGTGGTTGGGGTTGATCGTCTCCCCGAACGCATCCGTGCGGTGTGATGCGTCAAGCACCGACCCGATCCATTCCAGCCCGTACCCGGGCTGCCTGACCGGGCCCGGGCTTGCTCGTCATGCAGGAGGGGCTCGTGCACGCAGGTAGTACGAGCAGGTCAATTCCAGAACAGAGAGAGAAGCGGTGCCCACAATCCAGCAGTTGGTCCGTAAGGGCCGTGCCGACAAGGTGGCCAAGAACAAGACGCCCGCGCTGAAGGAGTCTCCGCAGCGCCGTGGTGTGTGCACGCGTGTTTACACCACGACCCCGAAGAAGCCGAACTCGGCACTGCGGAAGGTGGCTCGCGTGAAGCTGTCCTCCGGCATCGAGGTCACCGCCTACATCCCCGGTGTTGGCCACAACCTGCAGGAGCACTCGATGGTCCTCGTCCGCGGTGGGCGAGTGAAGGACCTGCCGGGTGTCCGCTACAAGATCGTCCGCGGTTCGCTCGACACCCAGGGTGTGAAGAACCGCAAGCAGGCTCGCAGCAAGTACGGCGCGAAGAAGGAGAAGTAATGCCGCGCAAGGGTCCCGCCCCGAAGCGACCGGTTCTCGTCGACCCGGTTTACGGATCGCCGCTGGTCAGCCAGCTGGTCAGCAAGATCCTGCTGGACGGCAAGAAGACCGTCGCCCAGAACATCGTCTACACCGCGCTGGAGGGCACCCGCGCGAAGACCGGTGTTGATCCCGTGCAGACCCTGAAGCGAGCGCTGGACAACGTCAAGCCGAGCCTCGAGGTGAAGAGCCGCCGGGTCGGTGGCGCCACCTACCAGGTGCCGGTCGACGTCAAGCCGGCGCGTTCCACCACGCTGGCCATGCGCTGGCTGGTCAGCTTCTCCCGGCAGCGTCGCGAGAAGACGATGGCCGAGCGACTGATGAACGAGATCCTGGACGCGTCGAACGGTCTGGGCGCTTCGGTGAAGCGGCGTGAGGACACCCACAAGATGGCCGACGCCAACCGCGCCTTCGCGCACTACCGCTGGTAATTCCCCATCTGGCGATCCCAGATGTCCGTAGCGGGTACGAGTCGAGAGATCACCTCGTACGCACCGCGGAACCCACCACTTTCGAAAACTGAGGACGAACTCCCGAGATGGCTGTCGAACTGAAGGTCGATCTGTCGAAGGTCCGCAACATCGGCATCATCGCGCACATCGATGCGGGCAAAACCACCACTACCGAGCGGGTCCTGTACTACACCGGCATCAATTACAAGATCGGTGAAGTGCACGACGGTGCCGCGACCATGGACTGGATGGAGCAGGAGCAGGAGCGTGGTATCACCATCACCTCCGCCGCGACGACTTGCTTCTGGAAAGATCACAAGATCAACCTGATCGACACCCCCGGTCACGTTGACTTCACCGTCGAGGTGGAGCGCAACCTGCGCGTGCTGGACGGTGCGGTCACGGTTTTCGACGGCGTTGCCGGTGTAGAGCCGCAGAGCCAGACCGTGTGGCGCCAGGCCGACCGGTACAAGGTGCCGCGGATCTGCTTCGTGAACAAGCTGGACCGGACCGGCGCGAGCTTCGACTACTGCGTCAGGACGATCCGCGAGAAGCTGAACGCGACCGCGGCCGTCCTGCAGTTGCCGATCGGTTCCGAGGGTGACTTCATCGGCGTGGTCGACCTCGTCGGCATGCGGGCGTTGACCTGGCGTGGCGAGACGAAGATCGGTGAGGATTACGACGTCGAGGAAATCCCGGCCGACCTCAAGGACGCCGCAGACGCGGCCCGGGCCGAGTTGATCGAGACCGTCGCCGAGAACGACGACGAGCTGATGGAGATCTACCTGGAGGGCGAGGAGCCCACCATCGAGCAGCTCAAGGCTGGGATCCGCCGGGCCGTGTTGTCCAGCACGATCACCGCCGTGCTGTGTGGCACCGCGTTCAAGAACAAGGGCGTGCAGCCCCTGTTGGACGCTGTTCTGGACTACCTCCCGTCCCCGCTGGACGTGCCGGCCATCGACGGCTTCAAGCCGGGCGACGAGTCGGTCGTGATCGAACGGCATCCGAGCGAGGAGGAACCGCTGGCCGCGCTGGCGTTCAAGATCGCCGCCGACCCGCACCTGGGCAAGCTGACCTATGTACGGGTCTACTCCGGTGTGTTGGCAGCGGGCGCTCAGGTGCTGAACGCGACCAAGCAGCGCAAGGAGCGGATCGGCAAGGTCTACCGGATGCACTCCAACAAGCGCGAGGAGATCGACAGCGTCAGCGCTGGCGACATCGTCGCGGTGATGGGCCTGAAGGACACCACCACCGGCGAAACCCTGTGTGATCCGAGCTCTCCGGTTGTGCTGGAGTCGATGGACTTCCCGGCTCCGGTGATCGAACAGGCGATCGAGCCGAAGACCAAGTCCGACCAGGAAAAGCTGTCGATGGCCATCCAGCGACTCGCCGAGGAGGACCCGACCTTCCGGGTGCACACCGACGAGGAGACCGGTCAGACGATCATCGCCGGCATGGGCGAGCTGCACCTCGAGGTGCTGATCGACCGGATGAAGCGTGAGTTCAAGGTCGAGGCCAACATCGGCAAGCCGCAGGTCTCCTACCGCGAGACGCTGCGCCGGCCGGTGGAGAAGGTCGAGTACACCCACAAGAAGCAGTCCGGTGGTTCGGGTCAGTACGGTCGCGTGATCATCAACCTGGAGCCGCAGGAAGCCGGTTCGGGGTACGAGTTCGTGAACGCGGTCACCGGTGGCCGGATTCCGAAGGAGTACATCCCCTCGGTGGACGCCGGCATCCAGGAGGCCATGCAGTTCGGCGTGCTGGCCGGCTACCCGGTCGAGGACATCAAGATCACCCTGACCGACGGTGCCTACCACGACGTCGACTCCTCCGAACTGGCGTTCAAGATCGCCGGATCGATGGCGTTCAAGGAGGCTGCACGGCGTGCCGATCCGGCCATCCTGGAGCCGATGATGCGGGTCGAGGTGACCACCCCGGAGGACTACCTGGGCACCGTCATCGGTGACCTGAACGCCCGCCGTGGCCAGATCCAGTCCATGGAGGATGCGCACGGCAACAAGTTGGTGGTGGCCCTGGTGCCACTGTCGGAGATGTTCGGCTACGTCGGCGATCTCCGCTCCAAGACCTCGGGACAGGCGTCGTACTCGATGGAGTTCGACTCCTACGCCGAGACCCCGAGAAACGTCTCCGACGAGATTGTTGCCAAGTCCCGCGGAGAGTGAGCTTCACCCGCAGTGGTCCCGGATCGGGTTTGACCCGGGCGGGGCCGAGCGGCAAAACTTAGGCCGGATTGCCCAACTCAGGACGGACAACCCGGGTCCGGGTAAACAGCAAGTCAGTAAAACCAACTAGTTCGCCACGCGACCAGCGCGGCGACACCGCAAGTGAGGAGCCCCAGTGGCCAAGGCCAAGTTCGAGCGGACCAAGCCGCACGTCAACATCGGCACCATCGGGCATATCGACCACGGCAAGACCACTCTGACCGCGGCGATCTCGAAGGTGCTCCACGACCAGGACCCGGTTGCCAACCCGAGCACCGAGGCGTTCGACCAGATCGACAAGGCGCCCGAGGAGCGGCAGCGCGGGATCACCATCTCGATCGCCCACATCGAGTACCAGACCGCCAATCGGCACTACGCCCACGTTGACTGCCCGGGCCACGCCGACTACGTCAAGAACATGATCACCGGTGCGGCGCAGATGGACGGCGCCATCCTGGTGGTTGCCGCCACCGACGGCCCGATGCCGCAGACCCGCGAGCACGTGCTGCTGGCCCGCCAGGTCGGCGTGCCGGCCATGGTGGTTGCACTGAACAAGTGCGACATGGTCGACGACGAGGAGATCCTGGAGCTCGTCGAGCTCGAGGTTCGCGAGCTGCTGAACTCCCAGGAGTTCGACGGCGACAACGCCCCGGTTGTCCAGGTTGCCGCCTTCCCGGCGCTGAACGGTGACGAGAAGTGGACCAAGTCCATCCTCGACCTGATGGCCGCCGTGGACGAGTACATCCCGGAGCCGGAGCGCGACACCGAGAAGCCGTTCCTGATGCCGATCGAGGACGTCGTCACGATCACCGGTCGTGGCACCGTTGTCACCGGCCTGGTCGACCGTGGTGTGCTCAAGGTCAACGAAGAGGTCGAGATCGTCGGCCTGCGGGACAGCATCAAGACCACCGTCACCAGCATGGAGGTCTTCCGTAAGGTTCTCGATCAGGCTCAGGCCGGCGACAACGCCGCCCTGCTGCTGCGCGGCACCAAGCGTGAGGCCGTGGAGCGTGGCCAGGTCGTGACCAAGCCGGGCAGCATCACCCCGCACACCGACTTCGAGGGTCAGGTCTACATCCTGAACAAGGAGGAGGGCGGTCGTCACACGCCGTTCTTCAACAACTACCGCCCGCAGTTCTACTTCCGGACCACCGACGTCACCGGCGTCGTGCACCTGCCGGAGGGCACCGAGATGGTGATGCCGGGCGA
>DATCVL010000356.1:0-3619 GCA_036566865.1 Microlunatus sp.
GGAACGGCCGACGTCCGACTGGGAGCTCGATGATCCGACGGAGCTCGCCGGCAACCACCCTGTCGTCGAGCTCCTCCGGCAGCAGCTCGGCCAACCGGCCCGGCATGTCGTCGAGGAGGTCGTTGTAGCGACCGTAGGCATCGGACACGGCGCGGCGCGAGGGCGCGACGCGCAGGCTGGCACCCTCGTCGGGACTGGGGGTCCCTGCGAGCACGATCGACGACTCGATCCCGAACCGCGTGAGCTCGAGCGCATAGCTCTGGGCAAGGAGGTCGACGGCGGCCATGGTGGCCGCGTAGGGGCCCATGAACGGTGTGAGCCCACCGCGCGTTGCGGTCGATCCGACCCAGAGCAGCAGTCCGGACTCCCGTCGGCGCATGTGCGGCAGTGCTGCGATGTTCACTCTCTGAGACCCCAAGACGTTGATGTCGAAGAGTGCGGCCATCTGCGCGGGAGCGAACGCCTCCGTGATCCCGTACGTGTGCAGGCCGACGTTGTGGACGACGACGTCCAAGCGGCCCTCGCTCTCGACCACCGAACGAATCGCTTCATCGGCGGACGCCTGGTCGCCCAGGCCCAGCTGGAGGAACTTGACCGCGGACCCATCCTGCGGGTCGACCGACACCGTGAATTCTGAACCCGACGCTCCTCCCTCGACTCCAACCGGGGCATAGACTTTGTGGCCCGCTCGCGTCAGGGCTGTCGTGATGAGGTCACCTTGGCGGCTAGCCGCATCGGTGACGAGGGACGACCTTCTTGGTGGCTGACGTCATCCTGCGAGGATGCCGCGACAGCGTGAGCATCGAGAAAAGACGCCTCACCGGCGAAGATCGTCCACCAGCTGGCGTGTGGTCGGGGATGGAGCGATCCCTATCTCGGACAGGGCTCGCTCGCAACGTCGGAAGACCGCCAGTGCGCCGGCGTGGACCGCGTGGGATGCCGACGTCCTCCGGCTGCAGGTCCTCCCGCCGTCTCCGCAAGAACTCGGCCAGCCCTGTTCGATCGATCATGAACTACATCGTGGCCCGGCGCGCGAAGGTCAAACAGGGATCGCTAGACCGTGCCTACACAGGCCGAGAGGTGCCTCGTCGGAGCGAACACCTCTGCGAACTGTCGTGCGAGCTTGGCGGCCGTCTCCCGTTCGACTGCGTCCGTGGTGATAGCGAACATCCCTCAACGGATACGGTTGTAGGCGCTTTCGTAGGAGCGGCGCATGACACCGTCCGTTTTCTCGAGCGCATCCTGCCCACTTCCAGCACAAGGGCGGCCGATCTTTACGGACCCAAGTCGTCGAACATGAAGCGCGGATCGGCGAACACCGATATGAACCAGCTCGGTCGCAGCATCGCGCACGGTGGCCGCTCTGGCGTACGGCGCGCGCGACCCGAGGTGCCCAGTTCGTCGTTCCGAAGGAGCGGTCGAGCCCGGAAGGCAGGACAACGCGTGTGCCTGGGACGTCGTCAGCGCGAGGAGATCTGAGACGGGGCCGAAGTGTTGCCGACGATGGCTCGAACACTGGCCCTTCTCCGACGGTTCGAAGTTGACAACGTGCGGTACAGCGTCGCCCGTCGGCGGATCACAGGACCATCGGAACGAACCTGGCCAGGCTGAGTCACTGCGGCATCGTCGCGGCCCATCCCACGATGGCGAAGCTCGCGTCCGGGCCGGCGTAAGAGGTCGCGTCAGCGGCGACATCCGCAACCGCCCCACCGGTTTGTCGCAGACTCAGGGCTCCGACTGCCACTGACTCGCCGCGTCTGCCGCTGCGATGCGGTTGTGTCGCCAAGGTTGAATATCGGGCGCGTTGACCTGCCACACCCGTTCGTCCTGGCCTCAGCGGCGAACACAGGGAAAGCGCCGCTTGCCACCAGCAACAACGCCACTGCCACGACCAACCCAGATCGAGAACTACAGCTGCCGTGTCAGTCCGCGACTGGCCGGGGAGAAGTGGACAACATGCCACGGGGTGTGGCGTCACCGGCGAGATAACTGTCGAGGGTTTTTCGGCGTTGTGCCAGGCGTCGTTCCTGCCGGACAAGGGCATCACGAACCTCACGGACACGAACCAGAAGTGCTGAGCAATCCACCTCCGTGCGCGTGTCTCCGGCCAGCGGAAGGCTGTTCCGGATGACCGTCGAGGACAGGCCCGCACTGAACAGGTCCTGGATGAACGCGACCCGCTCTATCGCGTCCGGCTCGTACTCGCGATAGGTATTGGCTCTGCGGTGGCTTTGCAGCAGGCCCTGTTGCTCGTAGTAGCGCAGGGAACGAGTGCTCACGCCGGTGGCTTCGCTGAGTTCCCCGATCTGCACCACGCTTCTCCGAACATCTCCGATGTTGACCTTGACACTGATGTCAGAGTCTAGCGTTCTGGACATGACCACCGCACCGCAAACGAAGGGCCGGACCCCGTCGTGATCCGCGCCAGGTCCGGCATCGAGGGCGATATTCGGGGGCGACATTCGGGGGCGATATCGCCGCCCACTTGGCCGGACGCGGCCCCATCTCGTGCTGGTGGCCCCCTTCGCCGACCGCGAATCACCCCGACTGCTCGCGCACGAGCTCGTCGAGGCAGGGAACGAACTAGAGATGCCGGTCAACAACACCGCCACCAGCCAACTGGACCCCCGTACCGATACTGACGCGAGCCACTGCCAGCCGACGCCGTCCATCGCCGGGGGCCGAGGTCGCCGACACCCACGTACGGGTCGTCGCCGTCGCCCCGACACCTCGATGAACCCAGTGAATTGCCGGTGCGCAACGTCAGCCCGCGGATGTGCCTCGCACCGCCCTAGCCCCGCTGAGCTGACGGTGACCGTCGGTTGTGGACGGTGGTGGCAACACTCTGCCGACCTCGTCTCCAGCAATCTATTGCCAGCTGGGATCGCCGCCCGCGTCGGGAAGCAGATCATCGAAATTCACGATTGTCCAGCGCTGACCCGCGAGCACCCCCTATCCCTTCACGAAAAGGAATGCCATGCCCGAACCGATCACGACCAACGCCATCGAGTGGGGCGGCCTGCGCGGCCGCCGCATTCTTGTCACTGGTGGCAGCAAAGGAATCGGGCGCGCCGTCGCTGCCCGTCTCGCAGCCGCCGCCGCGACAGTCGTCGCGGCAGCCAGAAAGAATGCCGAAAACCTGCCCCCCGCAGTGCATTTCGTCTCAGCCGATCTCAGCACGGCAGAGGGCTGCGCCGAGCTAGTCGCCACCGCGACCGATCTACTCGGCGGCATCGACACACTGATCAACAACGTCGGCGCCGGGACCCCGCCACCCGACGGGCTACTGTCGGCATCGGACGACATCTGGGAACAGACACTTCAGCTGAACCTGCTCGCTTCGGTCCGCTTGGACCGCGCAATACTCCCCGAGATGATCGAACGAGGCGGCGGCGCGATCATCCACGTCACCTCGGTAGGCGCCCACCTGCCGATCGGCCCCGACGCCCCCTATCAGGCGGCCAAGGCCGCACTGTCCACCTACAGCAAGGCGCTGGCGAACGAGTTCGCCAGCCGCGGTATCAGGGTCAACAGGATTTCCCCCGGTCTGATCGCCAACGACGCAATCTCCGCGTTGCTGGCACAATCCAAGCACATTGCTCCCAGGGACCCCATGACA
>DATCVL010000357.1:0-2700 GCA_036566865.1 Microlunatus sp.
CCTGACCCTGCCGTGGCCCAGGCCAAGGCGGCGGCGATGGTGGCCGCCCGCCAATCGGCGTTGCTGTGCGAGCACACCCGATTCGGCGTCACCAGCTTCGCAAAATTCGCCGATGTCGCGGAGCTGACCTGGATCGTCACCGGCACCCAGCTACCGCGGACGACCGCCCAGCGCTACAGCACTGTCGGGCCGAAGGTCATCCGGGTCTAGTGATGATCCGCTGAGCACTCGCAGGGTGGTGCGTCGCTGACGTCGAGCCGGCAGAAGCAGGACGAGGCGATGGGTACGTCGGCCTGGGCCAGGGCGAAGTCGAGTTGCTGTTTGATGATCATCGCCTGCTCGTGTTTGCCCAGCCGTTCCAGACACTCGTGGTAGCCGTGCAGCGCCCAGACGTTGTTGGGATGTTGCTGGGAGCGCGGCACGGACAGATCGAAACCAAGATCAGCGCGATAGACCGCTTCGGCCTCGGCGACCCGGTTCTGCTCCAGCAGCAGCGCTCCGTAGGCATGCCGGGTGGGTTGCATCCAGCCCCAGGGTTCATCGTAGGGAAGGGTGTCGTCCAGCTCTATCGCCTTCCGGAGCTGGGCGAAGCCGGTCTCGAAGTCACCGGAACGATAGGCGATCTCACCGTCCAGCATGGCCGAGGCGATGCCCAGGATGTCTCGGCAGGTGTTGTTGAAGAGGGTACGGGATTCGGGCACGCTCTCGACCGCCTTGCGGAAGAGCTGCTGCTCCTGCTGAGCATGATCATGATCACCGGTGATCGCGTACGAGATGCCGCGGGCGTAGTGCTGCATCGCCGTGCTGGTGCAGTAGAGATCTTGATCATCGGGAAAGGGCAGCGCCAGGATCTCGTCCCATCGACCGAAGCGGACGAGCACATGCACCCGCATCGCGAGCAGCCCCTCGGCCCAGTCCGCCATCGGCGGATTCTGCTGCCGCAGCAGCCCTTCCGGCACCGCGCGCTCGATCAGCTCAGCCGTCTGCAACGCCACCTCGCTCTTCCCGGCGAACAGTGCTCCGTACAACCGGAAGTGCAAGTCGTGGCAGCGATACAGGGTGTAGAAGTTCATCGCACCCTCGCGGGCGACGAACCGATCATCGGCGATGATCGCATCGGTGTTGGAGCTGATCACCCGTCGATAATCGCCGACCAGCACATCGAGATGGGTCGGCATGTGCTCCAGGTGTCCGGCGTCGGGCACCAGCCCGCGCAGCCGATCCGCCACCGGCAGCGCCGACTCCGGCGCGCCGGACATCTCCATCAGATGGATGTAGAGATGCAGCACGCCGGGATGATCACGACCACCGGGCAGATCCAGCGCGCGCTCCAGCACTTCCTTGATCAACAACGCCTGCGACCCGGGCGCGGGTTGTCCGCTGCAGACATCCCACAACGCCCACGGGGTCAGATTCATCAAGGCGTCGGCATAGATCACCGCGACATCAAGATCATTGCCGAAGCGTCGATAGACGCCGGCCATCGCCTCGGCGAAGCCCGCATTCCAGGCGGCGAGGTCGTCGACCATCGCCGGTGCCGGATACCGAGTTCGCAGCGCCTCGATCAACGCGGACTCGACCGGGCTCGCGCTGTCGGACAGTTCGCTCGCGGAGGCGGTCGCGGCGAACACCTCGGTCACGGTGCCGCCGAGTTCGTCCTCGCCGAACGCCTCCCACGGCTTGTTGTAGTTCGGCCCGAGTGCGTACGCGATCCCCCACCACGCCATCGCCAGCCGACGATCCTCCTGCAGCGCGCGTTGGAAACAGCGGATCGCCTCGCCGTGGTTGAACGCGTAGGTCCACATCAGACCGCGATCGAACCAGGTCTGCGCCGCTGCCGATCGAGTCGAGACCGGACGCGTGTAGTTGCCGAGGTCGAAGTAGTCGGTCACCTGATTCCCCCTGCGGTCATCCTGACTCACTTGGTGACCCCATGCTGCCGTACCGAGATTTCCACCGCGGTGACCCCTGCACGGCCTCGACGCCCGAACGTACGGTTTCCGTCCGGAGGTGAGTATTGAGCCGCTCAACCCGCCCGCATCGTACATTTCCCAACCGGAGTCAAGTTCCTACCGCGGCCCCCGGCCCCGCGTCGTACGTTTCCCAACCACAGTCGACTTCCGACCGCCCACCCCAGCCCCGCACCGTACGCTTTCCAACCGGAGTCGACTTCCGACCGCACGCCCCGGCCCCGCACCGTACGTTTCCCAACCACAGTCGACTTCCGACCGCCCACCCGGGCCCCGCACCGTACGTTTCCCAACCACGGTCGCGTTCCGCCCCCGGCCCCGGACCCGGCCCCGCATCGTACGTTTCCCAACCACAGTCGAGTTCCGACCACAGACCAGAGCCCCTGCCCACGCGTCTTCCACCCGTGGTCGAGTTTCGCCCACTGCGGCGCGGAACAAATCGCGCGGCGGCACGGGGCGGCAGAGTCCGCGCGGCTGTTGATCTTGACTCTGCGTTCTCAGCTCGTTTCGGTTTGGGCACCGGAGGTGTCCACGGCGACACCGGTGTCGGCGGCACGGTAGATCCCGTCGAGTACGGCGACCGTCTGCACCCCGTCGTCGGCGGTGATCATCGGCGGCCGGCCGGTGCTGAGCGCCTCGATCACGTCGGCCCACTGGGTGATGTGACCGGAGATCCCGATCGCTGCCGGATCGGACGCACCGCTGACCGCACCCTCGGGATCGGCGGGTC
>DATCVL010000358.1:0-8607 GCA_036566865.1 Microlunatus sp.
GTACCCGATCTCGCGCCGCGTCGCTGATCCGACATAGCCGCCTTCGCTCACCACGCGGACCTCGTCTGCCAGGTCGATGCGCCTCAGATGCAGCTCGCCCAACGCTGCGCGCCGGGATGGCGTCAGTTCCTCACTGATCGCCTCCGGACCGAGGACGATCACGCCCAGCGAGGTCAACCGGCGCCGCTCCGACTGGAACAGAGACTCGAAACGCAGCGAGCCACACAAGCAGACCACCCTGGGTCGTTCGACGGCATCCACTCAAGAATCTCCTCGCTGCGACAAGACAAGTCGGACGATAGCGATGCTCGCATGGCTTCCGCCAACGAGGGACGACCAGCCAAGCGGTCGTCTTCGGTGCCCGGTGCGGGATCCGCCTGGACAGCCTGGGTGCGGTCTCATTGAGTGGCGGGCCGATCTCGCGGTAGTCGCTGCGTTCCTGGCCGGCGCATCCGCGACGCGGCGGTCGTCAACGATGGCGCCGACGATCTAGCGGTCTCGGTGCGACGAAGTGCGGTCTGGCTTCAGCCGATCCATGCGACGGGAGGCACCCGATACGAACGGGCTCTCAAGCGAGTCTGCAAGGACCTCAGCACTGATCCTGTGTGGATGTCGTGGTGGGACAACGCGACGGACTTCACGGAGCTGGCCTTTCACATCACTCTCCCTCCAGGGCAATGGAAAGTGAGGGCGGATCCGCAGAACCCGTCGATGCTGATCGTCTACGCGCCGGTCCTGAGAAGTGGTCTCTTCGAATTGGCCGATCTGACATCAGCCGAAGCCACGGTTGCCGCCACCGAGCATGTGCGACAGATCATTGAGGCGGTACGTCACCAGTACGAACTGCCGGATCCCCCAAGGATCCGACAGGCCTGATCAAAAGACGTTTGTCGCGTGGTCATCGGGCACCGCGGCCGAGCCGGCATTCGCCGGTGCAGGGTCGCCGTGGAAACTGCCCGGCCGGCGGATCTCGCCGCGTGATCACCGGGCAGCAGACCTGCTGCGGAGCCCGCCCGGATCTGGATCCCAAGTGGCACAGGCCAGTTGATCATCAGGGACCTCGATCAACCGAGTCCGTACGGGAACGACTTATGGGGCAGGTCTGCAAGTGATCTAGACGGGCAGGTCTTCGGTCTCGTCCTTGAGGGGCACCGACTGTCAGTCGATGCCTTCGACGATGCGGAAGTCGCGCTCGACGCCGTCGGAGAGGGCGACCAGCGCCTCCTGGTAGGCCGCACTCTCGCGCGCCGCGACGGCCTGCTCGAAGCTGTCGAACTCGGTCAGGACGGTGCGCTCGGCGATTCCGGCGGCATGCGCCACGACCCGACCGCCACGGGCGAAGGTTCGACCGCCCCCGGCCCTGACGGCCGGGCCGGCCAGCTTGTTGTAAGCAGCCAGCTTCTCAGGGTCTGAAATGGTGCGGTAGACGCTGACCCAGTAGCCCTTGGGCATGGAACCTCCAGTGTTCGAAGTGCACATCTGTCGCCGTACTAGCAGTTCCGCTCGATCGTATCCGGCGGCGGGTCGTTGGGATGATCCGGAGCACAAGCTGTCGGCTCCGCATTGAACTCCCGTACGACGCGGCTTGCTCGTCCGCTAACAGCTCCACTGGTATGGCGCGTAACCGTACGCGGGCAATCGCCCGGCGGAGAGAAATTTCACCGAACCGGAACAAAGCCCAGACCAAGATCAATTGCTGAGCATTGATGGCCGTACCGATGTTCCCAACCCTGGTCTTCGGTGTCGCCGTGGAGGATCCGGCACAGTCGTGGCGTTCTCGGCGCGTCCTCATGTCCGATTGGTTCCCTGACAATTCCGCGACGCGTCGCTGCGTCCACCCGTCACGGGCCCGGTGATGGATCCGTTGCTTCGCTGATTATGTGCTCGGTTGTGTGTCCCACGACGGCGCGCGGGTGGGTGCCCGGCAACGGACCCATAACGGCGGTTCTCACGCGAGCTGGAGCGCCAGCCTGTAGGCGGGACTCGCGGCTTCATCGGACCGTGTACCCGGCTGTCCCTTCAGGGGCATGGGGGCGCGCCCACTGCTGTGTCGCCGCGCATCTGGGGATCCCACCAATGATCGTTCGGCCATTTCGGCGGTGGACGGACCGACGGAGGTGACGGCGGAGGACATCGCCGAGACCACTCCGTTTCATTCCGCCGATCGGCTGGTCGGAGCCGATGCCGGCGTGCAGGTTCGTCCAGACTTGGCGTCTCGATACCCTGGCCGGCGACGTGTTGATCAAGCGCTGACTTCCAGGCCGTGGGCGGACGTGTGACTACATCTAGGATTGGCATACGCCGTGACCGGTTGGCCGGCGACACGAATCGGGGGTACGGCGTGGTTGCAGCAGCATTTCGAGTGGGCCTCCGAGTCGCCGACGTGGTCGCCGCGGCCGATCTCTACCGGGGCTTCGGATTCGATGACGTCGGCTCGATCTCCGGACCTGACGGCGGACCGGTGATGACGATCCTGCAGCGGGGCGAGGTCCAACTCATCGTTGACGCGCTGGTGGGCATGCCCTTTGCAGACAGCGCACGGGAACGGCTCACCCAGTCCGGCCCGCGTGGGCTCGGTGTGGCAGTCGGGTTGAGCGTGGATGACCTGGAAGCGAGTTACGAGTACTGCCGGACGGCCGGCTGCACGATTACTGCGGAACCGACCGACGAGCCCTGGGGCGACCGTGTGTTCGAGTGCGTCGACCCCTTCGGCTATCAATGGGAGTTCTCCGTGCCGATCAAGGACTGGGGTGCCGCTGCCGGACTGGGCGCGGCGGAGCACAGCTGGTTCGGGAACGACGCCTGAGCGGAGCCGGGTCATCGATCGCTGACCCGGCACTACACGCTGAGCGGAATCCGGTTCATACAGTGCCCCGCCGATCAGTACCATTCTGCGGGTGCCCGACGCTCCCTTCATCACGCTCAGACCTCGGATCGAAGCCGATGTTGATGTGCTGTTCGGCCTTGCTGCTGAGTTCAGCACCTGGGAAGAACGCGGCCCGTCTGCTCCGGCACCACTGACCGAAAGCGCGTACAGGGCCCGGCTGGCCGAGGCCGACACGGACTCCAACGTGCGGTTCGTGGTCGATGTGGACGGCGTGGCCGTCGGGAGTGTCTCGCCGTTCGAGTTTGACCCGCTCGCGCGTCATGCCGAAGTCGGCATCGCCCTGGTCGCCGAGGCGCGAGGAGAGGGCATCGGGACAGCTGCGATTGCCCAGATCGTCGAGTTCGCGTTCGTGCGCTGCAACTTGCGCCGCCTTCACCTGGAGGTGATCGAGTCAAACCGTGGCGCGATCCGCGCCTATGAGAAGGCCGGCTTCGTTCTCGAGGGCCGCCAACGCGAGCACGCCTGGGTTCGCGGACGGTACGAGGACATTCTGCGCATGGGACTTCTCCGATCCGAGTGGGAGTCTCGTCGTGCGGATCAGATCCAGCCACATTGAGGTGGAGCCGGTCTCCTGAACGCCGTTCGGTGATCGCTCCGCGTGTGACACGACAATGGCGTCGAGTCGACCATGATCAACATCGTCCCGAATGAGCGTCCCTTACGGACGGATGCGTGGCGTGACTTGGTGTCCGTAGGGACCGACCTGCGAGCGCCGGGAGTGGTCCATGGGTCGTGTGCTGTTTGGTGGCTGAAGTAGGCGAGTTCGGTGATCGAGAAGTAGAGGTGACGATCTGCCAGTCGGGCAGGTCACGGTCGCCGCGAGCGCCGCCGGGGGAATTCCACAGCTCCTGTCGGAGGATGGCGAACTGCTCTTCACAGGCGAAAACTCCGAATCCCCATTCGCCGAAGTCCGGTCGGCAACCAGACAACCACCCATATGGTGGATACGGGCCGGTAAGCGGCCCGCTCAGGGACACCCGCCACGCAACCATCTGGCAGTTCGACTGGGCGAACTGATGCCAGGCCGCCGATCCCAAGTGACACAGGCCAGCGGATCATCACGGCCTTCGATCAACTGTGTCCGCACAGAACGGTTTACGGGCGCCGTGTCCTGCTGACGCGTCCGATACCGTGCTCTCCGGCTGGCGTGATGTATCGGGTGAGGAGTGCTTGCGCGATGCCGATCGTGACCATGGCAACGGCGGCCGCCGTCCAGAGGAGGGACGGTCCGCCGTGTTGCAGCAGAAGATTGCCGATCGGCGGCCCGACCGTGAGGGCGATGCCCCAGCTGAGCCCGTAGATCGCGTAATACTGTGCGGTCATATTCGCGGGCGCGATCGCGGCGATGAGCGTGTATCCATAGCTGAACAGCAGGAGTTCGCCGACGGCACACACGCCGGCCGACACGAGGTAGGGCCACAGGGAGTTCGCCGGTGCAAGAATGGCGAGCCCACCGGCGAAGACAAGGCATCCGATGATCATGCGATGGGCTGGGGAGCCGCCGGTCCGATTCAGCAATGGCTGGGCCGCGAGCATGCACAACCCACTGATCACAGTGGCTGCACCCGACCATCCAGGCGCGATACCGATGGCTGTCAGGCTGAGCGGCGTCCCCGTCGTCAGTTCCAGGTAGATGGTGGCGAAGGCTGAGCCCAAGATCAGCAAGATGATCAACTTGCGATCGGTCCATGCTGATCGCCAGCCGCTGAGCAGGCGGCTGCGCTGCGTGCGGCCAGATGTTGATGGCAGTCCGAGCAGCGCGATGATCGCCCCGCCGATGCAGGTCGCCGCATCGACGACGAACAGCCACCTCAGGTCGATGAGTCCCATCGTTGTGGCCAGCAACCCGGATGCGATGCCGGCGACCGCAATGGCGAGATTCAGAAGTCCGAAGACGGCAGGATGTCGATCGCTGGGTGTTTCGTTGGCGATCATCGCCTGGCTGGCGGGTTCGTAGACCTCGAAGGAGATCCCCAGCACGACGACACCGACGATTGTCACCGGCAGATCGTCGGTGGCAATGATCATGAACTGGCCGACGGCCGTACCGAGCAGGCCGATGATGATCGTATTCCGACTTCCCCAGTGGGCGGCGACGTGGCCCCCAAGTAATCGGGATACGACTGTTCCCAGGCCGAACATCGCGGTGATCACCCCAGCTTGTGCGAGCGTGACGTGGTTGTGTGCCACCAAGACGGCAGCGAGGTACGCCAGAGAGAAGGCGCCCAGCCTGTTGACGAAACGCACAAGGAGCAGCAGTCGCACCGGTCTTGGAAATGAATTCGCACCCAGAAGTCCTGGTGATGCAGCCACCGAGGACGCGTTACTGGCATCATCACGTTTGATAGTCACGTGCCGACGGTAGAGGTCGGACGCTAGACTGGTCAAGTGGACTTTGACAGTCACATCCTTGACGTTCTGGACATCACGGTCGCCTTGGTCAACACGATCACCTGCACCGATGTCACAGGGACGCCGTACACGCCACCAACCGGCGCAGCGCTGCGGTCGCAGCTCGCCGAGATTCTCGTGCGAGGTGCGCACAGGCCGACGATTCGCGAGGCGGATGTCGAGCTTCTGACTCGCTTGGCCGGTGAGGCTCGCGCGATCTTCGCTGCCGTCGATGACCAGGACATCGATCGAGCCTCGGAACACGCGAACCAGCTCCTGGCTTGGACAGATCCTCGCCCCCGCTTGGACAAACACGGCGATCAGTGGAACGTGCACTTTCACGGTCCTGACAACAGCTTGGGCAAAGGCTGGGCCGCCGGCTGTGCCGCCGGCATCACTCTCGCCATCGGGAGCCGCGATGCCGGTCGGCTTGGAATCTGCGCGGCACCCGCGTGCGACCAGGTCTACATCGACCGGTCCAAGAACCAGAGCAAGCGATTCTGCTCCCTTGCCTGCCAGAGTCGAGTGAAGGCGGCCGCCCACAGGCATCGACAGAACACCGCGACCCACGGGCGCCAGTGATCACCGGGCGCCGAGGATCCATGCGAACTCGCCCTGAGCAGGACCGCCGTACGGCATTGGGTCAGGCGATGGCCTGGGTTGCGGTGATCACGGTCATGCGGCGACGTCCGGCGGGGTGCTCATTCGCGTGGACCTCTGTAAGGCCGAGACGCTGGAGTTCGGCGACGACCGCCTGGGTCTGATCTGGGGTGATGCCGTGGCCGGGCGAGGTGAGGGCTCGCTCGGCGATGAGCAGCCGACCTCCGGGGGCGAGCTTCGCTGCGATGGTTGCGAGTCCTTGGCTGCGGTCGTCCCAGTGATGCATCGAAGCGATCGAGTAGATCACGGTGAACGAACCGTCGTCGAACGGTAGGTCTTCGGCACCCGAGACGCGGATGTCCGCGCCGGGGACGCGATCGCGCACCATCGTCACAAACGTCGGCGAGGGGTCGACAGCGGCGATCTGGTCGGCACCGATCTGTTGCGCGGCTAGGTCAACTCCACCTCCGGCACCGCAGCCGACTTCCAGCACGTGATCATGCGCCTGCAGTCCACACAGTTCCACCACGGCACGGGCCGTCGACGGATTGCGGGTGAACAGTGCATACGCCCGAGAGGCGAGCCTTCCGAAACCGGCCATCAACTCAGAGTAGGTGTTGATCAGAAGGAAGCCCGGGAATGGATCCCTGCGGACACTCCGGGCTGTCGCCGAAGTTGATCAAAGCTGAGTCGCAAGCGAACACTTTCGCCCGTGTGTGCCCGTCTCGTAGGTTGCAACTGCGGCGTACGGGCTCGCTGGTCACCGGTTGGTGCTCGGCGACCCGAGCGAGCGCGGACCCGAGGCCGCAATACCCGCGCGGACGTCAGTCGCCAACCGCCCTGGGAGCCATGTGTCGGGCAGGGCTATGGTGCTGGCCATGAATCGTGTCGCGCCGTTGGCATCGATCTCGATCGATTGCCCCGATCCCGACGCACTGGCGCCGTTCTACTGTGAGCTTGTCGGGCTTGAGGAGGCGTTCGCCACCCGGACCGCGGTGTCGTTTGTCTCTCAGGCGCGGGGCCGCTGATCTCGCTGATGCGGGCGCAGGACTATGTGGTGCCGAGCTGGCCGGATGGGCCACATCGACAGCAGATGCACTTCGATCTCGCTGCCGGGGATCTGGATGCAGACGTCGCTGCTGCGATCGCAATCGGGGCGCGGGAGGCGGAGTTCCAGCCGGCGCCGGGCCGGTGGCGCGTCCTGTTTGACCCGGTCGGACATCCGTTTTGCCTGAGTGCGGATCGCCCGGACTGAAGGGCGAGCGTCAAGAACGAGGCGGCCGGCAACCTCAATCGGCCAGTTCTGCGACCGTTGCCATCCAGCGGCGAGGTATCTCTGCCCGAGTCCGGAGTTCGATCGGATCGGCGTGCGGCACCAGGCGCAGCCAGGATAGGAGCCGGTGCGGGTAGACCAGGATCCGGGTTGAGGTGAGATCACTACGGAGTAGTTGTGGGTCCGCGTGGAGGTGTTCGGACCAGACGGCGATGTACTCGTCGTAGAGCGCCTCCCGGTCTGCGGATGACAATGGCGCCTCGTTCCATTCCTCGACCGCGTCGAGGAATCCGTGAAGCGTGACGAACGGGTGTCCCCAGACGGCATTGCCGAAGTCGAAGAAGCGCAGACGCAGCCTGCTGGCTGAGCGGTCCGCGCAGATGTTCGCCGGGTAGACGTCGTTGGTCTCAAGATCGACCGGGACGAGGTCGCTGATCGATGCGGTGCACTGATCGAGAACATCGGCAGCCCGGCCAGCCTGCTCCTGGAGGCCCGGTCCGGTGTGGAGTGGATGATCAGATGGCAGCGTCGCCCATTCGCGGATGACTGTACGCACCCGCTCGCCGACGGTGGCGGGCGGGAGCGCCAGCAGCCCCGGGTGCTCCTCGGCCGATATGCGGCCGAGGAGGGTGCATTGGAGACGTGCCAGTTCACCGACGACCATCCGCCGTGTCGGTTGATCCTCAACGTCGGCGTGATCGAGCGTCGTGCCGTGATCGTTGGTGAGCAGTCGGCCGTGACCAGGATCGACAGCGATCGGCACGACGATGTGGTCGGGTGCCAGGCGTGCCATCGCAGCAGTCAGACCGGCCTCGAAGTGGTGTCCCGGGTTCGCCTCCTTGAACCACACCAGCCCCTCGCCGGTCGGATAGCAGCGAACCACCGACCAGAAACGGGCCCGAAAGGTGACCGGATCGCCGGTGATCTGGCGATTTTGCTCGGCGAGCCGACACGTCACCCAGGTGTCGACAACCTGTGTCCAGCTCGGCGACAGCCAGCGCCGGACCCACTGACCTGCAGCGTCCGGCCCGAGGGGCCGTGCCTCAGGCGCAAGGGTTGGCATGCCGACGGACGTTAGCGCGCGGCCGCCAACGACAAGTCGGGACACGCGCAACGACAACCGACAGGGAAAGCCCGAGCTGACCGGTCATCGAAACGTCGGCGGCACGAAGATCTTTTGGTCCCGGACGCTCCTCCCGCCTGCCCGTTAGAAGAAACGAACTCCAGTCTTATTCGCAGAGGTCCTGGCTCAGATTCCGCGGTGGGCGAGAGGGGAGCAGCGTGGACTGAACCGGGCCGAGCCCTGCGTACACATCGGTCCAGACGGGTCGTGGTCGATGCTCAAGACGTTCCTGCTGATCCCGCACAGGATCGCTCTTGCGGCGGGTGGATGACAGCGACGCGACTTTATGAGCGCGATGGATGTTCAGTTTCGAAGGACACGCGCCCCAGGAGT
>DATCVL010000359.1:0-5995 GCA_036566865.1 Microlunatus sp.
CCTGCCGGAGCTGGCCCGGGCCTGGGAGCGTGGCGTGAACGAACTGGCCGCCGATGACTCCGAGGTCGCCGAGTACGTCTCGTCGCTGGAACACCAGAGCGACGAGAGCGAGCTGCCGGAGGCCACCGGTGACGCGATCGCTGCCGAGTTCGAGCGCTACCTGCGGCGGCGTCGGGAGAAGTAGCTCGCGCACCGCGGCCACGATCAACCGCGGGCGGCGCGCTCGTTCAGTTCGCGTTCGACCACCGCGCAGTCGCGCCGGTAGGTGCGATAGAGCAGGCTGACGTAGACGGCGTTCACCACCATCAGCCCGACCAGGATGATCAGGAACGTCTGCTGCAGTCCGACCGCGTCGGCCAGGTGCCCGCCGATGAAGGTGAACGCCGCCCAGCCGATGGTCTCGAAGATCGCCAACATGATCGCGAAGGCGGCGCCGCGCAGTTCGGGCGGTGTCACCGACATCACGATCGGACGATTGATCCCGGGATTGATGCCCTGCAGGGCGCCCATCAGGATCCAGAAGATCAGATACACCCAGATCGGACCCCAATCGATCTGGGTTCCGAAGAACGCCACCACCGCGAATCCGAGCTGGGCCAGTTGCAGGGAGGCGACCCGGCCGTACGACGGGAATCGGCGATGCACCAGGTCGGTGACCAATCCGCCGAAGACTGCGGAGACCGCGTAGCCGATACCGAACGGCAGCACGACGAGGGCGGCGGTTGCGTTGTCGAAGCCGCGGTCCTGGACCAGGAAGGTCACACCGAAGGTGCCGATCAGCAGGTGCCCGGACAGCAGTCGCTGGCCCATCATGATCACGAAGCTGGGAATCTTCGCCAGGCCGGCGATCCGGGCGACGGTGATCTTGCTCTGCTCGGCTCGCTGGTCAGCGCTCAGATGCGCCAGTTGGCGTTCGGTGGCGCCGATCCCGGGGTCGTGGAAGAAGATCAAGATCAGGATGCCGAAGACGAAGGTGATCACGCCGATCCCGGCCATGCCGTAGCGCCAACCGTTCTCGATCCGGGCCAACTGTCCGATCAGCGCGCCGAGCACGGACCCGGCCAGGCTGCCGATGCCGTAGAAGTAACCGGCCGCACGGCCGCGCTTCCGATCGCCGAACATGTCCGAGAACAGCTCGTTGACGATCGGGCCGGCACCGGCCTGACCGACCGCGACCACCGTCATCAAGATCAACAACTGCAGGTAGTTCTGGCTGAATGCGGCCGCCATCACCCAGACGCCCCACAGGCCCGAGGTGACCGCCAGTACGACCTTCCGGTTGGTCTTGCGAGCCAGGTAGACGAACAGCGGCCCACCGACCACGCCGGCGATCCGGCCGAGCGCGGAGATGTTGCCCAGCGCCGACGTCTGCAGTCCCATCGCCTTCTGCAGCGTCGGGAAGAGCGTGCTCAGCACCTGGGTGTCGCCGTTGTCGACGACCGAGGAGCCGATCATCAGACCGAGATTGCGCCAGCGGCGCGGCGTGCGGATCTCGTGGTCCTTGTCCAGTTCGGGTCCGGGTTGCGGCGGGCTCGCGGCAGGATCAAGGGACGGTTCGGGCGTCAGTCTGACGTCGTCGGCAGTCATGTCGGCTCCAGAGGTTGGTTGGCATCGCTCGATTCCCGCCCGCGCGGGTCAGCGCGGGCGGGCCGGCACATGATCAAGAGAAAGGTTCGATATCGGGTGACCAGAGGTCGGACCGGTCTAGGACGTCGGCTCCAGCACGGCGAGTTCGTCGGCGATCGCCCGGAGCTTGGCCAGCGGGATCAGACCGATCGCGAAGGCGGCGATCTCCAGCAACGACAGGCCGGCGGCGACCTGCGGCAAAGCACCGCCCGCGGCCTGCGGTACGTGTTGATCAACAACCCGGCGCGCAGCGGGATCGGTCAACAACTCCTTCAGCGGCGTGTGCACGCTCAGCCGTCCGGACGCGTAGTCGTCGGGGTCCGGCGGCCCCTGACGAGAGGTCTCGACCTGGGCCCAGTGTCGCCGGACCTGAAGATGATCTTGCGACGCCGGCCCGCTCTCCGGCAGCCCAAGTCGCTCGAACTGCTCCGCCGGCGCCTCGTTCACCCGCATCAACTCGACCAGCTGCTTGATCATGCGCAGCTCCAACTCGTCGTCGATCAACGGATTCTGCTGCTCCGGATCGGTTTCCAGGTCGAAGAGGAGGGTGCCGAAGGCATACGGGCTGGTCATCGCACTGCCGTCGATCTTGAGTACCGGCACACCCTTGGTGAAGCCGAACGGCTCCCGCAGTTGGGCCCCCTTCAACTCCTCCGGAGTGAAGCGGCCGCGCATATGAGTCGGCATCAGCGTGTGCTCGACCAACGGAGCATTCTCCGGGCCGACCGGTGCACGCATGTACACGTAGCGGCCGTCGGTCACACTGACGTGGCCGCCGAATGCACCGAACAACCCCGCTTGGCGCACAGGCTGATCCGCGGCGATGGTCGCCTGCAGTGGAACACCGATCATGTCCGAGGTGGGAGCGACGCCGAAGTAGTCCAGCAGGGTCGGCGCGAAGTCGATCGTCTGCACCAGCGACTGCCGTCGCTCACCTTGTACGCGACTGCGCGGATCCCAGATGAACAAGGGAGTGTGGATGGTCTCGTCGTACCAGGGCTGGACGTTCTTGCCCCACCAGCCATGCTCGCCGAGCAGGAACCCGTGGTCGGTGCAGACCATCAGCAGCGTGTCGTCCCACAGACCAAGATCGTCCATCGCATCCAGCACCCGGCCCAACGAGTCGTCGCACATCGACAGCAGCGACGCGTACTCGTAGCGCAGGTGCTCGACCTGATCCGGCGATTCCAGCACCTGCTTGTAGTCCGGCCAGTCGAAGGCCGGCCCATCGTAGTCGTGCGGATAGTGCTTCTTGTGTTGCTCGAAGCTGTAGAACGGCTCGTGCGGATCGAAGGTCTCGATCTGGCAGAACCAGTCGTCCTGATCATGGTTGGTACGGATGAACTCCAGCCCGGCATCGAAGGTCTTGGTCTGCGGATGATCATCGACCTCGGTCATGTACTGCCGGTTGATCAGGTCCTGACGGTAGTGCTCGGACTGCATCACCTTCACATTCGGCCCGAACGGCGGATCGGCGACGTGCCCCTTCCAGGCATCGCCCTCCTGGCCGCGGAAGAACTCGTAACTGCAGTAGCGGTTGTGATAGGTCGCTCCGCCGTCCTCCCAGTAGTGCTGATGATCGGTGACCAGATGGGTGTAGATCCCGTTGTCCTTGAGGATCTCCGGCATCGAGTCGTCGTACGGCTCCAACGGACCCCAGCTGCGGTGCAGGAAGTTGTGCCGGCCGGTGTGAATCTCCCGACGGGCCGGCATGCACGGCATGCTGCCGGCGTAGCAGTTGTCGAAGGCTGCCGTCCGCTCGGCCAGCCGCCGGAAGTTCGGCGCATGCACCCAGTCGTTCCCGTACGGCGGCAGGAACCGCCGGTTCAGGGTGTCGAACATGACCATGATCGCCTTCATCAATGCACCTCTGCCAAGTCGTCTTTGTGGTCGGGATGGTCGACTGATTCGAGCTCGTCCAGGACCTGCTGCAGCCAGTCGATCCAGAGGTCGATGGCTGCCGCGCCATGCTGATGACCAAGATCACTGAGCCGGTGCACCAGGTCGGTGTCCACCCCGTCGATCGGATCAAGATCACGAACCCGACGATCACGGCTGCGATAACGGGCCACCTGTGCCTGGCGGCACTCCAGCTCGGTGCGGACCAGCAGCCGCAGCGCCCGGAGATCCAGCGGCCCACCGAAGTTGAACCGGACCATGAACTCGGGATCCTGGAATCGGGTCGACGGCTCGTACGGACTCCGCACCCAGTCCCGCAGGGTCTGCTCCCCCAACGGGGTCAGCCGGTAGATCTTCGCGTCCGGCCGGCCGTCATTGACCGAGACCTGATAGCTCACCCACCCGGAGTCCACCATCCGCGCGAGCAGGCGGTAGATCTGACTCAGGTGCACCTTGTTCTTGATGAACCGGCCCTCGACCTCCAGGTGCTTGGCCAGCTCGTACCCGGAGAACGGGCGCCAGGACAGCAACCCCAGGATCACGTACTCGAACTTCATCGCTCCTCGTCCATATGTGAAAAGTCATATAGATGAAGAGTGTTATAGACGACGTTCGACCCCGGTGTCAATGTTGCCGACCCTATAACCAGGAAATGTCGGATTAAGTCCCGTCTCAGCCCGACCGTTCCGGCCTTGGCCGAGTCGGCGGATGAACGGTGCCGGCTACCCGGCGGCGCGACGGAGCGAGTTGATCATGGCATTCGGGTCGTCCGCGCCGAAGACCGCCGAGCCGGCCACAAACGCATCCGCACCGGCCTCGGCGCAGCGCTCGATGGTGTCCGCGGAGACGCCACCGTCCACCTGGAGCCAGATGTCCAGGCCCGAATTGTTGATCAACTCGCGGGCGGCGGTGATCTTGGGCAGGGTGAGGTCGAGGAACTTCTGACCACCGAACCCCGGCTCCACGGTCATGATCAACAACATGTCGATCTCGGGCAGCAGGTCAGCGTACGGCTCGATCGGAGTGGCCGGCTTGATCGCCACTCCCACCCGCGCCCCCTGGCCGCGGATCTCGCGTGCCAACCGGATCGGCGCCTTGGCAGCTTCCAGGTGGAAGGTAACCGATTCGGCCCCAGCCTGTGCGTATGCCGGCGCCCAGACGTCCGGGTCATCGATCATCAGATGGATGTCCAAGAACTTGTCGGTGACCCTGCGGATCGCTTCCACCACGGGCAATCCGAGGGTCAGATTCGGGACGAAGTGATTGTCCATCACGTCCACATGCAACGCGTCCGCATCCGGGATCTGCTCGATCGAGGCTTGCAGGTTGGCGAAGTCCGCCGACAGCAGGCTGGGCATGATCTTGTTCGACCTGTGATGGTGCACGGCCGAGAGTCTATCGAGCCTGCCTCGGCCGGAATCGCCGACAGTCACCACGGCCGGACCCGTCGAGGCTGTCCGGCATGGCTGCGGCAGGATTGCGCCATGACCTCCGCCGAACCGATCGACTTGTGCTGCCTGCTGTGGGCCCGGCCCGGACAGGAAGCAGCACTGTCCGCCTACGAGGACGAGGTCCTCGACCTGGTTGCCGGCCACGGTGGTGCGGTGATCAGCCGTGGTGTCGGTGACGGCAAGGACGGCCGGCCGCTGGAGGTCCAGTTCTTCCGCTTCCCTGCGCAGGCGGCGTTGGACGGCTATCTCGCCGACCCACGACGCACCGCGCTGTCCGAAGTACGCGACCGCGTGATTGCCCGGACCGAGCTCTTCCCGGTCGGCCTGCGCTGACCGGTTGCCGACAGCGACCAGGTCCGCCGGAGCTATTGCGGCAGCCGCAACAGGGCCGCGAACATGGCGTCCGTGCCGTGCCGATGCGGCCACAGTTGGATGAACCGACCCGTCGCCGCATCGTGCACCTCGGGCAGCAGGGCCGGCGCATCCAGGACTTCCAGGTCGCTCTGGTCGGCCAGGGTTTCGGCGATCACGTCGGCCGTCTCGTGCCGGTGCGGCGAGCAGGTCACGTACGCCACCACCCCGCCGGGGCAGGCTGCTCGGATCGCCGAATCGAGCAGAGCGCGTTGCAGCCCGTGCAGTTCGTCGACCGACTCCTCGGTACGCCGCCAGCGTGACTCGGGCCGCCGACGCAGAGCGCCCAAGCCGGTACAGGGCACGTCGGCGATCACCCGCGCGAAGCCGGCCGGCCGCCACGCGGGCCGGGTGCCGTCGGCAGTGATCACCAGCCGCCGGTCTTCGTCCGGATAGCCGCGCAGCGCAGATCGGACCAGCCGGGCCCGATGCGGTGCGATTTCGCTGGCCAGGAAGGCGAATCCGGCCTCCCGGGCCAGCCCGGCCAGCAACGCCGACTTGCCACCGGGCCCGGCACAGAGATCGAGCCACGGTCCGTCCGGCGCGTCGGCCCGGGCGAGCGCCAGACTGACCAGCTGGGAGCCCTCGTCCTGCACTCCCGCGCGGCC
>DATCVL010000360.1:0-7013 GCA_036566865.1 Microlunatus sp.
CGTTCTGGTTGAGTGCGTTCGTGACCGTGATCGCCTACTTCCTGCGGCGGCGGTTGCAGGAGCCCGAGGTGTTCGACGAGTTGAGGGAAGCGGACGAGACCGTGACGGTGCCGGTCGTCGAGCTGTTCCGGACCGATTGGCGAGCGGTGATCATGGTCGGTCTGGCGGCGATGATCACCATGGGCAGCACGATCTTCAGCGTGTTTGCGCTGTCGTACGCAACCAATGTCGCCGACCTCAGCAAGTCCACCATGTTGATGGCGATCGCCGGCGCGAACGTGTTCACCATGTTTGCCGAACCCGCGGCCGGATGGCTGTCGGACAAGATCGGTCGCAAGCCGGTGTTCATCGTCGGCGCCCTCGGCACCGGTGCGGCGATCTTCCTGCTGTTGTCGGCGATCGCCTCGAAGAACTGGCCGATGATCTTCGTCTCCGGGATCATCTTCAACGGCATCTTCTATGCCATGCCGAACGGCGTCTACCCGTCGTTCTTCCCGGAGCAGTTCGGCGCCCGGGTCCGCTACAGCGGGACCGCGATCGGCTTGATGCTCGGACTGATGACCGCCGGGTTCACCCCGGCCATCGCGGCCCTGCTGACCTCAGGCAACCCGACCGACTGGACGCCGGTGGCCTGGATGACTGCTGGCTTCTGCCTGATCTCAGCAATCGGAGCGTGGCGCTGCCGGGAGACCTATCGGACGCCGACCGCGGAACTCGGCCTTCGCGCCGACCGAACCGAGGTCCGAGGCGTCGTCGGCTGAGCCACCGCAGCCCGCCGCCAGATCCGGCCAGGTCACCGGTCGGCGGGCGGGTTGACCACGTCCAGATAGCCAAGCCAGGCACGCATTTCAGCGAACACTGCTGCTCGTACCGGCGGGGCGCTGAGGACGAGATCATGCAGCCCACCATCGAACCGGACCACGGTCACGTGGCTGCCGAGCCGGGGTGCGCGACGGGCGATCTGCTCGACGTCCAGTACGGTGTCCGCGGTCGTCAGATCGGGGTGCCAGCGACGCCGGAACTTCGTCCGCGCGGAACACATCACCAGGATCGGCACCTCGATCCCGAGCCCGGCGGCCACTCGGGCGTGGCCTCGACGGATCGCCCGGATCCAGCCGATCAACACCGGCGGGCCCGGAGACCCCTTCCAAGCCAGGTCGTACTCCCACTCGCCGTCCTTGTCGGCGCGTAGCGCTCGGGCGTAGATGTCGGTGCCGGGCATCGGTAACGCGGTAGTGGCGAGGCCTCGGCTGGCCAGGGCGTCGATCACCGGCGTACCGATGGTCCGGACCATCGCCGAACCCTGGAGATCGAGCCAGGGCGAGTTCAGCAGGAGGCCGTCGACGCTGCCGGGCCGATCGGCCGCGTACAGGGCGGCGATCAGTCCACCGGTGGAGTGGCCGGACAAGATCAACTGCTGCCGGCTGCCGCCCGGGCCTTCATCGTTGATGATCTTGACCGCGGCGTCGAGCTCCTCGGTGTAGTGATTCAGCTCGCTGACGTAGCCCTGCAGTTGCCCTTCCTGCAGGCTGCGCCCGTACCGCCGCAGATCGACAGCGTAGAAGTCGTACCCGAGGTCGGCGTAGAAGTCGCCGAGATGAGTCTGGAAGAAGTAGTCGTTCCAGCCGTGCAGGTACAGCACGGCCCGGCCGTGGCGGCGTCCGGATCGCCGGATCAAGGTAGCGGTCAGCGCGCCTTGTTCCTCCTCGCCGACGGCTTCGGCCTCCGGCAGCGGGAGGTCGCGACGTTGGTAGCCGGACAGGATGTCGGGGCGCCAGCCAGGCGGGGCAGCTCCGGTCGCCGACTCGGCGTCGCCGGGGCGGGTCAGCTCAGCCATCGGACGTTGACCGGGTACGCGTACACCTCGCCATTGCCGGCCTTGACGGCGCCGATGATGCCGAAGATCACGGCCAGCCCGAAGATCACCGGCAGCATCAACGCGCCGATCAGGATCACCGTCAGGATGCTGCCGGCGAGATAGCCGACGCCGAGCAGGAAACCGAAGTTGGTCGCCGACAGGGCGTTGTCACGCACCAGCCGGTCGCGGTCCTTGAAGAGTGCCCAGATGATCAACGGGCCGACGAACGCCGTCGGGATCACGGCGACGTGGGCCAGTGTCGACCACAGTCGCGCGTCTGCCCCGGACAGTGGTCGGCCGGTAAGTGGGTAGCCGTGATCGACAACTGTCGATGCGGTCCGGTCCACGGTCCAGGTGCTCGCTGCTGGAGACACCTGAGCCGGCGATGAGTCACCGAAGTACGGCGCCGCGTGGAGCGGCGAACGTCCCGGATCGTCGGCCGACACAGAATCACCGACGGCCGATTCCGAATCGGTTCGGCCGTCGGTTCGATTCACATCCCGCGTCATGCCCGGCAGCTTAGTCGGGCGAGTAGCAGCGACTACGCGCTGCTAGCTGGACTTGCGGAGGTCTCCGTAATCGTCGTCCCTGCCCGGGGAGGACTGCTCGTACTCCTCGGCGAGATCGGCGTACGCCTCAGGAATCACTTCCGGACGGTCAGCCGCTTCCTCCCCGCGCAACTCGCGCTCCAGGGAGGAGAAGTCCGTGTCAACCGACCGGTACTTCAACTCGCGGGCAACCTTCGTCTGCTTCGCCTTTGCACGGCCGCGCCCCATAGGGTCGACCCCCTCGCGTTAATCCGCCTGCGGCGATGCCGCGGCTCGGTGTTGGTCAATGTCGTGGGCATAAGGCTACCCAATGCGTTCCTGTGTGCAAACCCGACCCCCGGCGCAGGGTCGCACCATTCGCGAGCAGAACCGGTGCTGCCCGCGAATCAGCGCTGAAACAGTTCAGCCGTGGACGCCGACCATCTCCACCGTCCCGGGTTTGCCGTCCTCGCCAGTCACCGCCTCGCCACAGATCCAGGAGCGGACGCCGCGCCGATTCAGCAGCGCCACTGCGGCATCGGCCTGCTCGGCCGGCAGCAGCGCGATCATCCCCACGCCCTGGTTCAGGGTGGCCTCGATGTCGGGTTGGGAGATCGAGCCGAGATCGCGGACCAGCTCGAAGATCGCGGCCGGCCGCCAGCTCGCCCGATCGACCCGGACGGTGATGCCGTCCGGAAGCACCCGGGCCAGGTTGTTCGCCAGGCCGCCGCCGGTGATGTGACTCATCGCATGTACGTCGTGCGCCTCGATCAACGCCAACGCGTCGAGGGCGTACACCTTGGTCGGCTCGAGCAGCTCCTCGCCGAGGGGGCGGCCGAGCTCGGGGACGTCGGTGTCCAGCGCCCAGCCGGCGTCGGTCAACAGCACCTTGCGGACCAGCGAGTAGCCGTTGGAGTGCAGGCCGGAGGAGGCCATCGCGATCGCCACGTCGCCGGCCCGGACCCGGTCCGGGCCGAGGATCTTGTCCTTCTCCACCACACCCGTGGTGGCACCCGCCACGTCGTACTCGTCCGGTCCGAGCAGCCCGGGATGTTCGGCCGTCTCACCGCCCAACAGTGCACAGCCGGCCACGACCGAGGCGTCCGCGATGCCCTTGACGATCGCCGCGATCCGCTCCGGTACGACCCTCCCGCAGGCGATGTAGTCGGTCACCCAGAGCGGCTCGGCGCCACACACCACCAGGTCGTCGACCAGCATGCCGAGCAGGTCGAAGCCGATGGTGTCGTGCTTGTCGAGCGCCTGCGCGATCGCGACCTTGGTGCCGACGCCGTCGGTCGAGGTCGCCAGCACCGGATGCTGGAAGCGGGCGATCTTGCTGGCGTCGAAGAGCCCGGCGAATCCGCCGATGCCGCCGATCACCTCACTGCGCTCGGTCCGCTTGACGAATCCCTTCATCAGCGAGACCGCACGGTCACCGGCCTCGATGTCGACCCCGGCTTTCGCGTACGCCGACTGCGCTGGCTCTGTCACGTCTGCACCCTATCCTTGCTGCGATTTCGGACCGAGAACGCCAACAGCAGCACCCCGATCATGGTCGGGACGGCGACCAGGATCGCCGGCTGCCGATGACGAACCCGACCCGTCCCCGCATCCCGTTGCCCATCGAACCGTGCCTGCACGCTTGCTCCGAGTCAGGGCCGGCTCAACGCGTCGACGGCGCCGACGCCGGCGCTCGAGGTGGGCAGGCCGTCGATGTCGGTCGGTTCGGTGCCGTAGTCGGGGAGCTGTTTGGAGAGTCGCTCCTCCAGCGGGATCTCGACCGGGTAGACACCGTCGAAACAGGCCCGGCAGAAGCTGGACTTCGGCAGGTGCGAGGCGGCGACCAGACCGTCCAGGGAGACATAGCCCAGCGAGTCGGCGCCGATCGAACGGCAGATCTCGTCGGTGTTCAGACCGGTGGCGATCAGCTCGGCCCGAGTCGGGAAGTCGATGCCGTAGAAGCACGGCCACTGCACCGGCGGTGAGGAAATCCTGATGTGCACCTCGGCGGCACCGGCCTCGCGCAGCATCCGCACCAACGCACGCTGAGTGTTGCCGCGAACGATCGAGTCGTCGACCACGACCAGCCGCTTGCCGGCGATGACATCGCGCAACGGATTCAGCTTGAGCCGGATGCCCAGCTGACGCAGGGTCTGGCTCGGCTTGATGAAGGTACGGCCGACGTAGGAATTCTTGACCAGGCCCTGTCCGTACGGGATGCCGGAGGCCTCGGCGTAGCCGATCGCTGCCGGCGTACCGGATTCCGGCACCGGGATCACCAGATCGGCCTCGGCCGGATACTCCTGGGCCAGCGTGCGACCGACCTCGACCCGTACCGAATGCAGCCGCTTGCCGGAGATCGTCGAGTCCGGGCGGGCCAGGTAGACGAACTCGAACAGGCAGCCCTTCGGCTCCGGCTCGGCGAACCGGCGACTGCGCAGTCCAGCGGCGTCGATGGCGATCATCTCGCCGGGCTCGACCTCACGGACGAAGCTGGCGCCGATGGTGTCCAGGGCCGCGCTCTCGCTGGCCACCACCCAACCGTGCTCCAGCCGACCCAGACACAACGGACGGATGCCCTGCGGATCGCGGGCGGCGTACAGCGTCTCCTCGTCCATGAAGACCAGGCTGAATGCTCCCCGCAGATGGGGCAGCACTTCGCAGGCCGCATCCTCGGTGTTCAGGTCCGTGTAGGTGGCGATGAGTGCCGTGATCACCGAGGTGTCGTTGGTGACCTCTTTGCTCAAGGCACCCGGCACCAGCGAGGCGCTGGGCAGGTCGCGATCGGCCAGCCACGCCTCCAACTCGGTGAGGTTGGTCAGGTTGCCGTTGTGGCCGAGCGCGATCCCGCCGGTGGCAGTCGGCCGGAAGGTCGGCTGCGAGTTCTGCCAGACACTGGCTCCGGTGGTCGGATAGCGGGTGTGTCCGATCGCCAGATGGCCGCGCAACGAGTTCAGGGTGGCTTCGTCGAACACCTGGCTGACCAGCCCCATGTCCTTGAAGACGGTGATCTGTTTGCCGTTGCTGACGGCGATGCCGGCAGACTCCTGGCCGCGATGTTGCAGGGTGTAGATGCCGAAGTAGGTGAGCTTCGCGACCTCTTCACCGGGGGCCCAGACACCGAAGACGCCACACGCATCCTGCGGGCTACGGTCCTGCGGGTCGAGATCATGTGTCAGACGGCCGTCTCCTCGTGCCACCCGGCAGAGCCTACCGGGGCCGGGCGGGATTGCCGCATTCAACCGCCGCCCGTTCCTCGGGCCTGTTTGACCGGTGTATGACGGCGCCGATCCGACCGCGTGTGCGGCGGCTACCGGGAGACGCAGTTGAGGAGCAGCAGGGCTTCGCCGACGCAGGCCCGGGCGAAGTCGCCCAGGTGCAGGGACTCGTTGCTGCCGTGCGGCCGGGAGTCGGGATCGCTGACGCCGGTGACCAGGATGGTCGCGTCCGGATAGGCACGCCCGAAGTCGGCAATCATCGGGATCGAACCGCCTTGGCCCATGAAGACCGGTTCGGTCCCCCAGGCCTGATGGAACGCCGCCCGAGCGGCCTCGGCGTACCGACCCTCGAACGGCACCACCGATGGGTCGCCGGTCTCGCCGGGAGTGACGGTCACCTGCGCACCCCAGGGCCGATGATCCTCCAGGTGCTTGATCAACTTCTGCTGGGCCGCGGCCGAGTCCTCGCCGGGCGCCAGTCGCATGCTGATCTTGGCCCGAGCCGACGGCCACAGGGTGTTGGAGGCCTTGGCCACCGGGGTGGCATCAAGACCGACCACGGTGATCGACGGCTTGGCCCAGATCCGCTCTGCATAAGGGCCCTCGCCGATGAAATCGACGCCGTCCAAGATCGCCGACTCGGTACGCAGCCGCTCCTGCGGGTAGTCGACCTCGGGCGTCGGCGCGGTGTGCAGACCTTCGACCGCAACATTTCCTTGATCATCGTGCAGGGTCGCGAGCAGTCGGCAGAGCGCGGTCAGCGCGTCCGGGACCAGGCCGCCGAACATTCCGGAGTGCAGCGCGTGATCAATGGTGCGCAGCTCGACATAGGCCTCCGCCAGCCCGCGCAGGGTGTTGGTGAACGCCGGTACGCCGACCTCCCAGTTACCCGAGTCGCCGATCACGAACACATCCGAGGACAGTTCGTCGCGGTGCTTGGCCAACAACGCCTTCAGGGTCGGTGAACCGACCTCCTCCTCACCCTCGACGAACAGCGTCACGCCGACCGGCGGCTTGCCGCCGAAGGCGCGCAGGACTGCCAGGTGCATGGCCAGACCGCCCTTGTCGTCGGCCACCCCGCGGCCGAAGATCCGCTCTCCGACGGTGCCGACCACAAACGGATCGCCGTGCTCCCACAACTGCGGATCACCTTCGGGCTGTACGTCGTGGTGGGCGTACAGGCAGATGGTCGGTTGCCCTGCCGGTGCAGGGAAGTGTCCGATCACCGCGGGCGCGCCGCCCTCGACCTGACTGATCTCGATCTCGGCCGCACCAAGATCACGCAACTGTTCGGCGACGAACTCGGCACTGGCGCGTACCTGATCCGCCCGATCCGGGTCGGCGCTGACGGACTGGATCGCGACATGGCGTTCAAGATCGGCCAGCACTCGGGGCAATTCCCGTTCGACG
>DATCVL010000361.1:0-7108 GCA_036566865.1 Microlunatus sp.
TGACCGGTTTCAGTGTAAGCACCCGTCCCGCCGGAGCCAACCAGGCGTGTCATGGCGAGACAGCAATGCGACTCAGATCACCATAGGCCAGGTTCACCAGGTCCAGCTGCGGGCGACCCGGTTGACGGTCTGGGCGAGTTCGTCGACCGACACCTCGCGGGATTCCTGATCCGGCCTGGACTCGCGGACCGCGTACGCCGATTCCACGCCCATCGAGCGCATCTCCCGGGAACCGATCACGACCTCGCCGGCGATCAGGATCACCGGAACGTTGGCATGGGCGCCGAGATCGGCGATCCGGGCCACCACTCCCCCGCCACGCTCGGCGAAGTCGAAGGTGCTGCAGCCGGTGACGAGCAGGTCGGAGCCCCGCACCCGCTGCGGAAGGCGGGCCAGCTCCGCGCAATAGGCCGAGCCGGTGATCACCCGGCCGCCCAACGCGTCGGCGACGAAGCCGATCCCGCCGCAGGCTCCCCAGTCGGCGGTGTCCGGTCGACCGGGTGCGGCCGCGGCGGTGAAGGACTGGAGGCTGGCGTCGGTGGCCAGCAGGAGTTCGGGATGCCAGCCCTGGTCGCGCCCGAACCGGGACGTGATCCCCCGCAACCCGAGCAACGGCAGACCGAGTTGGTCGGGCGGCACCACCACGGTCAGCCGACGCCGACCGAGCAATTGCCGTACCGGTCGAAGATCAACCCGGGAGACGCCGTGCAGGGCCGCGACACCACCATCCAGCGGAACGTCGGCGGCAGCACCGAGCTCGCCGAGCAGTCCGGCTCCGGCGTCATGCGCCCGGTTGGCGGAGACGTCCAGCACGATCTCCGGTGCCCGGTACGGACTGGCCTTCAGGGCGTCGCACAGGGCTGCGCCGATCGGGGCCGACGAGGCGTCCCGATCGATGCCGAGCTGCGGCTCCCGGGTCGCGGATTCGACCGTGACGACCAGCCGTTCCGGGGTGTCCACCACGGTGGTCAGCCCGCCGCCAGAGACGCCGCCGCTGGCTTCGGCGGACGACGCGTCCGCCACCGCCTGGACGAAGCCCAGACCGGCCTCCCCGATCGGAATCACCTCGGTGTCCGCGCCCGCCCATCCCTGGGCCAAGATCGTCCCGGCCCCGGCCGAGCTGAGGGGACCGATCTCGTCGGTCGCGATGATCACCCGCATGACGGCCATCCTTCCAGCCGAGCCAAGCGAGACCGTTCGGCCAGGTGACATGATGTGGGCCGACACTGTCCGTCGGCACCCGAAGGAACCAGATGAACGCGAGCGATCAGACCGGCCAGCCGCAGTACGCGACCTACCCCAGCTTGGCCGGCAAACATGCCTTCGTCAGCGGTGGCGCGTCCGGCATCGGTGAGTCGGACGTTCGCCATCTGGCGGCCCAGGGCGCCAAGGTCACCTTCGTCGACCTGGATGCGGACCGCGGCGAGAAGCTCGCCCAGGAGCTCAACGACGGCGGTGCCCAGACGCTCTTCCAGCGCGTCGACGTCACCGACATCGACGACTACGTGTCCAAGATCAACAAGGCGGCCGAGCAACTCGGCCCGATCACCGTGCTGGTGAACAACGCGGCCAACGACAAGCGGACCCCGTTCGCCGACGTCACCGTGGATCAGTGGGACACCGAGATCGCCGTCAACATCCGGCATCACTTCTTCGCCGCCCAGGCGATCGCGCCGATGATGCGCGATGCCGGTGGGGGCTCGATCATCAACATGGGTTCGATCACCGCGCACCTGGACTTCCCCAACCTGACCGGCTACATCGCCTCCAAGGCCGGCATCGAGGGCCTGACCCGGACCCAGGGCCGGGAGTACGGCAAGTGGAACATCCGGGTCAACTGCATCATCCCGGGCTGGATCCTGACTGAGAAGCAACTCGAGGTGGTCGCCAAGCCGGGTGACATCGACCGGCTGCTCAGCCAGGACCAGAAGATTCCGAACAAGCTCTTCGGTGAGGACATCGCCCGGATGGTGCTCTGGCTGGCAGCCGACGACTCGCGCAACTGCACCGGGCAGAAGTGGGTCGTCGACGGCGGCTGGATGTGATCATGCCTGTCGACCGTTCCACCGCCGCCCAGTTCACCGAGCCGTGCTCCAGCCACGGTGAGGGGCCGCTGTGGGACCCGAAGCGCGATCGGCTGCTTTTCGTGGACATGCTGGCCGGCGACATCGTGGCCGTCGACGGCTCCGGCCGGCACAGCAGCACGCATGTCGCCGATGTGGCGGCGTGTCTGCGAGCTCGGCGATCCGGCGGTTTCGTCCTGGCCACCGAGCGCGGCTTCCGGACGCTCGATGATCACCTGGCTCCGACCGGCTCGTTGCTGACCGCATTCACCGACACCACGGTGCGGATGAACGACGGCGGCTGCGATCCGCAGGGTCGCTTCTACTGCGGCAGCATGGCGTACGACGAGACGCTCGGTGCCGGCGCGTTGTACCGGCTGGACCCGGGCGCGCTCGAGGTCGGTGACCCGGTACCGGCGGTCCTGACCGGGCTGACCATCTCGAACGGTCTGCAGTGGAGCGCCGACGGGCAGTCGGCCTTCTACAACGACACCCCGACCCGCCAGATCACCGTCTTCGACTTCGACGCCGCCGCCGGCTCCTTGATCAACCCGAGGCCGTTCGTCACCCTGCCCGATGATCAGCCGGGTGCTCCGGACGGAATGGCGATCGACACCGAGGACGGCATCTGGATCGCGCTGTGGGGTGGCTCGGCAGTTCATCGCTACTCCCCCGACGGACGGTTGGATGCGGTGATCGAACTCCCGGTCAGCAACGTCACCGCCTGCACCTTCGGCGGCGATGATCTTGAAACCCTCTTCATCACCACCTCCCGGCAGGGACTTGCCGACGGTGATCAACCCCAGGCCGGTGCGGTGTTCTCGTGCCGCCCCGGTGTCACCGGCACGACACCTCATCCCTTCCTGGGTTAGCCAGCGCGGCAGCGGCACCCAGGCGGACGGCAACCAGTCAGTGCGACTCGCGGCCGACGGGAGCACCTGACGCGCCGGTGAGGAAATCAAGATCAACTCCGGTGTCGGCTTGGCCGACATGATCAACATAGAGCTTCTCCCAGCCCCGGGTCGGCTGGGCGAGGTTCTTGATCATCTCCGGTTCGGCGCTGCGGCGAGCGAGTTCGTCGGCGTCCACCTCGAGTCGCAGTGATCGATTCGGTACGTCGAGCTCGATCAGGTCGCCGTCGCGGACCAGGGCCAAGGGTCCGCCGGCGGCGGCCTCCGGGGCCACGTGCAGCACCACGGTCCCGTAGGCGGTGCCGCTCATCCGGCCGTCGCAGATCCGCACCATGTCGCGTACGCCCTGGCGCAGGAGCTTCTGCGGGATCGGCATATTGGCGACCTCTGGCATCCCCGGGTATCCCTTCGGCCCGCAGCCTCGCAGCACCAGGACCGAATCGGCGTCAACCTCAAGATCAGGATCATCGAGCCGGGCTCGGCAATCCTCGACCGAGTCGAAGACCACCGCACGACCGCGATGCACCTCCAACTCGGGCGAAGCGGCCGATGGCTTGATGATCGCTCCACTCGGGGCGAGGTTTCCTTGCAGCACAGCGATCCCAGCGTTCTGCTGATTCGGCGTCTGCCGGCGACTGATCACTCGTTCGTCCCAGATCTCCGCGTCTGTCAGGTAGTTGACAAGCGGTTCGCCGGTCACCGTGATCGCGGTCGGGTCGAGCAGTTCCTGCACCTGTCGCAGCACGGCGAGTGGACCGCCGGCGCGGAAGAGATCCTCCATCAGGTATTCGCCGGCCGGCTGCAGATTGGTCAGCAGCGGGACATTCCGGCCGATCTCGTCGAAATCGTTCAGGTCCAGGTCGACCCCGAGCCTCCCCGCCACGGCGAGCAGGTGCACGACCGCGTTGGTGGAACCGCCGATCGCCGCCAGCGCCACGATCGCGTTGTGGAAGGAGGCCTTGGTGATCACCTCGCTCGGCCGCCGATCGGCGCTGACCAGGTCCACCGCCAGTCGACCGGTCGCGTGCGCGGACTCGAGCAGCCTGCTGTCGGGCGCCGGTGTGCCGGCCAGTCCGGGCGTGGTCATGCCGAGCGCCTCGGCCATGATCGCCATCGTCGACGCCGTGCCCATCGTGTTGCAGTGCCCGCGGCTGCGAATCATCGAGGACTCCGAACGGATGAATTCCTGCTGGCTCAGGGTGCCTGCGCGGACTTCCTCGCTGAGCTTCCAGACGTCGGTGCCGCATCCCATCGGCCGGCCCCGGAAGGTGCCGTTCAACATCGGGCCGCCGGGGATCACCACGGCCGGCAGATCGACCGAGGCTGCGGCCATCAGCAGTGCCGGAATGGTCTTGTCGCAGCCGCCGAGCAGAACCAGCCCGTCGATCGGGTTGGCCCGGAACATCTCCTCCATCGACATCGCCGCGAGGTTGCGCCACAACATCGAGGTCGGCCGGACCAGGGTTTCGCCCAGCGACATCACCGGCAGGTTCAGCGGAACGCCGCCGGCCTCGTACACCCCGTGTTTGACCGACTCGGCGATCTGATCGAAGTGCGAGTTGCAGGGCGTCAGGTCCGAGCCGGTGTTGGCAATCGCGATCTGCGGGCGTCCTTCGAAGGCACTGGGTGGCAGGCCCCGCCGCATCCAGGCCCGATGAATGTATCCGTCCCGGCTTCCCTGCCCGTACCAAGAATCACTCCGCACGCCATCACCCTTTCACAGGGCGATTTCGTACGGAGTGATTGCAGGTCTGCGCTGAACGATCAGCCGGGGAGCAAGCCCTCCCGCGACTCCTCCAAGAGATCCCGTACCTCGTCCAGGGTCGCGTCCGCGGCCGGCAGGATCAGATCGGAATCCTCGAGTTCGTCATCGGCGACCGGCTTGCCGGCCGCGATGATCTCCGAATGCAGTCGGGTCAACTGGGTCGTGAGTGCTTCTTGATCACCGGCCGAGACGGCTTGCTCGATCGAAGCGTCGATCGAGTTGAGATCGGAGACCGCGGCCTCGTCGACGCGGTACTGCCCCTCGCCGAGAATGCGGATGATCATCGGACCTCCCCGTTCGGCTGCGCCGGCTGGTTCGGCTGAGCCGGCGGCGCTGCCTGCTGAGGCGTCGCCTGGGTCGGTTCGGCGGGCGACGCGGTCTGACCCTCGATGGCCGGTGCTGCGGCCGAACTGCCACCGGTCAGGGCGGCCTTCATCTGAGCCAACTCCGACTCGACGTCCGAGGTCGATGCCAGCTGCTCGAGTTCGAGGGTGATGTCGTCCTTGGCGGTACCGGTCGCATCCTCCAACGCGCCGCTGGCGATGAGTTCGTCCACCGCGCCGGCTCGGGCCTGCATCTCGGCGGTCTTGTCCTCGGCCCGCTGGATCGCGAGCCCGACATCGCCCATTTCCTCGCCGATACCGGTGAACGCCTCGTTGATCCGGGTCTGTGCCTCGGCCGCCGAGTAGGTCGCCTTGATCGTTTCCTTGCGGGTCCGGAACGCGTCCACCTTGGCCTGCAGCCGCTGCGACGCCCGGACCAGCTTCTCCTCCTCGCCCTGCAACTGTGCATGCTGGGTCTGCAGGTCACCGAGCTGCTGCTGCAGTCCCGACTTGCGGGTCAGCGCCTCCCGGGCCAGATCTTCACGCCCCACTTCGAGCGCCTTCTTGGCCTGCTGATTCAACTTGTCGATCTGAGTGTTCAGACCGTTGGCCTGGAGCTCGACCCGCTTCCGGCTGGTGGCCACATCGGCCACGCCTCGTCGTACCTTCTGCAACAGCTCGAGCTGGCGTTGGTACGAATAGTCAAGGGTCTCGCGGGGGTCTTCCGCCTTGTCCAGTGCCTTGTCGGCCTTGGCGCGGAAGATCATCGACATCCGCTGGAATATTCCGCTCATCTGTTCTCCGCTGATCCTTCCGAATAGCAAGCACCGGCGCGGCACCTGACACGCCAACCCTCCAACGCCGCCGCGGGCGCGATTGGCACCCACCCTATGCCCGAGCAGGTAACCCAGGCATGGGTCGGCAGAGGTAGTTTCGTAATTGGGGTACGCCCCTGACACAATCGGGGGTCGCGCGCCCTCAACCCTGGGTCGGCATCAGCAGTACGAGGAAGGCATCCGGTGGCACTGTTTCGGCGGAAGAACTCCGATCAGATCGAGGAACTCGACGAGCCCGCGGTCACCGAGTCCGTTGACGAGGTCGGCGGCGGCCCGCAGAAGAAGGGTGCGCCGACCCCGACCCGCAAGCAGGCCGAAGCCGCCCGCCGGGAACGGCTGACCAAGCAGGTCACCAAGAAGGAAGCCGCGCGGATGCAGCGGGCCGATCGGGCCAAGGCGATGCAGGCGCGAGACAACACCCCGGAGAAGGCGCTGCTGCGGGACTACATCGACTCCCGCCGCAATCTCGGCGAATTCCTGCTGCCGGGCATGATCGTGATTCTCGGCGCCAGCCTGCTCTACTCGATCGCCCCGAACATCTCGCTGATCGCGACCGTGGTGATGTACCTCTTCATCCTCACCGTGCTGCTGGACTCGTTCCTGATGTGGCGGGGGTTCAAGAAGGTGCTGGCCGACCGGCTGCCGCGGTCCAGCTACCGCGGGCTGCTGATGTACGCGATGAACCGCAGCATCCAGATCCGCCGATTCCGGATGCCGACTCCCCGGATCAAGCGCGGCGAAGAGTACTGAGATTTCTGGGGGCCGAGCCCCCAGGCCCGCGTTCCGACCGTGTTCAATTGAGCGGTCGCCCGATCTTTCGGCGATTCTCGGCGCCGCGGGCGCCTCGAATCACGCTGCCGCTGCATTGGCTCGGAGTGTGGTGACGAGCTGGACTCCATCGTCCCCCTGGGGTCTGGGGAGTCGCGCAGGGAAGGCGGATATAGGGTTTCGGCGAGCCCGGTGTGATCCGTACTTCTACGACGAAGGAACCCCATGGAGTTTCGTTATCTCGGCAACAGTGGCTTCAAGATCTCGGCGGTCAGCTACGGCAATTGGGTGACCCACGGGTCCCAGGTCGAGGCAGACGCCGCGAAGCTGTGTGTGAACGCCGCGCTCGAGGCCGGCATCACCACCTTCGACACCGCCGATGTGTACGCCAACACCGCGGCCGAGACCATCCTCGGTGAGGCGTTGGCCGGTCAGCGGCGGG
>DATCVL010000362.1:0-2146 GCA_036566865.1 Microlunatus sp.
TCACCGAGGCCAACGTCGGCTACTTCTTCTTCCCGTTCGCGATCGGTAATCTGCTCGGACCACTGCTGCTCGGTCACTTCTTCGACACCATCGGTCGAAGAAAGATGATCTTCGGCACCTACCTGATCTCCGGGCTGGTGCTGGCGTTCTCGGCGGTGTTGTTCCAGGCCGACCTGTTGACCGCGACCACCCAGACGATCTTCTGGTGCGTGTCCTTCTTCTTCGCCTCCGCCGGTGCCTCCTCGGCCTATTTGACCGTCAGCGAGATCTTCCCGTTGGAGGTCCGTGGCCAAGCGATCTCGTACTTCTTCTGCATCGGCCAGGGTGCCGGTGCGCTGGCGCCGGTGATCTACGGGGCCCTGATGGGCGATTTCAGCAGCCGTACGCCGTTGATGATCGGCTACTTCATCGGTGCTGCGTTGATGATCATCGGCGGCCTGGTTGCGCTGTTGCTGGGCGTCAATGCCGAGGGACAGTCGCTGGAGGATGTTGCCGATCCGCTGTCCAAAGTCGATCTTCCGACCAAAGCCTGAGGCGATGAACGATGTCCGGGACTCTGCCAGATGATCAAGACCGGCCACTGATCGTGGTCGGCGTGAGCAACACCAGTCACTCGCCGGTGGCGCTGCGCTGGGGTGCGGACGCGGCCGAACGATGGGATGCCAACCTGCTCGCCGTCCGGGCCTGGCGGCCGTCCCATCCGCCCTCGGCCGCGTCCGGTCGACCACCGGCGGTCAGCCGGGATGTCGCGGGCGAGCGGCAGTACGCCGAGGCCGCGTTGACCGATGACGTCCGACAGGCGCTCGGTGATGATCACCATGCCTTCTGTGAGGTACGAGAGGGCACGCCGCAGTCGGTCCTGAACGCGCTCAGCGCGATCGCCACCCTGTTGGTGATCGACGCCCCACGCCGTACCGATTTCAGCACCCCGATGCTCGCGCATCGCCTTGTCTACAACGCGGCCTGCCCGGTCGTCGTGATGCCGCCGCGGATCTCCCAACAGCCGGACAGCCCGTTGGTCAGCGCCGGCAAGTGGTTGGCCCGCGGGATCATGGATTCGGCGGCCAGCGCCGGCCGACCCGGTATCCGACCGCCGGCGCGTCGCGAGGAGGACGGCTGACCCGACCCGGCGTCAGACGGCGAGCTTCGGACGGTCCACCAACGGCTCGGCCGGCGGCCGGTAGGCACGCCAGGCGTCGGCCAGCCGGGCCACCGCATCCGTCAGCTGAGCCGGCGACAGTTGGAAGTGCAGCCGAAGGTACTGAGTGCCCTCGCCGGAGGCGTCCAGTCCGCTGCCGGCGAGAACGGCGACACCGTGCCGCAGTGCCTCCTGGGCAAAGGAATCCCCATCTCCGTGGGGGATCCGCACCCAGAGGCTCTGGCCACCGACGGCCGGTGTGAAGCTCCAGTCCGGCAGCCGCTCGGCCAGCTCCGTACACAGATGATCATGAGCCGCGGACAACCGGCTGCCGACCTCGACCCCGAGCTCCTCCAGGTGATCGACGAGTTCGACCGCGGCCAGTTGCGGCAACGCCGAGCCTCCGATGTCGAGCACTGCACGGACTCGCACCAACCGATCGATCAGTCGCCGCGGCGCCCGGACCCAACCACAGCGGAGGCCACCCCAGACGATCTTGGACAGCGACCCCAGGGTGATCACCCGATCGGCGTGGCAGGCCAGCGGGCGCGGCACGATCACCCCGGGAAACACCAACTCCGACAGCGATCTGTCGTCGATCAACCAGGTCTGGGTCAGCTCGGCAGCGCGGGCCAATCGCTCTCCCGGTAGTGCGGCGAGCAACGAGCCGGTCGGGTTGTGGAAGACGGAGACCAGGTAGCCCAGGGCAGCACTCTGAGCCGTGGCGACCTTGGCGAAGTCCGGCAGTCCGACCTGCAGTGGCACCAGCTCCGCACCGGCGGCCCGGAAGACCTCCAGCGCCCCCGGATAGGTCGGCGCCTCCACCACGACGCGCTCACCGGGCGTGATCAACAACCGGGTGATCAGACTGATCGCCTGCTGAGATCCGTTGGTGATCATGATCTCGTAGGGTTCGGTCGGCAGGCCGTTGCGGCAGTAGTAGTCGGCCACCGCCTCCCGCAGCAGCGGATGGCCGGCCGGGAAGTAGCCGAAGTCGACCTCCGGATT
>DATCVL010000363.1:0-13346 GCA_036566865.1 Microlunatus sp.
ACAGCCCGGAGCCACCGGTCGGTACCTCGGTCTCGTCCTGCTGCTGGCCGAGCATGAACGCCGCGCCGACGTCGAATTTGCTCAACGTGGTGGCAGCGGTCAGCGAGGCGGTGGATCCGTGCGCGCCGGCCGCGAGGCCACCCTCGTAGTCGGTCATCGCGACCTCGGCCATGTAGCCGAACTTGTTGTCGTGGATGAATTTCCGCTGCCAGTCCCACCACTCGATCACCGGATCCTGATCGATGGTGACGTTGTAACCGTCGGAGTACTGGCCGCCCCAGGCCCATACCTCGGCCTGGCCGAACCACTGATCCTCGACGCCGAAGGCGAACGCCTTCATCGGCTTGCCGGCCACCTTGGTCCTGGCCAGAGCCGGAGCGAATTCGGCCAGGTCGTCCCAGGTCTTCGGGCCCTCCTCGGGCAGGCCGGCCTTCGTGTAGGCGCTCTTGTTGTAGTAGAAGAGCGGCGTCGACCGGGCGAAGGGGACCAGGTAAGTCTTCCCCGCGGCCTGGCACTGCTCGAGGAATGCGTCCAGGTAGTTGTCCAGCTTGAAAGTGTCGTCGAAGTACGGATCCAGCTGCACGAACAGATCGGAGAAGTAGAACTGCAGCCACTGGAATTCCGGGAAGCAGACCACATCGGGCACCCGCTTGGCCTGCACGGCGGCAGACAGCTTGGTGTTCAACGTCGCATAGGACTCCTGCGACTCGACCACCACGGCGATGTCCTTCTGGGACTCGTTGAACTGCTTGATCATCCCTTCCAGGGCGGCCAGCGGTTCCTTGGTCCAGGGTGCCCAGAACAGCACCGGTGTGCGGTCCTTGTACTGATCCGGGATCCGCATGTCGGCCTGCTGAAGTGAGTCCGCGCCGCCGCCGCCCGGAGCGCCGCAGCCGGCCAGTGCCGCGCCGGCGCCCGCCAGTCCGAGTGCGGTCAACAAGGAACGCCGGGAGAGGGCGGAATTCAGCAGACCAGATGAGGGATCAGGCATGAGTAACTCCAATTCGGTATGGGAACGGATCCGTCCGCCGGTCCGCTCCGGTAGGTGATCTTCAGGTTTGGGTGCTGGCCGGGGCCGGTGGGTGTTGTCAGCGCAGTGCGCCGGCAGCGAGGCCGCCGATGATGCGTTTCTGGGCCACGAAGAAGATGATCAACATCGGCAGTGCGGTCATCGCCGTACCGGCCATCACCGCACCCCAGTTGGTCAGGCCTTCCTCGGCCCGCAGGGACATCAGGCCGATCGGCAGGGTGCGCATGTCCTCGGTGCTGGTCACGATCAGTGGCCAGACGAAGTCGTTCCACTTGCCGATCATCACGATCACGCCGGCGGTGACCAGCATCGGTTTGCTCATCGGCAGCACCAGATGGATCAGCCGGTAGAAGTGTCCGGCGCCATCGATGGTCATGGCGTCGGTCAGCTCGCCGGAGATCCGGCGCATCTGCTGCAGCAGCAGGAACATCGCGAAGGCGGTACCGATGCCGGGCAGGATCAGGCCCTGATAGGTGTTGATCCAACCCAGGTTGCCGATGGTGATGTAGTTGACCAGCAGCGTGACGTGCCCGGGCAACATCATCGAGCCGAGCATCAAGATCAACATCGGCTGCTTGAACCGGAACGGGACGAAGGCGAACGCGTACGCCGAGAGGATCGCGAAGATCATCTCCAGGATGGTGCCGGCTGTGGTGGTGATCACCGAGTTCAGGAAGAACCGGGCGAACGGCACCGAGGTCCAGGCCTCGACGAAGTTCTGCCAGTGCAGCGATGTCGGAATCCACTGCACCGGGAATTGATAGACCTGCTCGGGCCGCTTCAGGGCGGTGCTGAACAGCCAGTAGAGCGGCACCGCGAAGATCAACAACACCGCGACCAGCAGGAGATAGGCCACGGCCCGGGGGATCCGAGGGGTACTGCGACCGGCGCCGGTCTGCAGTGGCGACTTGTCCGCAGTGTCGGGGTTGAAACCGGACTGCGGCAGCATCGTTGTGCTCATTCGTAATGCACCTTCCGGTCGCCGATGCGGAGCTGGATGAAGGTCAAGATCAACAGCAGCACGAACATCACCGTCGCCGCGGTGGCGGATCGGCCGACGTCGAAATTCTTGAACGCCTCGGTGTAGATCAACCAGCTCAAGGTCGTACTGGAGTTGCCGGGACCGCCACCGGTCAGGGTGGCGATGATGTCGAAGGCCTGGGCTGCACTGATGATGCCGGTGATCGACAGGAAGAGGGTGACCGGCGAGATCAGCGGCAGGGTGACGTTCTTGTGCAGTCGCCACCCGGTCGCACCGTCCAGCGCCGCGGCCTCGTAGACATCCTTGGGCAGGTCCAGGATCGCTGTGTAGTAGATGATTGTCACGAATCCGAGCCGCTGCCAGAGGTAGGCGATGGTGATCGCCCAGATCGACCAGTCCGAGGTTGTGGTCCAATTCGGCGAATCGGCCCCGAACCAGTTGAAGACGACCCGGGACAGGCCGTAGGTCGGATCGAACATGAACAGCCAGAGCACGCCCACGGCGGCACCGGGCAACATGTGCGGGGCGAAGCTCATCGTCCGGACGAAGCCGGAGAATCTGAGCTTGGAAGCCAGCAGCATGCCCATCGCGATGCCACCGACCAGACTACCGACAGTGCTGACCCCGGTGAAGATCGCGGTCTTCAGCAGCGCCTGACCGAACTCAGGATCGGTCAGCATGCTGGTGTAATTCTGCAGACCGACGAAGGTCGGCATCGGCGCGACCATGTCCCAGCTGGTCAGGCTCAAGTAGAAGTTGTAGATGGTCGGCCAGTAGGAAAAGATCAAGATCGCCAACAGGTTCGGGGCGATCAGGGCGAAGAACAGAGCAGTGTTCTTGATCGTGCGTTTGCGCCGCCTGGCCGGACGGCTGCTACTGGCAACAGCACCCGTCCGCGATGTGCTCTTCGGCAGGCGCGTGGCGGTGGTGGACATGAACCCCCAACGGCGACGTCGTGCGCGGTCGGTTCCCCGAGCCGCTGCTGTTTCGGCGGGCGTCTGCGATGACCTGCCCCCGAGCACGCGCCATCGCAGAGCTTCACAGTTCGCTGGCCCCGGGAATCCCCCGCGGGAAGCTGCCATAGCGTCGCGCTCGTCTGAGGATCGTGGCCCAGCGCTGTGAAGATTAACACACCGGCAGGTGGCGTGGATGTTAACTAAAACGGTCCTGTTCGTGCGATGGGGCCACCGGGTCTTCGCTCGCTGCGGCGTGCGGCGATCGGTCCGAACGATGGCGTGGCCGGAGACGACAACGAGGGGCCGACGGCTGATTGTCGGTGGATTCCCGACAACAGCCGACGGCCCCTCGAAGAGCCGACCCCCGGTCCGCCCAGGGGCGTGCGATCAGACCATCACGCCTTGACGTCTGCTGCCAGGGCGCGGGCCTTCAGTTGCTCGTACTCCTGCTGGCTGATCGTGCCGGCATCCAGCAACGACCTGGCCTTGGCGATCTCGTCCGATGCGCTGGCGCTGTTGCCGGCGACGTCACGGATGTAGCTCTCGGCCCGTTGCTGATCTTGCTCGGCCTGCTCCGTCTTGCGCTGGGCCATGCCCCGGCCGCGGAAGATCAGATAGGCCAGCGCGGTGACGAACGGGAGGAAGAAGAGGCAGATCAACCAGATCGCCTTCATCCACCCCTTCAGCCCACGATCGCGGAACAGGTCGGTGATGATCGAGAACAGCGCGACCAGGTAGGCACAGAAGGCGAACACCCAGAACATCGTCCAGATGATGTGCCAGAAGCTGTTGAAGTAGTTCATGATCGACTCCTTTGTCGGGGAAGGACCGGACGGCCGCTAGCAGACACAGTCTTCACCCTCCCGCGCGGCAAGCACCAGTACCGGTCCGCCTCGAGCGTGTCGTGGCCGTCGGGCATCGGGTGCAGATCGGCGAGAGCCGATGTTGATCACCGATCCGACGCTTCGGTTCGTCGGACCGGTGAGAAGAAGGTCAGGCGGTCGGCAGGTCGGCCAGTTCGACCTCGACCTCGAGATCGGTGTCGGACTCGGCCCAGAACACCTCGCCGGTGATCCGGCCGACCGCGCGAAGATCGGTCTCGACCTGCTTGAGGCGCTCCAGCACCTCGCCCTGGCCGGCGAACTCGATCCGGTTGACGTCGGCCTTCATCGACACCTTGCGCTGGGACTTCGCTCCGCGGACCGCGATCAGGGCGGTGGCGACCGCATCCAGCAGCAACGCATCTCCACTGGTGTTGGGAATCTCGTCCGTGGTCGGCCAGGTCGCGTTGTGGATCGAACCGGTCTTCCACCAGGACCAGACCTCTTCGGTGGCGTACGGGATGAACGGCGCCAGCATCCGCAGGATGGCGTCCAGCGTGATGGCCAGTGCCGCATGGGCGGATTGGGCCGCGTCCGCGCCGGCGGCACCATAGGCCCGCTCCTTGACCAACTCGAGGTAGTCGTCACAGAAGGACCAGAAGAAACGTTCGGTGATCTCCAGTGCACTGGTGTAGTCGTAGTTCTCGAAGGCCTCGGTTGCCTCGATGATCACCCGCTGCAGACCGGCCAGCAGGGCTTGATCAACAGGCTCGGTGATCGGCGTCCGGGCTCCGGGGACTCCGTACGACAAGACGAACTTGCTGGCATTGAGCACCTTCAGCGCGAGCCGACGGCCGACCTTCATCTCCCGCTCGTCGAAGGGCGAGTCCAGACCCGGCCGCGCCTTGGCCGCGCGCCAGCGGACCGCGTCCGAGCCGTACCGTTCGAGCACCTCGGTCGGCACCACCACATTGCCCTTGGACTTGCTCATCTTCTTCCGGTCCGGGTCCATCACGAAGCCGCTGATCATGGACCGCTGCCACGGCAGCGACTGGTTCTCGAAGTGAGCACGCACCACCCGGTCGTAGAGCCAGGTGCGGATGATGTCGTGTGCCTGGGTGTTCAGATCCATCGGGAAGGTGATCTTGAACAGGTCCGGATCCCGTTCCCAGCCGCAGACGATCTGCGGTGACAGGGACGAGATCGCCCAGGTGTCCATCACATCCGGGTCGGCGATGAAGCCGCGCGGCTCGCCGCGCTGGGCTGCGGTGTAGCCCGGCGGCAGATCGGTGCTCGGGTCGACCGGCAGGATGTCCTCGTCCGGGACGATCGGGTCCGAGTAGTCGGGCTGGGCATCGGCGTCCAGCCGGTACCAGACCGGGAAGGGCACACCGAAGAAGCGCTGACGGGAGATCAGCCAGTCACCGTTCAGCCCGTTGACCCAGTTGTCGTAACGGTGCTTCATGTGCTCGGGCACCCAACCGAGCTCGTCACCGCGGGCCAGGAACTGTTGCTTCAGCTCGGCATCACGGCCGCCGTTGGCGATGTACCACTGGCGGGTGGAGATGATCTCCAGCGGCTTGTCGCCCTTCTCGAAGAAGTTCGCCTTCCGCTGAGTCGGGGTCGGATCGCCGATCAGATCACCGGCATCGCGGAGCAGCCCGACCATCGCCTCGCGGGCGCTGAAGGTGGTCTTGCCGGCCAACTGCTCGTACGCCTGTGCCGCAGCGCCGTCGCCGATCCAGTCCGGGCGATCACGCAGGATCCGGCCGTCCCGGCCGATGATCACCCGCGCCGGCAGTTGCAGTTCGCGCCACCAGGTCACGTCGGTGAGATCGCCGAAGGTGCAGCACATCACCAGGCCGGAACCCTTGTCCTGCTCGGCTGCCGGGTGGCTCAACACCGGCAGCTCGACGCCGAAGACCGGGCTGGTCACGGTGTTGCCGACGAGATCGGCATAGCGCTCGTCATCCGGGTGGGCGATCAGCGCGACGCAGGCGCCGATCAACTCCGGCCGGGTGGTCTCGATGATCACCGGTTCGCCGCCCTGACCGATCGAGTCGGCGCGATGGAACTGCACCTTGTGGTAGGCGCCGGGGTAATCGCGAGCCTCGATCTCGGCCTGCGCCACCGCGGTCTGGAAGGTGACGTCCCACACCGTCGGCGCCTCGGCCAGGTAGGCCTCGCCGCGGTCGACGTTACGCAGGAACGCCTTCTGGGCAACGGAAATCGAGTCGTCGCCGATGGTGGTGTAGAGCGTCGACCAGTCGACGCTGAGTCCGACCCGGCGCCACAGATCCTCGAAGACCGCCTCGTCCACCTTGGTCAGCTGATGGCAGAGATCGATGAAGTTGCGCCGACTGATCGGCAGCTGCCGCTTCGCGTCCGGCTTGGCCGGTGGGGTGAAGTCGGGGTCGTAGGGGACGCTCGGGTCGCAGCGCACGCCGTAGAAATTCTGCACCCGACGCTCGGTGGGCAGGCCGTTGTCGTCCCAGCCGATCGGGTAGTAGACGTGCTTGCCGCGCATCCGCTGGTAGCGCGCGATCAGGTCGGTGTGGGTGTAGGAGAACACGTGCCCGACATGCAGCGAACCGGACACCGTCGGCGGCGGGGTGTCGATGCTGAACACCTGATCGCGAGCCTGCTCGGCATCACCATCGGGCCGGACGAACGCGTACGTGCCCTGCTGCTGCCAGATCTCCATCCACTTCGACTCCAGCCCCTCCAGTGCGGGCTTGTCCGGTACGTTCGGCGCGCCCGAGTGGGGTGCGTCGGGACGTGTCGAACTGGCCCGGGGGCCGGAGTCAAGAGTCGTCATAACGGTGAATCCTACGAAGGACACCGGGGCGAATGCACATCCGATCCGGGCGACCCAGCTGTGGCGACGGCCGGATCCGATAACAATGCAACCGCAGATCGCTCCTACCTGCCTCAATCGGCCGGTTCGATCCAACTGTGGTTGCGTTTTTATCGCTGCTCGCGCGCTCGCAGAGGAGCCTTCGCCAGCACCGTCTCGCCTGGTGTGGCTGTCCACGAAGGCGAGAGCCGAGCTTGCAGTGTGACCGTCCGCTGGTGCATGGTTAGGCAAACCTAAGTTGATGGGGGAGCTGTGGTGTTGAGTCGCCGTACGTTGCTGGCCGGGTTGGGCGTCGCCGGGATCGGGGTGATCGGGGTCGGTGGGCTCGCCGGGTGCGCCGGTGAGGCGGGAGCTTCCGGAAGCGCGACCGGAGGCGCCAGTGGATCGGCGAACGGGGCCGAGGACGGCGCGCTGCCGGTGACCATCGAGCACAAGTACGGCAAGACCACGGTGCAGCAGGCGCCGGAGCGGATCGTCTGCGTCGGGCTGAAGGAACAGGACGACCTGCTCGCAGTGGGGCTGGTGCCGGTCGGCGCGACGAGCTGGCTCGACTTCGGTGACAAAGGCGTCCTCGGCAAGTGGGCCGAGCCGAAGGCCGCCGACGCCAAGATCACCGTGCTCAACCAGGACGACGGCATCCAGTTCGAGAAGATCGCCGCGCTGCAGCCGGATTTGATCTTGGCGCTGTACAGCGGGATCAGCCAGGCCGACTACGACAAGCTGAGCAGGCTGGCGCCAGTGGTCGCGGCCCCGAAGGGTCTGGTCGAGTACGGCATCGGTTGGCAGGACCAGGCGGGTACGGTCGGTCAGGCGGTCGGTCGACCGGCACAGATGCAGCAGGTCATCGACGAGACCAGGACGAAGATCAGCAAGGCGGCCGATGAGCATCCGGAGTTCGACGGCAGATCCGGTCTGGTCGTCACCCTGTATGAGGGGATCTACGTCTACGGACCGCAGGATCCGCGCTCCCGGTTGATCACCGAGCTCGGCTTCGCGCTGCCCGATGATCTTGCCAAGGCGGCCGGCGACAGGTCCTTCGGAGACAGCATCAGCATGGAGAAGATCGGCTTGATCGACACCGATGCGCTGATCTGGCTGGTGTCTGGGAGCAACGCCGACTTCAAGACCCTGGCCAAGAACAAGCTCTACCAGAACCTCCGGGTTGCCCGGCAGGGCAGGGCGATCACGATCGAATCGCTGTCCGATCTGGACAACGCCTTCAACTTCAGCACCGCGCTGAGCATCCCGTACGCCCTTGATCAACTTGTCCCGCGGCTCGTCGCGGCGGTCGACGGCGACCCGTCGACCAAGACCGACTGAGCGGTCCGAGGGGTCGGCCGGCCGGACCGTTCGAACCGCGCTTCCTGCGGCGTCATGCCGTACTCCCTGCGGAAGGCGCGGGTGAAGGTGGAGTGGTCGGCGAAACCCCAATGGGTTGCGATCCGGTGGATCGGAACCAGGTCCTGCGCCGGATCCTGCAGATCCTGCCGGGTCCGCTCCAGCCGCAGCCGACGGATCCAGGCGGCGATGGTGTAGCCGCGGTCGGTGAAGAGGCGATGCAGGTGCCCGATGGAGATGTGTTGGGCGGCGGCGATCGAGCGTGGGGACAGCTCGGGATCGGAAAGATGATCATGAACGTGATCATCGATGCGCTGCAGTAGTGCGGTTCGGGCGACGTCAACGCAGTCGGCACCTCCGTCCCGGCCCCGCTGTTGGGCCAGCAGGGCGGTGATCAGGTCGGCGACCAGCTCGGCAAGCCGGTACAGATCGTCGGTGCGGAACTCCGACGAATCACCGGTGAGGCGGAACAGGAAGTCCTTCAGCAGCGCCCCGAACCCGTACCGGCTGGTGATCGGGACGGCAGTCAGTCCGTCCACCGCATGATCGGGGATCGCCAGCCGCGACTTGGGCAGCTGCACCCGCAGCAGACTGGTGGTCGGGTGGCCGGGGCTGATGTCGAGCCGGAACGGCGTCGAACTCGTGTAGAGCCCGAGCTGATCCGGACCCAGCAGGGTCTCGCGTCCGTCCTGTTGCAGCTCGAGCCCGCCGTCGATCGTCAGCACGACTGCGCACAGCTGCGGATCTGATTCGGTCACCAGCGCCGGCGTGTGATCGACCCGGCAGCTCGATGCCTGCAGGGCCACCACGTCCAGAGAGCTCAGGTCGACGACCCGCAGCCGAGTCCGGAAGTCGTCGGCTCGGGTACTGCTGACGTGCGCGGCGAGCGGCTCGTTCTGTTGGCAGGCGTCGAACGTCGCGAGTCGCCGGCTGCCGGGAATTCGGGGATCGGTGTAGTGATGCTCGATCATCTCTTCTCCCTGTCCACGACCGCTCGAATGTAGATCCGTAGGGGTGCAATGCAGACGTCCGGTCAAGGCAGTGACTGATTGTCAAACCGACGTGATCGCCGGTCAAGGCATTTCCGGTCCATTCTCGGCAATCTCAGAGCAGCAGTAATCAGCCGATCGAGAGGAAATGGAAAATGAAGAAGGCAATGCTCAGCGCTGCTCTGTCCGCCGCGACGTTGGCCGCGGCCGGGGGAATGCTCGCGACAACCGCGCCAGGGGCGGCGGCCGCCGCCTCGCACGACATCGGCCCGGTGCATTACTACAGCGCATCCGGTGAATCGCGTGGCGTGGGCATGTTCGCCGCCGATCCGGAGGGGCCGTACCCCGGGGACGCCATCGCCGCCTGTGACACCCTTGCTGACGGTTGGGGGATCGAAGTCCAGCTCGATGTCAATCCGGGCAGCTCATGGCACACCGATCGCCTCGCGTCGACCGGTGGGCACCCGAGCGGCTATTGCACGAAGTGGCTGTCGAAGAACATCAAGGAAGAGACCCGGGTCGCCATCCGCGTTTGCAAGGTCAAAGCGCACCACCACACTGCGTGCGGAAAGCAGCATTATGGCTGGGCCTGACGGGCGCTCGGTGCTGGTTTGATCCGACCCTGCGGTGGGCGGCGACCGATGGGGCCACTACGCCCGCATCGGCGCCGCCCGGCGCGGCCCGACCCGCGTCGCGCGGGCCGTAGACTCGCGTCTGCGATGTCTGACTTTGATTCCGTGGCTTCCTCCGCCGCCTCCTCCCACACCGAAATCGTTGCTGCGCTGCAGGCCCGTTGGCCCGAGCACCGGGTCGCCCCGAGCCTGGCCCGGGTGGCAGCGCTGACCGAGCTGCTCGGCGACCCGCAACGGGCGTACCCGGTGATCCAGCTGACCGGGACCAACGGCAAGGGCAGTACCGCTGCCATGATCGACGCGCTGCTGCGTTCGGTGGGGCTGCGTACCGGCCGGTTCACCAGCCCGCACCTGATGGACGTGACCGAGCGGATCCGGATCGACGGCGAGCAGATCAGCGCCGAACGTTTCGACGAGCTCTGGCGCGAGGTGCAGCCGTACGTGGAGATGGTCGACCAGCAACGGATCGACGGCGTCTCGATGACCTTCTTCGAGGTGATCACCGGGATGGCGTATGCCGCCTTCGCCGATGCTCCGGTGGATGTGGGGATCATCGAGGTCGGGCTGGGTGGCACCTGGGATGCGACCAACGTGGCCGACGCGTCGATCGCCGTGATCACGCCGATCGATCTTGATCACACCCACCTGCTGGGCAACACGGTGGAGAAGATCGCCGGCGAGAAGGCCGGCATCATCAAGTCGGGTGCGCAGGCGATCCTGGCCGGACAGCAGCCCGAGGTCGCCCGGTTGCTGCTGCAACGCGCGGCCGACGTCGGCGCGACCGTGCAGCGCGAGGGGATCGAATTCGGTGTCCTGGACCGGGTGATGGGCGTTGGCGGGCAGCAGTTGCGGCTGGCATCGGCCGAGGGGCCGATCGATGAGATCTTCCTGCCCTTGTACGGAGCTCATCAGGCCGAGAATGCGGCTGTCGCACTTGCCGCTGCGCAAGCGTTCACCGGGCTGGAACGGATCGATCCGGATGTGGTCCGGGAAGGATTCGCGGCGGTCGAAGCGCCCGGACGGCTGGAGATCGTACGCCGCTCGCCTCCGGTGATCTTGGACGCCGGACACAACCCGCACGGCGCCCGGGCGACGGCGACCGCGGTCGCCGAGTCGTTCGACTTCTCACCGCTGGTCGGGGTGATCGCGATCATGAGGGACAAGGACGCCGAAGGTCTGCTGCGGGAGTACGCGGACCTCTTCAGCTCCGTGGTCGCGACCCAGGTCGCGTCCACCGATCGCGGGATGCCCGCCGAGGCGCTCGGTGAGCTGGCGGCCGGAATCTTCGGTGCCGAACGGGTGCAGGTGGCGCGCCGGATGGATGACGCGATCGAGACGGCCATCGCCCTGGCGGAGATGGAGGGTGCAACGGCGCCCGGAGTCTTGATCACCGGTTCGGTGATCGGCGTCGGTGAGGCGCGTACGTTGCTGGTCGGGCACGGCGAGGGTCGGGATCGTCCGGCCGCCGCGACGGTCAGCGGCGAAGGTGTGCTGGACACGTCCGGGGCGGCGGTGATCGACGAGGAGGTCGATGACGAGGACGAGAAGGACCTCTCCTACGGGCCGGAGTACGGCGAGCAGTTCGACGACTCCGCCGACCTCGAGCTCGAGGTGACGCCGGAGGACTTCGGCGCCTACGGGCCGCTCTCCGACGAGGATGCCGATCATGATCAACAGGGCCAGGATCAGCAGGATCAAGATCAACAACCGGCTGATGATCAGCCCGAGGATGATCGCCGATGAGGCTCGCCGCAGGCAATCCGATGGGCCGGGCGATGATGATCACGTTGTTCCTGGAGCTGATTGCGTTCGCACTGGCGATTCCGGTGATGACCCAGGTCGCCGGAGTCGCTCCGCTGACCGCCGCCTGGACAGCCGGCGGGGCGGCGCTGCTCTGTCTGCTGGCCGGCGGCCTGTTCCGTACGCCGATCGGATATCCGCTGGGCTGGCTGGCCCAGCTCGCCGGTCTCGCGCTGGGCCTGATCGTCGGGGTGATGTTCGTGGTCGCCGGCATCTTCGTCGTCGTCTACCTGCTGGCCTTCGTACTGGGGAAGAAGATCGACAACACCGCGACCGCTTCCTGATCGCGGTGATGTGTCGCCCCGCAAGGCGACACATCATCCAAGCTCAGGCGAGATCCTCGAGCTCCACGACCTGGCGAACCTCGACCTCGATCTCGCCGAACAGGTCGGCGTACTCCTGGGCATAGCCGACCGCCTGCTGCAGGCTGTCGGCGTTGATCAGCGCGAAGCCACCGATCACCTCCTTGGCCTCCGTGAACGGGCCGTCGGTGGAGCTGATCCCGTCCGAGCCCTTGCGGACCTTGGCGCCCTTGGCGGACGGGTGAACGCCCTCGGCCGTGATCAGGATGCCGCGGTTGGCCCAGTCGCCGATGAATGCGCCCATCCGGTCGATGAACTCCGGGCTGGGGTTCCACGCCTCCGGCTGGCTCTCGTCCATCCGGTGGACCATCAGAAAACGCATGTCTCCTCCTAGCTTCGTTCACCCAGCGTTGGGTGGTCGGCCGGTTGCCCGATGTCCGGGCAGGATGACCGGCCGTCATAGCACCCGTCGATTCGTCCGATCCCGATTCGACATCCGACAACACCGCCGCCATCTTCGCATCGGCAATGTCGGAAGGGGCGACAACGGCGCGTGCCGCTGGCAGAGTTGGGCCGATGCCTGGATCAATGTCACTGCCATGGGTGCAGCAATGCCTTGATACGCCGTTCGACGGGAGCGTGCCCGACCTGTTGGAGGCGGTTGCGGGTTTGAATGCGCAGACGGCGTTGGGCCCGGCGGTGGGGATCTGGGCTCGGATGGGACCTTGGTCGGCCGAGGTGGTGGATGACCTCTGCCGGTCCTTCGAGCTGGTCAAGGTCAACGTCATGCGAGGCACGGTCCACCTGCTCACCGCGCGCCAGTACTGGGCTTGGCGGCCCGCCCTGAAGGCGCTGCTGAAACGCAATGTGGCGTCGTTCTGCTCAGGGCTGTGGAGCAGGGTCGACTACGACGAGCTGCTCAACTGGGGAACCGATTTCGTCTCCGACGGCCGTCAGCTGACCCGGGGCGAACTGGGCGACGCGGCGGTGCAGCGGTTTGCCGACGCGAGCAGTGCTCACCTGGGCTTTGCGCTGCGGATGATCTTGCCGCTGGTCGAGGTCCCGCCGCCGTCGATCTGGCGACCGGTGCGTACCCGTTACGTCTATGCGCCGGCCGTGATGACCGGCTCGCCGGCTGACCCAGACGAGGGGCTGGATGATCTTGCTCGATCCTTTGCCTGCGCATTCGGATCGGCGGCGGTCGACGACTTCAGCTACTGGTCAGGACTGACCAAGATCGAGGCCTCTCAGCACCGCGCGGCATTGAGCGATGCGTCCAGCGCGAGCCGCTGCTCGACACCGCCGCGAGCCGTCGTGCTGCCGGAATTCGACAATCTGTTCTTCTGTCGTCGCAGTTCGTACGCCGACCTGTACGCCGCGAAGAAGGATCCGCGCTTCCCGCCGGCTCGGATGCCGGGCTCCTTGATCGCCAACGGCGAGGTCGTCGGCCACTGGTCGGCCTCGAGGACCGACGGCCTCAGACTGGTGCGCTGGACCGAACTCGATCCAACCGCGACCGGGACCTGGGTGCGGTTCGCGCGCTGGTACGCCACCTCATGATCATGCCGGATGATCATGGCGGGATCATCCGGCAGCGATGGCCTGCTGCCACAGCGCGAACAACTCGTCGGCGACCTCG
>DATCVL010000364.1:0-3091 GCA_036566865.1 Microlunatus sp.
GACGTCGAGATAGCGGCCGGCCGGGGCACTGATCTCGATCTCGTCCACCGTTTGCTCGCCGAGCGTGAAGTAGGGATGCGCGGCGTAGCCGAAGGGCACTGCGCGGTCGCCGACGTTGTCGCAGCCGACGGTGACGGTCAGGCCGCGATCGGACAGCTGGTGGGTGAGGGTGCAGCGGATGGTGCTGTCCCAGCCCTTCTGCGGATAGACCAGCAGCTGCTGGGTCACCGAGTCGGCGGTGTGCTCGACCAGCTCCCAGCCCACCCAGCGGACCAGACCGTGGATCGCGTTGCCACGTTCGGGCTCGCTCAGCGGCAGCTCGTGCACCTCGCCGCCGAAGCTGTAGCGGCCGTCCCGGATGCGATTCGGCCACGGCATCAACTGCTGGCCGCGGCCGCCGGAGATCCGGTCGCCGGCGCCGAAGCCGGCGATGATGTCGCGACCCTCGACCTGGAGCCGGCGCAGGGTGGCGCCGAGCTCGGTCACCACCGCCCGATAGCTGCCGGAGGAGATCTCGTACTGGTGGCCGGTCGGGCTGGTGGCGGGGCTCGCTGTCATGGCGATCACTTTAGAGCGCCGTACCGGTCCGCGGTGGACCGGTACGGCGCCGTTTTCGATCTTGCTCAGGGATGTTGATCTTGCTGGCCGGTCAGCCTTCGGTCGGCCGGAACAGCGCGTTGAAGAGCAGCTTGTACGTGCCGTGGGCCTGGGCCCGATGCTGCACACTCATCCCCAGCAGCACGACATCGCCGTTGCCGTGCGGCATCTCGACCACGTCGGACTTGCCCTTGATCACATCATTGCCGAGCAGCCAGCCGCTGCGCAGCAGATTCGAGTCGGCGTACGAGACCGGTGCCGTCCATCCCTGCGGTGCGTCGGCGGCGACCTCGAAGGCGGGGCTGCCCTGGGAGTAGAGATCGACCTTCTTGTCCAGTCCCCAGGTCAGCGGATCGTCGGTGTCGGCAGCTCCGGCCAGGATCGAGCCGGGCGAGTAGTAGTCGCTGGAGGACGCATCGTCGGTGACGTCGCTGACGCCGAAGTCATCGAACGCCTTGATCGGCAGCTCCGAGGCACCGTTGACGGTGACCAGTCGACCGCCGCCCTGAACGAACTTCTCCAGGTTGGCAACCCCGCCCGCGGTCATCCCGCCGGTGTACTTCGACGGCAGCGACCCGGCCGGACGACCGTTCAGCATGCTCGAGTAGGAAGCATCCGGCAGCACGATCACGTCGAACTTGTCGTTCAGGTCGCCGGACCTGACGTCGGCATCGTGCACCCGCTGGTAGGGCAGCTTGAACTGCTCCAGCACGTAACGGGTCCAGCCTTCGTCGCTGTTGCCGCCCCAGCCGTGGTACATCCCGATCCGGGGTGCGGCCAGAGTCGCCTGATCGGCCGGTTCGGCAGCGACCGCGCCGACCCTCAGCCCGAGCCGCTCGGCCTGGGTCTGCAGCCTGCCCTGGACACCGCTGCGGGGATGCACCAGGAAGGTGCCGGCCGGCCAGCTGCCGAGATCGGTCTGCACGCTGTCGGTGCTGCGGGTGACCGTGTCGCCCGCCTTCAGCAGCTGCTCTGCGGCCGTGAAGCTGTCATTGACCCGCGGGTCCAGCGCATAGGCGTAGCCGGGTGTCGCGTCGGGCATCCGGAATTGCGGTACGGCGGCCCGGTCGACCGGAGCGGTGTCGGCGACGAATTTGCTGTCCACCTTCTGCACGTCGACGCCCATCTGCATCGGCAGCGTCCAGCCGGCCATGTCGTACGGCCGTTCCGGGCTACCGTCCGGGTTACGTCGGTCCGGGTAGGTCTGCGGATTCATCAGGTCGACGACGTAGTTCCGGAACGGTTGCGCCTCCCGGACGATGAAGCTTCCGCTCGGGTACGAGCTGCCCGCGGCCGTGAAGGCGGACCGGGCCTGCTCGACCTCGACGCCGCCCTCGCGCAGCACGTTGATCATCTTCGTCGCGGTGCCGAAATCCTTCTGATCGGACCGCACGATGTAGGCCTTGTTGCCGCCGGCCTCGACCGACTGGGCAGCCATCTGGTACATCCCGTACAGCCAGCTCTGCCGGTCGGTGTCGGCCACCCGCAGGTAGGCCCAGCTGGTGGTCTCGATGTAGTCGCAGCTCTGCGACAGGTGCCACCAACCGCCCTTGTACGGGCTGGGGTAGAACGCCGACGGTTCCTTCGTCGACACGCCCTGGTAGGAGAAGGTGGGCTTGAACTTCGTCGGGTCGTCGTAACTGGGGGTGGCGGAGGCGTGCGCGGTCTCGGTGAGCAGACCGACCTGGTTGTGGAAGGCCGGCGTCGAACGCAGACCGCCGTTCCACCACTGGTCGTACTGCTGCCGAGAGACGGCGCCGACCTTGCCCTCCCGGTCCAGTCGCTGGGTCATGTCGCTGCCGACCGCATTGATGCCGCGGACGACCTCGGGGCTGATGTTGGGGTTCAGCGGGTCCTTGAACGGTGGCACGAAGATCCGGGCCGGGTACTCCGCAGTCTGATGGGTGTCGTAGACCAGCTGCGGCAGCCATTCGTGCCACAGGATGTTGCCCTGGTTCCGGGTCTCGGGCAGGTTGAACATGAACCAGTCGCGGTTGTCGTCGTGACCGGCGTACTTCTGGTAGAGCTCCGGATACTGCGAATCCTGATACTTCGTGCCGACATACTTCATGTACCAATCGGATACATGCTGGGTGCCGTCCGGATTCACATTCGGATTGAACAGCGTGATCACGTTCTGGCGAATGGACTTGGCTTCGGCAGTCTCGCTCTTCAACAGGTCGTAGGCGAACTTCGGCGCGGTCTGCGTCGGCGCTACCTCGGTGGAGTGGATGCCGAAATTGATCCAGGCAATCGTCTTCCCGGACTTGGACAGTTCCTCGGCCTGGGCATCGGTCAGGCTGTCCGGCCGGGTGGCCAGCCGCTGGGAGATCTTGCGGTAGCGCTCGAGGTTCTCCGGCTTCAGGTTCTGCGGCGACGAGACGACGGCGATGTACTGATCACGGCCCTCGGAGGTGGTGCCGATCTTGATCATCTTCATCCGCTCGCTGGCCTTGTCGAGCTGCTTGAAGTAGTCGGTGATCTGATCGTAGTT
>DATCVL010000365.1:0-18848 GCA_036566865.1 Microlunatus sp.
CTCGCCGCGACCCCGTCGCGCAGTGCGGTCGCGGTCGAGGACACCATTGCCGAGGTGGTGCGTACGTTGCGCCTCCGGCATCGGGTGGAGACCGTCGGCATCGGTGCTGCCGGCTGGGTGGACACCGATCAGGCCGTGGTCCGCTTCTCGCCGCACCTGGCCTGGCGGCAGGAGCCGCTGAAGGAGCGTCTGGAGCAGCGGATCGACCTGCCGTTGATCGTCGACAACGACGCCAACGCCGCGGCCTGGGCCGAATACCGCTTCGGCGCCGGTCAGGGCGCGTCGGTGATGGTGTGCATCACCCTGGGCACCGGCATCGGTGGCGGGCTGGTGCTGAACGGGCAGCTCTTCCGCGGCAGCTACGGGATGGCCGGTGAGTGGGGTCACATGATCGCCGTCCCCGGTGGCCAACTCTGCGAATGCGGCAACCGCGGCTGTTGGGAGCAGTACGCCTCCGGCAACGCCCTGGTCCGCGACGCCAAGGACCTGGTCCGGTCGGGATCTCCGGTGGTGCAAGGACTTCTGGACGCGGTCGGCGGGCCGGATCAGATCACCGGGCCGGCCATCACCGAGGCGGCAGTCAACGGCGAACCGCTGGCACGCGAGTTGCTGGCCGACATCGGACGCTGGCTCGGCGTCGGCATCGCCAACCTGGCGGCAGCTCTGGATCCGGAGTTGATCGTGGTCGGAGGCGGCGTGAGCGCGGCCGGCGACCTGCTGCTGACGCCGGCCCGCGAGTCGTTCCAGCGCACCCTCACCGGGCGAGGTTTCCGGCCGCAGGCACGAATCGAGCTGGCAACGTTCCGCAACGATGCCGGTCTGATCGGCGCCGCCGACCTGGCCCGGCACTCACTGATCGAACCGCCGGGACGGGTGATCGGCGGCTTCTGGCCGCGGCGTCGTCGCGGGGTGAAGCGGACCCGGCCGCGGCGGGAGCGGCGCGAGCCCGGCACCGCTCTGCGGCTGGGCGCCGCCAAACGGGTCCAGCGCCGACCGGACTGATTTCACGCCAGTACTGATCACGCCGGTACTGATCACGCCGGTACTGAGCACGCCGGTACTGATCACAGGGGCTCGGTCGGGTACGGCTACAACCGCGCGCCGTCGTCGCCGTCCGGCGGTCGGTGCCGGGGCAGTCGGCTGAGCAGCAGGGCCAGCCCGCCGACGAAGCCGAGCACCGCGAGCCAGCCGACGAAGCGGGGCAGTGGAACCCCGAATGCGATCAGCAACATGGCCACGATCGCGTACCCCAGGCCAAGCCAGCCGACAAACACCGGCGCCGACGGGCGCGGCCAGGACGGATTCGGCGGCACGAACTGTTCGGACTCGGGGACCTCGTCGACCGGTTCGTCGTCCTCCTCGGTGAGGTCGACGTCATCCAGCCGGAAGTGGAACGGCGGTAACGGGCCGGGAGCATCGGACTCGGCCGGCGCGGGGTCCGCAGGCGCGGGGTCCGACACTGCCGGATCCGGGCTGCCGGAGTCTGTCGCGCGCGGCTCCGGTGGTTCGCTGTCGGTGCTGTCGAAGTGCGCGATCAGCTCCGCGAAAGCCCGGTCGTACATCGCCTGATCGTCGTCAGGCTGATTGTCGCCGGGAAGGGGATCGTCCGGGCCCCGGTCGTCGCGCGGATCCCTCATGACGGCAGCGTAGCCAACCTCGGGCGGTTGCTGGGCCGCTCGGCGATTCCCTGGACTTTCCGGATCGTGATCAGTGCACGCCGCCCATCAGCCGCCGGATCATCGGGCTGAGCAGAGCGACCACGATGCCGATCAGGATCGAGGCGCTGCCGACGACCAGGAAGTAGCCGAATTCCGACATCGACGTGTACAGCCCGGCCAGTGCTCCGGATGCGGAACTGCCGATGGCGACCGACAGGAAGAACAACGCGATCATCTGGCTGTGGAAGGCCGCCGGTGCCAGCTTCGTGGACAGCGACTGTCCGACCGGTGACAGCAGCAGTTCGGCCATGCAGAACAGGAAGAGGATGAACACCAGCCAGAGCAGCGGGGTGCCGTTCGGTCCGCTGCCCGAGAACGGGACGAAGAGTAGGAACGCGATCCCCATGATGACGGTGCCGAGCGCGAACTTGATCGGCGACGACGGTTGCCGTGGCCCGAGCTTGGTCCAGAGTGCAGCGAAGGCGCCGGCGAAGATGATCACGAACACCGGCTCGATCGACTGCGTCCAGCTCGGCGGCATCTCCCAGCCGAACAGGTTCCGGTCCAGGCGTTGGTCGGAGTAGACCGCAATCACCGTGAAGAGCTGCTGGAACAACGACCAGAACGCCGCACTGGCAATGAACATCGGGATGAACGAGAGCACCCGGCGGCGTTCGACGGTGTTGATCTTGGAACTGGTGAGCATCACCACGAAGAGGATGATCGCGGCCGCAACGGTGATCACGATCACGATGCCGGACAGCCGCTGCGCGGTGATCACGCCGGTCAGGGTGAGCACGATGATCAACAACACCGCGATCGCTGCGGCCACGGCGAATCGCAGTGCGGTCGGACGGTCAAGCGGGTTGTTGATCTTCTTGCCGGCGTTGCCCAGCGTCCGGCGCCGCATCAACAGGTATTGGGTCAGGCCGATCCCCATCCCGATCGCGGCCAGTCCGAAGCCCCAGTGGAACCCCTTCATCTGCCACAGCAGTCCGGTCAGCAACGGCCCGATCAGGGCGCCGATGTTGACGCCCATGTAGTAGATCGAGAAGCCGGCATCGCGGCGGTCGTCCTTCAGGCTGTACATGTCGCCCAGTACGGAGCTGGTGGTGGTCTTCAGCGTGCCCGAGCCGATCGCCACACAGAACAGGCCGATGCCGACGCCGGGGAAGCCGGGGACCACTGCCAGCGAGATGTGCCCGGCCATGATCAAGATCGCCGCGCAGGTCAGGGTGCGTTGGGCGCCGAGCACTCGGTCGGCGAACCAGGCGCCGAGGATCGACGACAGGTAGACCAGTCCGCCGTACGCGCCGACGATCGAGGTCGCCGCGGACTCCGGGATGCCCAGGCCGCCGTCGGTGACGCTGTAGTAGAGGTAGTAGATGAGGATGCCTTGCATCCCGTAGAAGCTGAACCGCTCCCAGAGCTCCACGCCGGCCAGGTTGGCCAGGCCCCACGGATGCCCGAAGAATCCCCGACCGGTACTGCCGGAATCGCGTTGCCCTTCCGCTGTCGTCGACTCGGTCATGAGTGACACGTTGCCACGGTGAGCCGCCGAACGCACCTCGCGGCATCCGCCGGGATCAGATCAGGACGCCGTCACCCTGCCGATGAACCGGGCGGATTCGCTGAAGATGAAGTCGGCGTCGTAGTCCAGCGTTGCGACGTGGAAGCTCTTCTGCAGTTGGTGTTCGGTAATGTCCCCGCTGGACACCCGCTCGCGCAGGATCCGGATCGAAGCCGGCCCCACCACATGATCGTGTTGGGATCGGAAGAGCAGGATCGGCTGGTCCACCCGGTGCAGCCCGGCGATGGTCAGATCCCACAGTTGCAACATCGAGGACAGCGCCCGCAGCGGGGTCCGGTTGTAGGCCAACTCGTCGGCGAACGGCTGCGCGATATCTCCCGAGATGCCGGCCACCGAGCCGGTCAGCAGCTTCAGCAGCGGCAACATGGACAATCGCGGATCGGCGTTGTGCAGTGCCGGGTTCACCAGGCACAGTCCGACCAGCGGTGTCGGCGGCTGCTCGGTCGGGCGGTCGGTCTGCCGGGCACGATGCAGGGCCCGCCGCTCCCGGACCCGCTGCCGCGCGGCCAGCCGCAGCGCCAACGCGCCGCCCATGGACAGCCCACCGACGACGATCTTGGTGGTCTCCGCGGACAGCTCGGCGTAGCTGCGCTTGACCGTCGCGTACCAGTCCTGCCAGCGGGTCAGATTGAGCTCCTGCCAGCTGGTGCCGTGACCGGGCAGCCGGGGGACCCGTACCCGATAACCGGCGGCGGCCAGATGCTCAGCCCAGGGTCGCAGGGACGCCGGTGAACCGGTGAAGCCGTGGATCAGCAGGACGCCGATGTCGCCGTCACCGGCGGCGTACGGTTCCGTGCCGGGGCGGACCGTCGCCGGTTCGGGAAGGCCCGTCTTCCGGCGCGGCAGCAGCTTCATGGAGCGAAGCGTATCCGCCGCCGGGAAGCGGTTTACTTTCAGTGCTCAGGCTCACGGCACTAAGGTTGCTGCGACCCCGCTCGAGTCGGGGCAGCCGGAGGAAACCTTGTTCTATTGGATCGTCAAGTCGCTCATTGCCCAGCCACTGTTCAGCGCCTGGTGGCGACCGTGGGTCGAGGGGGAATCCAACATCCCCGAGCACGGCGCGGCCATTCTGGTGGGCAACCATCTCGCTGAGGGCGAGACCATCCTGCTGCCTGCCATCCTGAAGCGGCGGTTGGTCTTCACTCCGAAGTCCGAGCTGTTTGCGATGGCCGGGTTCAAGGGACTCGTCTTCAAGTGGTTCCTGCGGGCGATCAAGATGCTGCCGTTGGATCGTTCCGGCGGCAAGGCCAGCGCCGACGACATGGCCGCCTTTGCCGGGGTCTTGCACGACGGCGGCGTGTTGATCATGTTCCCCGAGGGCAGCCGGTCGCCCGACGGTCGGTTGTACAAGGGGCGCACGGGTGCCGCCCGGCTGGCACTGCAGACCGGGGCGCCGGTGATCCCGGTCGCGGTCTCGAACACCAAGATGTACAAGAACAAGCTGGGGATCCCGCGGCTGCATCGGCCGGGGATCCGGGTCGGCAAGCCCTTGGACTTCTCCGCCTACCGGGGTGCCGGAAACGATCGCGACACCTTGCGCTGGATCACCGACGAGATGATGAACGCGATCATGGAGCTGTCCGGGCAGACCTATGTCGACGTGTACGTGTCGGCGGTGAAGGCCGGACTGCGTCGCGGCCAGCCGGTGGCTGCACCGGTGCTGGCCCGACCAGGGCTCGGCCGACCGGTGCCGGCGCCGCCGCGGCGGGAGGCGGAGGCGGCCTGATGGCCGAGTCGAACGACCCGGCTCGGCCGAAGCGTCGGATTCGGCTGCCCGGTTGCCGGGGCACCGAGATCGACGTGCCCGACCTGCACGTCCCCGACATCCGGGTGCCGGACAAACTGCGCGGGCCGGAGAACGAGGAATCCAACGCCGGCGCGGTCTTCTACTGGTTGCTGCGCAATGTCGTCCTCGGCCCGGTGGTGGAGCGGTCCTTCCGGCCGAAGGTCGACGGCGAGGAGAACGTGCCCCAGCAGGGGCCGGCGATCCTGGCCAGCAACCATCTCTCCTACGCGGACTGGATGTTCATGCCGTTGGCGTTGGACCGCCGGGTGACCTTCGTCGCCAAGTCCGACTACTTCACCGGGACCGGCGTACGAGGTTGGATGCAGCGCCGATTCTTCTCCGGCACCGGACAGGTGCCGGTCGACCGCAGCGGCGGCGCGGCCAGTCATGGCGCGTTGCGGGCCGGGCTGAAGGTGCTGCAGCGCGGTGAGCTGTTCGGCATCTTTCCCGAGGGCACCCGCAGCCATGACGGCCGGCTGTACAAGGGGCGTACCGGAGTGGCCCGGCTGGCGCTGGAGGCCGGCGTCCCCGTGATCCCGACGGCGGTGATCGGCACCGACCTGATCGCACCGCCGGGCAAGGTGCTGTCCCGGGTGATCAGCCCGACGATCAAGTTCGGCAAGCCACTGGATTTCGGCCGCTATCAGGGCCTTTCCACCGACCGGTTCATCCTTCGTTCGGTCACCGACGAGATCATGTACGCGATCATGGAGCTGTCCGGGCAGACGTACGTGGACACGTATGCAACCAGCGCACGCACCGTCGACTAATCTGAGCCCGTGTCTGAGCTGCCCACGCTGAAGGATCTGCACGCGCTGAAACCACTTCAGCAGCCCACCTATGCCGATGTCGATGAGGTCGCCGACGTCGTGCGGCAACTCCGTCGGCTGCCACCGTTGGTGTTCGCCGGTGAGTGCGACGAGTTGCGGGGAAAGCTGGCCGAGGTCGCGGCCGGGCACGCCTTCCTGCTGCAGGGCGGTGACTGCGCCGAGACGTTCGCCGGCGTCACCGCCTCCAACATCCAGAACAAGCTGCGCACGCTGCTGTCGATGGCGATCGTGCTGACCTACGCCGCACAGGTGCCGGTGGTCAAGGTCGGCCGGATGGCCGGGCAGTACACGAAGCCGCGCAGCTCCGACAGCGAGACCCGGGGCGAGGTCACGCTGCCGGCCTATCGCGGCGACGCGGTCAACGGTTTCGACTTCACCGAGACGGCCCGTCGGCATGATCCGCAGCGACTGCTCGGCGTCTACAACGCCTCGTCGGCGACGCTGAACCTGGTCCGCGCCTTCGTCAAGGGCGGCTTCGCCGACATGCGCACCATGCACTCGTGGAATTCCGACTTCGTCCGGAACAGCCCCGCCGGGGTGCGTTACGAGCAGCTGACCGCAGAGATCGAGCGGGCGCTGGCGTTCATCGAGGCGGCGGGGATCGAGAGCGAGCAGACCCGTACGGTCGACTTCTACTCCAGTCATGAGGGCCTGAGCCTGGAGTACGAGCATGCGATGACCCGGATCGACTCCCGGACCCACCGGCCGTACAACACCTCCGGGCACCTGATCTGGATCGGTGAACGGACCCGGCAGTTGGAAGGTGCGCATGTGGAACTGATGCGTCACGTCAGCAATCCGGTCGCGATCAAGCTCGGCCCGACCACCACCGCCGACACCGCGCTGGAGTTGGCCGATCGGATCGATCCGACCAATCAGCCAGGACGGATCACCTTCATCACCCGGATGGGTGCGGGCAAGGTCCGCGACCTGCTGCCGGATGTGGTGGAGAAGGTGACCGCCAGCGGCCGGCAGGTGGCCTGGGTCTGCGATCCGATGCACGGCAACACCTTCGAGTCGGCGAACGGATTCAAGACCCGCGCCTTCTCCGACGTGATCGATGAGGTGAACGGCTTCTTCGACGTACACGACGAGCTGGGCACCTGGCCGGGCGGGATGCACATCGAGCTCACCGGGGACGACGTGACTGAATGCGTCGGCGGTGCCCAGGAGCTCGCCGAGGCCGATCTCTCCAGCCGCTACGAGACCCTCTGCGATCCGCGGCTGAACCGCAATCAGTCACTGGAGCTGGCCTTCCAGGTCGCCGAACGCCTGGTGCAGAGCCGTAACTCGCGGAGTTGATCAAGGTCTAGGGTTGCAGTCGTGAAGATCACGCACCTCGGTCATTCCGCCGTTCTGGTGGAGACGGCCGGCAGCCGAATCCTGATCGATCCGGGCAACGTCGATGCGCAGTGGCAGGAGCTGACGGGGCTGGACGCGATCCTGGTCACCCATCAGCACGCCGATCATCTTGATCCGGCGGCGACTCCGGACCTGCTCGCGGCCAATCCGCAGGCTCAGGTGATCGTCGAACCGTCGGTGCTCGAGTTGGCCGGCCACGAGGGCCAGTCCGGTCCGATGCCGGAGCTGCCCGGCGCGACGGCACTGGCTGCCGGCGGCACCGCGCGGGTCGGAGCGGTGACGATCACCGGCGTCGGCGGCGAGCATGCCGTCATCCACGCCGATATCCCGCGGATCGGCAATGTGGGCTACCTGATCGCAGCCGAGGGCGAACCGACGCTGTTCCATCCCGGCGACTCCTACGAGCACGCACCGGCCGGCGTCGATGTGCTCGCCTTTCCGGTCTACGGTCCGTGGGCCGCGATGAAGGAGGGCATCGACTTCGCCCGCGCGGTCGGCGCACCGAAGGGTTTCCCGATCCATGACGGGCTGCTGCGCGACAACGGCCGCAGCATGGTGATCGGTCGGATCAACGCGATGACTCCGACCGAGCTTGTTGATCTTCGCGGTGCCGGCCCGTACAGCTTCTGAGTCACACCAAGGTCAGGGTGATGGTGGATCCCTGGGGGACACGGCGGCCGGGCCCCGGACCGGACGAGGCGACGTAACCGAGCCCGAGGTTGAGGATCCTGGAGTTCGTCGTACGAACCTTGAATCCCTTCTCCTCAAGGGTCTTCTTGGCTGCTTCCACGCCCATCGAGCGGACCTGCGGGACGGTCACCATCACCGGACCCAGCGATGAGATGAGCTTGATTCGATCATGCTGGTAGCCCGAACCGTCGGCGGGGGACTGGCTGATCACGGCCCCGGTGGGGACTTCGGTTGAGTGCTCGCTGGTGATCTTGACCTTGAAGCCCGCGTCCTTCAACCCGGCCGCGGCCTGTTCGGCATTCTGGCCGGTGTAGTCGGTGATCTTGATCGGCTTGCGTCCGGCTGAGATCACCAGGTCGACCTTGCTGCCGCCCTTGAGTTGATCACCCGGGTCCGCCGAGCTGTTCAGCACCACACCCTTGTCGACGCTCTCGCTGAACTCGTCGGAGACCGAGCCGACCGCGAGGCTTCCCTTCCGGAGTGCAGATTCCGCGGCCGCCTTGGACAACCCGATCACCTTCGGCATCGGGTAGCGTTCCGGTCCGCGGGAGAGGATCGCATCGATCTCACCGCCGCGCAGGATCTTGCCGCCCGGCCGTGGACGGGTGTTGATCACCGTGCCCTTCGGCACCGTTTCCGAATAGCTCTGGCTGAAGCTGATCTGTAGTCCCGATTCGGTGGCGATCCTCTGCGCCCGCTGCTTCGACATCGAGGTCAGCGCCGGTGCGCTGGTGAACCGTCCCTTGGCGTAATACCAACCGGCCGCGACGGCGATCGCGGTCAGCAACAACACCAGCAGCAGCGCGATCCAGCCACGGATCCGGTGCCGGGAACGATGCACCGGCCGGTGCGGCGGCACCGGCTTGACCGCGACCTCATCGGCCGGTACCGGCGTCAGGTTGGTCTCGGTGTGTTGGGTCGGCGTCGACGGCCGGCTGAGGAATCGGATGTCCGTCGGTGTGTACTCCTGCTGTTGTGCCGCCGGCCGCTCCGGGCTGGGCACCGCGAACGGCTGGAAGCCGGCCGGGCGGGCGTAGGCCTCGTCGGGTGCAGCGGCCCCCTCCTCGGAGATCGCGGCGGCGATCTGCGGGGCGATCGTCGCCGTAGCAGCGAACGGATCGCCGTCGGAGTCTCCGCGGACCGACCAGCCGCGGTCGGCATTCTCCCGCAGAGCCATCAGCGGCACGGTCAGGTCCTGGCTGAGCTCGGGATCGGTCCGCAAGCCGGCCTGCAGGGCCGACTTCACCCGGCGTACCTGGGCCAGCATCACCTTGGCGTCGTGCGGCCGGGCATCGGGATTCCGAGCAGTGGCGCGGGCGATCAGCGCATCGAGATAGTCCGGGATCGGGCCGGCGGTGGGCAGGCTCGACGGCGGCGGAACGTCCTTGTGGACATGGGCGTACGCGACCTGGATCGGGGTCTCGCCGGTGTGCGGTTTGCGTCCGGTGAGCATCTCGAACAGCACCACCCCGGTGCTGTAGATGTCGGACCTGGCGTCGGCCTTGCCGGAGGTGACCAGCTCCGGCGGCAGATAGGACACAGTGCCGATGAGCAGTCCGGCGGTCGCGGTCGAGGTCTGCGCGGTGACCGCACGGGCCAGACCGAAGTCGCCGACCTTGATCTGTCCGCGGTCGGAGATCAGCACGTTCTCCGGTTTGACGTCGCGGTGTACGAGGTCGGCCTCATGAGCAGCAGCGAGCGCGGCCAGCACCGGTTCGATCATGCTCAGGGCCCGGACCGGGGCCAGTGGCGCCTCGTGGGAGATCACGCTGCGCAGGGTCCTGCCCTCGACGAGTTCCATCACGATGTACGGCCGCCCGCCCGCGCCGTTCTGATCGAACCCGGGGGTCTGATCGAGACCGCTGCCCTGGTCGAAGACCGAAACCACGTTGGGATGCGACAACCGTGCGGCCGACCGGGCCTCCCGGTCGAATTTGCGGGCGAAGTCGGCGTCGTCGCCGAGTCCGGCGTGCATCACCTTGACCGCCACCATCCGGTCGAGCCGGATGTCAGTGGCCCGATATACCGTGGCCATGCCGCCGCGCGCCACCCGATCGATGATCCGGTAGCGCCCGTCGAGTACGTGCCCGACCAGCGGGTCGCTCGTACTCGTCATCGTCACGCCTGCTCCAGGGTGTAGCGGGGAAGAGGTGCCTGGGCCGGCTGGTCGACCCAGGTGCGAGTGTATGGCGGCCAGTACATGAATCCAGACCTAACGCGCCGGGTCTGCGCCGGTGCGCAGCCATTGGTTGCTCTGCCGACTGCTGGCTCCGCTCGCGTCTCACCCTGTCTCGGGCCCGGCCGTCGCCGGGACGCGAGCGGGCGTCGGCGGATCGGTCGGCGAGCGCACATCGTGGGCCCCGCTTTCCACATTTCGGACGGATGGATCCGGGTCGCGGGCATCCCCCGCTAACGTTCTCGGTGTCAAGAGTGCCAGCGACAAGCCCCGGCTAGCTGGCCGGCAACCCTCCTCCGCGGCGGGGTGCCCCGGGTGAAGACATGGCCCGTCCGGATCGGCGGGCAAGTGCGGACCCACACCGCGAACTGGGTCCCTGACGAGAGGACCGAGGCTTGTGTGTTGGCAAATTCCTATAAATCCTAGTGGTCTGCTAGGTAATCTCGTTCAGCCCGAAATTGATCATGAAAGGACCACCGTCCGATGGCTCCGACCCATCCCTCGCTCCATCTCGGCGTGACCCTCGGCGGACTGGGCAGCCATCCGCGCGCCTGGCGGCTCTCGCCGGACTCGGCCCGCTCCTGGTTCCGAGCCGACTATCACCTGCGACTGGCCCGGGCGGCCGAGGAAGCAGCGCTCGACCTGATCTACCTGGAGGATGCGTACGCCCTGCAGAGCGACGATGATCGCGACCTCCGCGGCCGACTCGATGCCGCGCTGCTGGCCAGTCGGCTGGCGCCGGCGACCTCCGGCATCGGGTTGGTGCCCGAATTCACCGTGACCCACGCCGAGCCGTTCCACATCTCGAAGTCCGTTGCCACGTTGGATCACGCGAGTCTGGGGCGGGCGGGCTGGGCGATCACCACGGCCGGAGCGGGCGATCGTCTGGCGGATCAGCAGAATGATCATTTCGGGCGGCGCCCGGTGCTCAGTGAACAGGCGGCCTACGCGGAGGCGGCAGACGTCGCCGAGGTGGTCGGACGGTTGTTCGACTCCTGGGAGGACGAGGCGGAGATCCGCGACCTGTCGACCGGGCGGTTCGTCGACCGGGACAAGCTGCACTACGTCGACTTCATCGGCGACTTCTTCTCCGTCAAGGGTCCGTCGATCACGCCACGTCCGCCACAGGGCAGGCCGCCGACGGTGGTCCCGGTACGGACCGAGCGGGCCATTCCGCTCGCCGGCCGGTACGGCGAGATCGCGATCGTGCGGGCGGATGATCTTGCTGCAGCTGGCGCGCTGTCCGAGCGGATCCGTACGGAGGCAGAACGGGCCGGCCGCGCCGCATCGATCAGGGTGCTGGTCGAATTCGATGTCCTGCTCGGGCGCACCGATGATCAACTCACGGAGCTGAAGGCCGTTCTCGATCAAGATCTGCAGGATCCACCGCAGCCGCGCGGAATCGGCTTCGCCGGGACTCCGGCGGGTCTGGCAGACCTGCTGGCGGGGCTCGATGCCGACCTGGACGGCGCCTTGATCAACTTCGCCGCGCTGCCCAGCGGGCTGGCCGGCTTCACCCAGGGCGTACTGCCGGAATTGGTTGCCCGCGGGCGATTCCGGGACCGCTACCGCTCGTCGACGCTGCGGGAGCGCTTCGGACTCCCGCATCCGACCAACATCTACGCCACCGCCTGAGCGTCTCGATCGCTCGCGTACGAACAGGAATTCGATCATGACCGATTCGACAGAGGACCGGCCAACCCGGCAGGTCCGACTCGGCGCCCACTTCCCGGGTGTCAATCACACCACCGTCTGGTCCGACCCGGCGGCCGGCAGTCACATCGACTTCGCCTCCTTTCGCGAACTCGCACGGACCGCAGAGCGCGGCAGGTTCGACTTCTTCTTCCTGGCAGAGGGTCTGCGGCTGCGGGAGCGTAACGGCAAGATCCATGATCTTGACGTGGTCGGCCGACCGGACACCCTGCCGGTGCTCGCCGCGTTGGCAGCGGTCACCGAACATCTGGGACTGGTCGGCACCATCAATGCCACCTACAACGAGCCGTACGAACTCGCCCGACAGTTCGCCACCCTCGACCTGTTGTCCGACGGTCGGGCCGGCTGGAATGTGGTGACCTCCTCGGACGCCTTCACCGGTGAGAACTTCCGCCGCGGTGGCTACCTGCCACGGACCGACCGGTACCTTCGGGCGGCCGATTCGGTCGCCACCGCACGCGAACTCTGGGACAGCTGGCAGCCGGATGCAGTGATCGCCGACCAAGATCATTTCACCCGGCCGGGTTCGATCAGTGCGTTCAAGCATGTCAGCGAACAGTTCGAGATCAGTGGGGTGTTCGACACGCCACGTCCGGTCCAGGGACATCCGGTGATCTTCCAGGCCGGCGACTCGGCCGACGGTCGGGAATTCGGTGCCCGGACCGCGGATGCGATCTTCGGTCGATGGTTCCCGACCGCCGAGCAGCGCCGCCAGTCCTACGGCGACTTCAAGCAACGCGCTGCCCGGTTCGGTCGCCATCGCGATCACCTGAAGATCTTTCCGGGGGTCACCTTCGCGCTGGGCGACACCGAGGAGGAGGCCCGGCACAACGACTACCTGATCCGCAAGGCGCAGATCACCCCGCAGACTGCGCTCAGCCTGCTGTCCCAGGTCTGGAACCGGGACCTCTCCGATCTCGACCCGGACGGACCGCTGCCGTCGGTGCAGCCCGACCGCAAGGCCGCCGCAGTGGTGCAAGGACAGTCCCGGCGTAACGATGAACCCGATCTTGCCGATCAGTACCGGGCGCTGGCTGCGGAGAAGAACCTCAGCATTCGCGAGTTGATCATTGCTGTGCAGGCATCCCGGACCTTCGTCGGAACTCCGAGGACCGTGGCTCGGGCGCTGGCCGATGCCGTCCAGGACGGCCAAGCCGACGGCTTCATCCTGGTGCCGCACCTGACGCCTTCGGGGCTGACTGGATTTGTGGATCAGGTGATTCCCGAATTGCAGGATCTGGGGGTCTATCGCAACGACTACGAGGGCAGCACGCTGCGGGAGAACCTCGGCCTGCCGGCCGCAGGACTGCAGCCGGAGGCCGATCCGATCTCGCATCGGGCGGCATCATGATCAACAAGACCGTACGCGCGGCCGTTGCGGTGATCGCCGGGATCGCCTTGGCCGGCACACTGGCCGCTTGCGGTGGCGGCGCCGCCCAGACCGTCGGCAGCGGGCCGAGGGGCGAATTCACCTTCGCGCTGGCTTCCGACCCGACCTGCCTCAATCCACGCGGCGCCGGCAACAACGACGGTGCCTACCCGGCTCGTCAGCTGGTGGACTCGCTCACCGATCAGGATCCGCAGACCGGCAAGATCGTCGGTTGGTTGGCGACGAAGTTCTCGGTCAGCGACGACGCGACCCGGTTCACCTTCACCCTCAGGGACGGAGTCACCTTCTCCGACGGCTCAGCGTTCGATGCCACGTCGGTGCAGCAGAACTTCGACGAGATCATCCGTAACGGTGCAGAACAGCCGCAGGCGCTGCAATTCCTGTCCGGCTACCGGCGCACCGTCGTGGTCGATGATCATGTCGCACGGGTCGAGTTCAGCGAGCCGAATGCACAATTCCTGCAGGCCACCGCCAGTCACTTCCTCGGCATGCTGGCACCGTCGACGTTGAAGACCGCACCGGCCGATCGATGCACCGGCCACCTGGTCGGCACCGGTCCGTACACCCTTGATCACTACAGCAAGAACACCGAGGTGGTCGAACAACGACGCAACGGCTATGCCTGGGGATCTTCGCTGTGGGAGAACAAGGGCGAGGCGGCGACGCAGACCTTGATCTTCAAGGTGATCCCCGAATCCGGAGTCCGCTCCGGCGCCCTGAAGTCGGCACAGGTCGATGCCATCGGCGGGGTCCCGCCGCAGGACGAAGCCGGCCTGAAGGCTGCCGGATACGTCCTGCAGTCGCGACCGAATCCGGGCCAGGTGTTCTCGCTGATACCGAACGAGAAGAGCAAGCTGGGTTCGGATCCGGCAGTCCGGCAGGCGCTGAGCAAGGCGATCGACCGGCAGGCCGTGGTGAAGGCGGTGCTCAGTCCGAGCTTCAACCCCGCCACCAGCACCTTGGCCAAGACCACGCCGGGCTGGACGGATCTGTCCTCGGCGCTGGCGTCCGATCCGGCCACTGCGAAGAAGCTGCTGGAGACCGACGGCTGGAAGACCGGTTCGGACGGGATCCGGACCAAGGCCGGCCAACGGCTGGTGCTGAAGACCTACTGGGGTACGAATTTCAACCCCAATCAGGCAGCGCTGGAGCTGATCCAACAGCAGGCCAAGGCAGTCGGCATCGAGCTCGACCTGAACTCGGTCCCGATCGGTGAGCTGCAGAACACTTTGCAGAGCGGGGATTTCGACCTCTCCTGGGGCAACAGCACCAGACCGGATCCGGACATCCTGCGCAACGTCTACTGGCAGAACGGGAACGCTGCCTACGGCATCGACGATCCGAAGTTGATCAAGGATCTGCAGGGGCAGCAGGGAACCACCGACGACGCCAAGCGGGCCACCTACGCGGCCGACGCGCAGAAGATCATCGTCCGGCAGGCGTACGGGATCCCGGTCTTCGAGCTGACCACCGTGCTCGGCGTGGGTAAGAACGCGGGCGGCATCCGCTTCGACTCCTACTCCCGGTTGCAGTTCCACGACGCCAAAGCCACGGAGGGTTGATCATGATCCGCTATCTGATCGGCCGGCTGCTGCAGGCGGTGGTGGTGCTGTGGGCGGCGTACACGGTCGCGTTCGTGATCTTGTACGCGTTGCCCGGCGACCCGGCCGCGCTGATCGCTGCCGGCGGCGATCCCGCCAACAGCACGGCAACGCCGGAGCAGATCGCCGAGCTGAGATCCCGGTACGGTTTCGACCAGCCGGTGATCGTGCAGTATCTGCATCACCTCGGGGCGTTGTTCACCGGTGATCTCGGTACCTCGCCGCGGACCGGTCCGGTCGGGGCGACGATCAGCCAGGCGTCGCCGGCGACTGCGCAGATCGCCGGACTCGGCATCGCCATCTCGATCATCGTCGGCGGCGGCTGGGCGTTGTTGGCCGGCTACGTCCGGATCGGCTGGCTGCGACAGGCGATGCTGTCTCTGCCGCCGCTCGGGGTCAGCGTGCCGAGCTTCTGGGCCGCTCTGTTGCTGCTGCAGGTCTTCTCCTTCCGGCTGGGGCTCTTCCCGGCCTTCGGCAACGACGGAGTCGCCAGCCTGGTGCTGCCCTCGGTGACCTTGGCCATCCTGGGCACGGCGGTGATCGCCCAGGTCTTCGGTCGTGGACTGCGGGCCCAGGAGAGCGAGGCCTACATCGACACCGCGACCGCGCGGGGTGCAGGTCGGGCCCGGGTGTATCTGCGGCACGCCGCCCGGAACGCGGCGCTGCCGTCGCTGACGGTGACCGGGGTGCTGGTCGGCAACTTCCTCGGCGGCGCGGTGGTCACCGAGACAGTGTTCTCTCGGACCGGGCTCGGGCAGCTGACTGCGACGGCGGTCGGCACCCAGGACATTCCGCTGGTGTTGGGCATCGTCCTGCTCGGCGCTGCCACGGTGGTGGCCTGCACGTTGTTGGTCGATCTGATCTATCCGATCATCGATCCGCGGATCGGGCGTGGCCGACGTCGCACAGTCGGCCGCCTCGGTGGCCGACCGGTGCAGGCGGGTGAACCCGCATGACAGCCATCCTCAGTACCCAGGAGCGACGACTTCCCGAGGTTGATGATCTTGGTTCGGGCACGGTCCTGGAAGGACCCGTCAGGCTCCGCCGACTGCGCGCGCTGATCCGCCGACCGGGTCTGCTGCTGGCCCTCGTCTGGCTGGCCCTTGCTCTGCTGGCTGCGGTCGCGCCCGGAGTGATCAGTCATCAGGACCCGTACGCCGCCGATCAACAGGCGCTGCTCCAGCCGCCGTCGAGCGGGCACCTGTTCGGCACCGACCAGATCGGCCGGGACCTCTTCAGCCGGGTCGTCCACGGCGCGTCACTGTCGCTGTTGTCCGCCGTGATCGCGGTCGGCGTCGGTGTCGTGCTCGGCTCGCTGGTCGGCCTGCTGGCCGGTTCGGTCGGCGGTTGGCCGGACGTGATCTTGATGCGGTTGGTGGACGTGATCATGGCGATCCCCGGGCTGTTGCTGTCGCTGGCGTTGATCATCGTGCTCGGCTTCGGAACGATCAATGTCGCCATCGCGGTCGGCTTCGCCAGCGTGGCCGGCTGCGCCCGGGTGATGCGATCGGAGGTCCTCAAGGTCCGCGTCGCCGACTACGTCGAAGCGGCGACCTCGCTCGGCGTACACCGGGTCCGGGTGCTGGCCGACCATGTGCTGCCGAACGCGTTGCCGCCGGTCCTGGTGCTGGCCGCGCTGGACTTCGGTAGCGCGATGCTGGCGGTCTCATCCCTCTCCTTCCTCGGCTACGGCGCCAAGCCACCGGCCCCGGAGTGGGGTTCCCTGGTGGCCTCCGGCCGCGACTTCCTGGACACCGGCTGGTGGCTGACCACCATGCCCGGCCTGGTGGTGGCACTGACCGTGCTGGCCGCCAACCGCGTTGCCCGCCACCTGGAACGAGGTGCCCGATGACCGAGTTGTTGCGACTGTCCGGGCTCGAGGTCGGCTACCGGATCGGTGGCCGGGTGCTGCCCGCGGTCCGCGGTGTCGGCTTCGGTGTCGATCGGGGCGAGATCGTGGCGGTGGTGGGGGAGTCCGGTTCCGGCAAGTCCAGCACCGCGCACGCGCTGATCGGGCTGCTGCCCCGGCAGGCTGAAATCGCTGCTGGGCAGGCGATCCTGGGTGCTGACGGCTCGCGTACCGAGCTTCTCGGATTGAGCGAGCGGCGTCGTCGACGGATCCGTGGCCGCCGGATCGGCTTCGTACCGCAGGATCCGATGGTGGCGCTCAATCCGGTCAAACGGATCGGTGATCAGGTCGCCGAAACCTTGCTGGTGCACAAGCTCGCCACGCGCCGGGAGGCCACGGCCCGCGCGGTCGATGCGCTGGCCGAAGCGGGTCTTGATCAACCGGCGCTGCGGGCACGGCAGTATCCGCACGAGCTGTCCGGTGGCATGCGACAACGCGCGTTGATCGCCCAGGCCATGATCGCCGGTCCGGAGCTGCTGATCGCCGACGAACCGACCAGTGCCCTGGACGTCACCGTGCAGCGGCACATCCTGGACCGGATCACCGAGCTCGCGCTGGGCTCGGGCACCGGGGTGCTGTTGATCACTCATGATCTTGGTGTCGCAGCAGAGCGCGCGGACCGCATCGTGGTGATGAAGTCCGGCGAAGTGGTCGAGCAGGGGACTGCGCGACAGATCCTGGAGCAGGCCGAGCATCCGTACACCATCGAGCTGCTCGCCGCGGCGCCGAGTCTGCGCTCACGGCCACTGGTGTCTGCCCCGATCGTCGCCGCCGTGCCGGCCACGGATGCTGATCATGGCTCCACGCCGCTGCTCGAGGTACGGGACTTGATCAAGGAATTCCGCCTGCCCGGCGGCGATCCGTTCCGGGCGGTGGACGGAGTCGGCTTCGTCATCGACCGAGGCGAGACCTTGGGTCTGGTGGGGGAGTCGGGTTCGGGCAAGTCGACCACGGCTCGGATCGCGGCTCGGCTGGTCGATCCCGATCAGGGCACCGTACGGCTGAGCGGGGAGGACCTCGGCTCGGTACGCGGTGAGCGGTTGCGTCAACTCCGGCGAAGGTTCCAGGTCGTCTATCAGAATCCGTACGCATCCCTGGATCCCCGGCAGGACATCGGCACGATCATCGGCGAGCCGCTGCGCGCCTACCGGCAGGGTGACCGGGTCGGGCGTCGTCGACGGACCGCCGAGCTGCTGGAGCGGGTGGCGCTGCCGTCGTCGGTCCGCGATCGGCATCCGGCCGAGTTGTCCGGTGGACAGCGGCAGCGGGTCGCCATCGCTCGCGCCCTGGCCCTGCATCCGGAGCTGGTGATCTTGGACGAACCGGTGTCGGCGCTGGACGTCTCGGTGCAGGCCAGGATTCTGCAACTGCTGGCCGAACTCCAACAGGAGTTGGGATTGAGCTACCTCTTCATCAGTCACGACCTCGCCGTCGTACGGCAGATCGCTCATCGGGTCGGTGTGATGCGGGCCGGGCAGCTGGTCGAGACCGGCCCGACCGAATTGATCTTCGACCATCCCCGGCACGACTACACCGCTGAACTGCTGGCCGCGATTCCCAGCCGTCCAGAGCCGTCCCCGATCGGAGGAGGAACAACATGACCAGGCCACGATTGTCCGTACTGGATCTGATCCCGGTGACCAGCGGGCAGCAGGTCGGCGAGGCCGTCGGCAACGCCATCGACCTGGCCCGCAGAACCGAGGAATTCGGCTACCACCGCTACTGGGTCGCCGAGCATCATCTGAACGCCGGCGTGGCCGGATCGGCACCGATCGTCGCCATCGCCTTGATCGCGGCGAACACGTCGACGATCCGGGTCGGCTCCGGTGCGGTGCTCGCCGGCAACTATTCGGCACTGGGCATCGTCGAACAGTTCGGACTGATCGACGCGCTGCACCCGGGACGTCTGGACCTCGGGCTGGGCCGCTCGGCCAATCGCCGGCCGCCGACCGGCCCGCCGCCCAAAACCGATGATCAGCACGGAACCGATGATCAGCACGGAACCGATGATCAGCACCGAACCGATGATCAACACCGAACCGATGATCAACAAGACACCGATGATCATGGTCGGGTCCCTACCGCGGAGAACGGGCTCCTGCTCCCGAAAGGACCGAAGGGCTTCTTCGACCGGATCGCGCA
>DATCVL010000366.1:0-9053 GCA_036566865.1 Microlunatus sp.
CCTCGCCCGGCGGGCTTGCCGGAGTCGGGGAACAGCGCGTCGTCCGGCGGGCTGTCGGCGGACCGGCGCGACCGGCCGGGTCCGTCCTGGGATGCTGCTGTGGTCATGACCGAATCAGCCTAGCCGCGTACGCCGACATGCTCCGACAGCGGCCCGCCGGAGCAGGAACTGGAGACCAACTAGGCTGACGCCCATGAAGTTGGGGCGGCTGTCGATGCGAAAGATCATCAAGCGGACCGTGCTCGCCGTCGCAGCCGTCCAGGGCGCAACCCTCGGTGCTCTGGCCATCACCGACTACCGCCGGAAGAAGTCCCGCCGACACGTCGTCTTCCCGCGGGTGCCACCGCGTTCGGTGACCACTGGCGGCTCCGAGGTCACCGTTTACACCTACGGCGAGGACCTGTACGCCGACATGCTCGGCGCCATCCGCCAGGCCAAGCGGCAGATCTATTTCGAGACCTTCATCTGGAAGGCCGATCCGGTCGGCTGCGAATTCAAGCAGGCACTGCTGGACGCGGCCGATCGCGGCGTCCGCGTCTACATCGTCTACGACGAGTTCGCCAATCTGGTGGTACCGCGGACCTTCTTCCGCTTCCCCAAGCATCCGAACCTGAAGGTCAAGCCGCACCGGTTGGTCGGCTTCGGCGTCCGGTTCCCGCGGCAGACCGGTCGTGATCATCGCAAGCTGGTGGTGATCGACGACGACGTGGCCTTCGTCGGCGGGTACAACATCGGCAGCCTGTACGCGACCAACTGGCGCGACACGCATGCCCGGCTGACCGGCGACATCGTCTGGGACATGCAGAACGCGTTCATCGACTATTGGAACCTGTTCCCCCGTCGACGCCTCCCCCAGCTGCCGGACACCGGCGGACTGGTCTGGCAGCCGAACATCCGGCTCTACCGGAACGTGCCCAAGAACCTGGTCTTCCCGATTCGCGGGATGTACCTGGAGGCGATCGATCGGGCCAGCCATCACATCTACCTGACCCACGCCTACCTGATCCCGGACGAGGACATGGTGCGGGCCCTGTTGCACGCCGCCGATCGGGGTGTGGACGTTCGGATCATCGTGCCCGAGGAGTCCAATCACATCGTCGCCGACTGGCTGTCCCGCGGGTTCTACAGCCAACTGCTGCGCGGCGGCGTACGACTCTTCCTGTATCAGGGCGCCATGGTGCATGCGAAGACCGCCTGCATCGACGGGCAGTGGTCGACCATCGGCACCGCCAACATCGACCGACTCTCGCTGCAGGGCAACTACGAGATGAACATCGAGGTCTTCTCCGATGCGGTCGCCGCGCAGCTCGAGGAGATCTTCGCGATGGACTCCACCAACTGCCGCGAGCTCACCCTGGACGAATGGCACAGCCGCCCGGCGATGGTGAAGTTCAGCGAGTCCGTACTGACGCCCTTCCGCCCGCTGCTGTAGCCGACCCGAATCGACCTCAGTCCTGCGGTGAACCCGTCAGGGACCAGGTCTTCGACCCCTCGCCGTCCCGGTCGAGGTCGTAGGTCACCGTGCCGTCCGAGGTCCAACCTCCGAGCAACGAGGACTTGAACGTTTCCGTGTAGCACGAGTCGTTTCCGGACTCGTTCCGATTGACGTCTCCGGCAATGCTGCAGCTTGCGGTGAGGATCACCGAGTCGTATCGCTCCAGTCGAACGTTCAGCCGCAGCGCATCGAACTTGCGATTGCCGTCGGCGGCACTGTCGCCACCGTCGACCCAGACGACACCGAACCTGGCGTAGTGGCCGGTGTACCCAGAGCTGAAGATGCAGACATCGACCCAGAGGTCGGTATCGAACCCGGGAGTGGAGAAGGACTTGTGCTGGTCATCGGTACACCCGGAGACATCGGCCTGCGCGGGTGTGTTGGTGCCGACCATCGCGATGGCCGTCGATGCCAGCAAGGCCGTGGCTGCGATGACCCGCGCTGCTCGGGTTCCTAGATTCGTCATGCCGATCACTGTCGTCGGCATCGGACCGGATGTCCTTGATCCTGGATCGACGCATTGTGACAATCCGTCGCTGACGAACCGAACCCGAGCCTGCGATCGAGTGTTCAGGCCGAGACGGGCTCGCTCGTACGGTCGCCGGAATCGGCCTTGTTGCGGCGGTTCCGGGCGGCGACGAAGATCAGCCCGGCGATGGTCACGGCGAAGATTCCGACGTAGACGAACCAGCGAGCACCCGACGCAACGTCCGCGGACTTCATCAGGGTGCGGGAGTTGGTCAGCAGGATGATGCCGGCGACCGCGATACCCAGCAGATGGGCCGGGGCGATTCGGACCAGGTAAGCGGCGATCGGAGCGGCGATCACGCCACCGATCAGCAGTGCCAGGGCGAGTCCCCAGTAGATGCCCTGCGAGCCCAGCGCGAGGATGAAGCCGAGGCTGGCGGCGGCGCTGACCACGAATTCGGCGGTGTCGACCGAGCCGATCACCTTTCGGGGTTCCATCCGACCGTCGGACAGCAGTGCCGGCGTCGCGACCGGGCCCCAGCCGCCGCCACCGGTGGCGTCCACGAACCCGGCGAACAGGCCTAGCGGAGCGAGCATCTTCAGCCCCGGGTTGCCGCGCAGCCGAGGCTTGATGCCAACCAGGAAGCGGATGAAGATGTAGACGCCGAGCGCCAGCAGGATGCCGCACATCACCGGCTCGGCCGCTTCGGTGGAGAGATTCGCCAGCACGGTCGCGCCGATGAACGAGCCGATCGCGCCGGGCAGCGCGATCCGCGCGACCACCCGCCAGTCGACGTTCTTCAGCCGCCAGTGCGAGAGGCCGGAGGCGATGTTGGTGCCCATCTCCGACAGGTGCACCGATGCCGAGGCAGCGGCCGGCGTGAGAGCGGCGACGGCAACCAAGAGGCTGCTGGAGGTCACGCCGTACCCCATCCCGAGTGCGCCGTCGACGAGTTGTGCGAGTAGTCCGACCACCGCGACCACGATGAGTTTGCGCATGGTTTCCCCGGCCCTTTCGTTCCCGACTAGTTCTCGTACCGAACAATCCCTACCGTAGTGACTATCCCTACGGATTGACTAGGATTTTGCCAGACTCTAGCAGCTTCGTACCGGGATGCTCGGATCTTGGGCACTTTGCGCGACGGGTTCGACGGCACCAGCGGATCACGGCGCCAAGGCCCCATTCAGGGGGTCTTCCCCAAGCCCGCGCCACACCTCGCCGCACCGAGCGAAAGTCGACCACGGGCCGCAAGGACGTACCGGCGGCGCGTACCCGGCCACGGAACTCAACTCCGGTTGGAAAACGCACGCAGCCGAACCGCGGAACCGAGCCGTTTCCCGACCGCGGCCGGAAAACGTACGCAGGACGAGGTCGGAACCCAACCGCGGTCGGAAAACGCACCGGCCGCGCGTCCTTGGCCGACTCGGAATCCAACCGTGGGTGGAAAACGCACACGCCCCAGCGCAGTACCTCGGCCAGCGAGCTCGAGGTGCTGGAGAGTTCGAAGAGGCGGGACAGGGATTGGGGTACGGAACGAGCCGTTAGGACCAGGCGGCCGGGGATGAGATGAGGGCGGCGACCGCGTCCGGCATGGTGGCGTTGGCGATGTTGGCCAGGGTCACCTGCTCCAGGATCGAACGCTCACTGGCTCGCAGCGCGATCCAGACCTGCTGCAGCGGGACCGCGGCGCCGGTGTACTCCAGGTTCTCCGGCCGGCTGCCGCGAACATTCGCCAGCTCCCCGTCCAGCACCCGGATGATGTCGGCGATGCTGATCTGCTCCGGCGGACGGCCGAGACGGTAGCCGCCATCGGGACCGCGCTGGCTCCGCAGGATGCCGCCGCGGCGCATCTCACCGAGGATGCTTTCCAGGTACTTGGCAGGGATGTCCTGTGCAGCCGCGAGTTGGTCCAGCGTACGAGGGGCACCCGCCGCGGCCAGCTCGGCGGCGGCCCGGAGGGCGTAGTCCACGCGCGCTGAAAGTCTCATCAGGGATGAAGGTTACTGCCACAGCACAGCGAGCGCGGCATTCCCCAGGGTGAGAAGGCCGAGCATGGCCCACAGGCCACGCGGGATGGAGCTGAATCGCCGGTTGATGATCACCAGGATCGTGATGATCAACGAGACCAGCAGCTTGATTCCGATCTTGATGTGATTGACCGGATCGTCGCCGAGTTCGGCGAAGACGGCCAGTGCCACGCCAGTGATCAACATCGTGTACGAGCCGTGCAGCATGGCGCCGTTGATCTCGGGCTCGGTCCACTTCAGCTGCACCAGGATTCCGCCGAACAACGCCGCGAACCCGATCAGGTGCAGCAGCAGCACGATGTTCTGGACCAGCTCCATGCCGGAAACCTAGCAGCGAGCGATGGGGCTGGTCCGCAAACGACTCGGAACACGACCATTCACACCTCGGTGTCCTGACGGCCCTTCCTGGTCAGCGACGTGTACGCGAAGCTCAAGACCGCTGCTGCGGCGACACTGAGCGTCCAGCGGATCCAGTCGATACCGAAGGTGTGCCGAACACCAAGCAGACCGGACAACCAGTACCCGATGAACGCACCCCCGATTCCCAGCAGGATGGTGACGATCCATCCGTAGCTCTGTCGTCCGGGCAGCACAGCGCGCGCCAGCACGCCAATCACCGCTCCGAAGATGATCGTGCCGATGATCGAAAACATGATCTTGCTCCTTCCAACTCCTGATGGCCGGGTGGCCGTTGAAACGTGGGGATCGTGTGGTGACACTGCACCGTGGGATGCGGGTCAGTGACGCGCCACCCGCTCAGACCAATCGGCGATCCGTGGCCCAGCGGGTGAGCTGATGCCGGTTGGACAGTTGGAGCTTGCGCAGCACGCTGCTGACGTGGGTCTCCACCGTCTTGATCGAGATGAAGAGCTCCTTGGCGACTTCCTTGTACGCGTAACCGCGAGCGATCAAGCGCATCACCTCACGTTCGCGAGGTGACAGTCGATCAAGGTCCTCATCCACACTGGCAATGTCGATCGCACCGGAGAAGGCATCCAGGACGAAACCTGCCAACCGCGGCGAGAAGACGGCGTCGCCTTCGGCCACCCGGCGGATCGCATCGATCAACTCCGGGCCACTGATCGACTTCGTCACGTAGCCGCGCGACCCGCCACGGATCACGCCGATCACATCCTCGGCGGCGTCCGACACCGACAGCGCCAGGAACTTCTGCTCCGGGTTCTTCTCGTGCACCCTGCGCAGCACCTCAGTGCCGCCGCCACCGGGAAGGTGGACGTCCAGCAGCACCACGTCGGGATGCGATTCCAAGATCAACTTCACCGCGGAGTCGACGTCCTCGGCCTCACCGAGCACGCGGCAGCGGGTCCCGATCTCATGCCGTACGCCGCTACGGAACATTGCATGATCATCAACGATCACCACACTGCGTGGGCGGTGCGGGTCGAGCGGCGCCGGCCCGGGCGCGGCCGACGGTTGCTGCGATCCGAGTCCGCTCGGCTGTCCGGGTTCGGGAAGGTCGTTGCTCATCGCTGCATCTCCAGTCGTACTTCGGTTCCGTCGCCAGGAGCGCTGCGGATCCTGGCCTTCCCACCATGTCGGGTCATCCGGCCGATGATGCTGCCCCGGACACCCATCCGATCGTCCTCGATCAGTTCTTGATCAAATCCCTTGCCCCGGTCTCGGACGAAGATCTCCACCAGCTCGTCGCTGACCTCGGCATACACGTCGATCTTGTCTGCACCGGAGTGTTTCGCCGCGTTCACGATCGCTTCCCGGGCCGCCATGATCATCGCCTGCATCGGCTCGGTCAGTTCGCAGTCGCCGACGGTGATCACCTCGACCGGGATGCCGCGCTCGTCCTCGACCTCGGCGGCCGCGGTGCTGATCGCAGCCTTCAGCGTGGTGTCGGTGACCTCCTCGCCGTACAGCCAGGTCCGCAGCTCCCGCTCCTGTCGGCGGGCCAGCCGCTGGACCTCCTTCGGGTCGTCGGCCTGACGCTGGATCAACGCCAGCGTCTGCAGCACCGAGTCGTGCAGGTGCGCGGCCATGTCGGCGCGAGCGTCGGCCCGTACCTTCTCCGCCCGAGCCACGTTCAACGCCGTACGGGACCGGTGCAGCCAGGGGGCGGCGACGATCGCCAGCCCGGCCAAGGCCAGCATCGTCATGGCCAGTACCTCGGGCAGTTGCTGCAGCTGGTTCTGCTGGGCCACGATCAGGCCGAAGGCGGCGCCGACCAGCGTCAGCCCGACCACCACCCGAACGATCGCCGGCCAACCGCCGCGAGCGATCAGCGGCGCCAGCCAGATCCGGCCGCCCGCCTCGGACTTCCATTCACTCTGCCGGGCGGTATCAGCCTGCCGCCAGACCAGGGCCGCGCCGGCGCAGGCGAACGCGACCGGCCAGAAGATCTGCTGCTGGATGCCGAGCCCGGTGACCTGCACCGTCCAGATCAGTCCGGCTCCGAGCACCACCAGGGCGAGCACCGCACCCCAGTCCGCCCGCCGACGGTGCCGGCGAGTGGACCGTTCGTTGCGCAGGCCTTGCCGGCTGGCAGCTTCCAGACCCGGCGATTTCGTCGCCGACTCCGGCGGCATCAGCAACCACAGCGCACCGTAGGCGATCACGCCGACGAATTGGGCCAGGGCGAGAGCGACGAACCCGACCCGGATCACCATCACCGGCCAGCCCAGGTGTCGGGCCAGTCCGGTGCAGACGCCGCCGAGCCAGGCGCCTTCGGTCACCCGGGTGGCGCGGGGGCGGGTATGTTTTGCTTCCTGTTCGGCCTGTTTGCGGCTGGCCGTCTCGAGCACCTTGTCCCGGACCGAGCTGCCGGCACTGGTTGCGGCGGGATCCTCGGGCGTAGCCGAGGGACGATCGCCGGGCTCGGCGGACGGGGGCTTCTGAGAGGACTCGTGCGAGCGTGCAGAATCGGTCCCCGGTCCGGTTGTCGACCCGGGTAGCGTGTGATCGCTGACGGCCCGATCCTCGCCGATGCCCCCGCGTGCGCCCGTTGTTGTCATGACGGCAACCAGCCTTGCACGACTTGGGCCGGAGATCAGCAGGGTCAACCCGTACGCACCCCCGATCGATACTCCGGGGCAGGGATACCGGCGTCGCTGGGGGTGGTCCCCGATGGTGCAACCGGCGCCGGGCGATAAGGATTACGGCCATGAGTTCGATCTGGACGGTTCGGCGCTCCGTGACCGACCGCAAGGTTAGCGGTCTGGCCGCGGGGCTGGCCCGTGCTTGGCACGTCGACCCGGTGCTGGTCAGGGTCGGTTTCGCCATCCTCGCGCTCAGCGGCGGCATCGGCCTGGTGCTGTACGTCGCGGGCTGGTTGATGATTCCCGAGGAAGGCAAGCAGACCTCGTACCTGGACGAGCTGATCCCGCAGACCCGCGGCTGGTCCCGTGAGGTCCGGATCGCCATCGTCGCCGGTGCCTGTGTGATCGGGCTGGCCGCGTTGTCCTGGATCGCTCCCTTCAGCTTCGCCGCGGCCGTGGTGATGGCGGCCGTCTGGTATTTCGGTTACTACCGCAACCGGCCGCAGCATTCCGACCCACCGGCACCGGCGGAGCCGGTCGAACCCCCGCTGCAGTTCGCCGACTTCCCCGGCGAACCGACACCGTTCACCGAGGCCGCCCGCGCCTGGCAGGACCGGATCGTCCGGTACGAGGCGGCACTGCAGGCGCAGCAGGCAGCCGAGGCGACGGGCGAGGATCCCTACCACGAGCAGTTCCTTGCGCATCCCGATCCGGTCGGTCTCTATTCCGATCCCGCCGAGCCGACCGCAGATGTGATCGCGACCCGTCGGGCTCGTGCGGCAGAACGTCGCCGGTCGGCGCGCCGGCTCGGGCTGGTCTCGGTCGCTGCCCTGGCGGTCACACTCGGAGGCCTCGGTGCCGCCTCGGCCCTGGGGGCATCGATCTCGCTGGCCGTCTACCTGTCGGCAGCGTTGCTGGTGATGGGATTGACCCTGCTTGCCGGTGCGCGCTTCGGGCGGCCGCCCGGGATGGCGTTCGTGGCCGTCCTGACGGCACTGGCGATGGGCTTCTCCCTGGCGGCAGAAAGGGTGCCGGTGATCGGCGACGACTCCGTCGGCGTGCGCAAGATCAGTTACACCAGCTCCGCGGCGATGCCGGCCCAGAACCACCTGGATGCCGGTCAGTTGACCGTCGACCTACGAGATCTGCAGCTGACCTCGAACCGCACCTACTCCGCGCAGGTCGCGTCCGGGCGGCTGATCGTGCTGCTCCCCCACGACGTCGGCAGTACTGTCGATTACCGAGTCACCGATGGCATGGTCAAGGTCCCGGGGCATGCCAGCCAGTGGGGATCCGCGCTGACCGGTTCGGTGCCGCGGACCGGTCATCAAGACGAACCGTTGATCAACCTCGACCTGAAGGTCGACCAGGGACAACTGGAGGTACGTCGATGAACCGCCGACCCGACACCGTCTCGCTCATCCTCGGCCTGTTGACAACCGCGCTGGCGCTCGGCGGACTGTGGCTCTCCTTCGGTGGCCATCAGTTCGACTGGTCCACATTGAAGATCGCGGCGCCACTGACGCTCGTGCTGATCGGCATCATCGGTCTCGCCGCATCCCGTCCTCGCTCGGACCGATGACCCCGCCGGGGACGCTGACATCCACACCCCAATCCTGAAGTTGATCTTGACAAGTTGATCTTGGCAGCAGACGCCGACCAGATCCCTGAAAGGCAGATGATCATGAGTTATCCGAGTTCCAAGCCACGCAGGTTGCAGCGCAGTCGCAACGACCGCTGGATCGGCGGTGTCTGCGGCGGCCTCGCCGAATTCCTGAACATGGACGCAACCCTGGTCCGGGTCCTTGTGGTCGTGCTGGCCGTCGTCACCGCGGCCTTCCCGGTCGCCCTGGTGTATCTGGCCATGATGCTGTTGGTGCCGGAGGCGCCGCCCGGTCCGCCGAGCTCGATCGGGCCGCGCAACCGGCAGCCTGGCGCCGGCCAGTTCGGCACCAGCCAGTACGGCTGGAATGCGACCAACTCGCGTCCGACCGAGGATCCGGTCTGGGGCGCCGGTGGCCCGCCGTGGCAGAAGGCCGCGGGCGGCAATCCGCCGC
>DATCVL010000367.1:0-7096 GCA_036566865.1 Microlunatus sp.
ACAACCGTCTACCTGGACGCCGTTTTCGGTGACCGGACCGGATGGGCCGCACTCGCCATCGGACGCAATCCGTACCGCACCGACGGCGGCGCCTACCGGCATCGCGGCTGGCAGGAACTCCACTACAGCTGGCCCGAGCAACGCGACGACCTGGCCGCCATGATCAACATCCCCGACGCGGACGCCTACGGCTGCCCCGTGCTGCGGCACTCACCGCGGCGCATCGAAGGTAACGCGACCCTGCCGACCGTGCTCTGGGCAGATCTCGACCACCCAACCATCGACCAGGCACTCCTCGACAAACTCGAACCGCTCATCGTCAATTCCGGCAGCGACGACCACCTTCACGCCTACATCCGCCTGGAACACCCGACGGACATCGGCCGCTGGAAGCAACTCCAGATCACCCTCCGTGACCGGCTCGGCGGCGACGACAAGATCGCCACCAATGACCTCCTCCGGTTGCCTGGGACCTCCAACCAGAAGCCAACCCTCGATGGTCTCCCAGCCGCCACTGTAACGATCAGCAACACCGGCGGCCGCACCTGGACGGCCGACGAACTCGCCGACCTCCTTGGCATCACCCCCGATGCCATCACCACTCCGTCCGCACGCCAAGGCCCGGCACCCGCCGCCGAACCAGTCACACCCGGCTTCTACCCGAGATGGCTCGACGACGACTTCGAAGATCTGGCCGAACCGCCCGACCGTTCAGCCGCATTCATGACCTTGATCAACTCCTGCTCCTCCGCCGGCCTCACCGAAGGTCAGACGATCACCCGAATGAGCAACTGGCGGCCCGGCATCGACAAATACGGCCCCCGCCTCGCCGACGAAGTCCACCGCGCGTGGGGCAAACGCTCCGGACGGGCGTTACATCCGATCGCCGAACCAGCACTGACGTTCAAAACCGCCGCCAACGACACAGGCTCGTATGAGGCCACCCAGGATCTCGACGCCGCACACGACGATCCCGAACCTGAAACGACGGAACCGTCATCGTGGGCACCGATCGACCTCGGCCCGATCATGGAGCAGATCGAAGCCGGCACGCTCGAACGGCCCGAGCACACCATCGGGCAGGTCGACGGCGCCGCCCGACTGTTCCCACTCGGACGTGTGTCCGGAATCCACGGCGATTCGACTGCAGGGAAAACCTGGACCGCCTGCCTATGCAGCGTCCAGCAACTCGCGGCGGGCCACGCCGTGATCTTCATCGACTTCGAAGACAACGAGATCGGCATCGCCGAACGGTTGATCCAACTCGGGGCCGACCCGCAGGCCGTGTCCGAGCGATTCTTCTACCTCAACCCCGCCAACGGATTCGACCTCCCAGCACTCGCCGAGGTCACCCAGTTAATCGAGGAACACCACCCGACGCTAGTGATCATCGACTCCACCGGCGAAGCCCTCGCCATCGAAGGACTCAACGAGAACGACTCGAAGGACTTCGCCCCCTGGATCACCCGGTTCCCGCGCCGCATCGCCCGCCTCGGTCCCGCCGTCCTCCTCCTCGATCACATGGCGAAGGCCGAAAACGGTGATGGCCTTTGGCCCGTCGGATCTCAACGGAAGAGGGCTGCAATCAACGGAACGCAGTACCTACAAAAGACCGTGGCCCCGTTCTCCCGCACCGTCGCCGGCCACTCGCTGCTGCGATGTGCGAAGGATCGCCTCGGCCACTACGCGACCCGGCAAGACGTCGCCGAGCTCCACATCGTCCCCGCCGGTGGACGCATCCACGCATCGCTCAAAGCCGTCACGATCGCCATACCCGGCAACTTCCGGCCCACCATCTTGATGGAACGAACCAGCCGCTACCTCGAAGCACACCCCAACGAGGCCGACCGGTCCCAGCGCCAAGTCCGCGAACGGGTGCCAGGGACGGAGAAGACCATCATCCGCGCCCTCGACCAGCTCATCGCCGAAGGCTACGCGGCCAGCCGATCAGGGACCGGCCGGACCATCATCTACGACTCGATCAAGCCCTTCCGGGACCCATCCATCGCAAACACCACCCACGACTCCGAAAGTGGTGGGAAATGACCGTGGTGCGGGTGGTGTGTGGTGTCCGTAGAGGGACGGGACACCACACCACACCACCGACCCTGACCGTGGTGCCTACACCACCTAAACACCACCTGACACCACTAACACCACCCGCCAGCAACACCCGCAAACCGATAGCGCAGAAGGTCGGGTGGTGGCCGTTGTGGCGAGTGTCAAAAACCACGCGCGCGTGCGCGCAGCCGGTGACAGTCGGGCGGTCTGTGACAGCTCGCAGCGTCTCCCCTAGTCGGACGCCCCGCCGCGCCCGTCACCGGAGCCGGCGTGCGACGAACATGCAAGAAGGGACCTGACATGATCAATGCCCTGTTTCGAAACGCTGACCCGCCGATCCCGGATCGGGCGGCACCGGGCCGGCTCGTCCGGCCGATCATCGCCGCTGTCGGTTGTGCGCGCTGCGGGGCCGAGCCTGGAGAACGTTGCCGGACCGCCGACGGGAGGTCCGCAGAACCGCACCTGGTTCGGCGGCGGGCCGCTCAATCCGTCTGCACTTGGGCGCAGCCGATCACTGGTTGGTGGTCGGGGCCCGACGGCTGGCAGGTGCCCCACACATGTAGCAGCGTCCCGGTCGGTTGCAGTGCCTGCCACTGCAACGCCGGCTGCTCAATGACGGCCTGCAGGCAATGCGGGGCGGCACCCTGCCCGGCTTGCTGCGCCGAGTACGCCTGGTCGATCTGCGGCACGGCCGCAGCGTAGGGGGGATAGCGATGACTGGTCAGACGATGAAGTGGCCTGATCTTGATCAATTGGCTCAGCGTCTCGCCGAGGTCGAGGAGACGCCGCCGCCGGTCGCATTGGCTCAGCCGGTGGTCCGGTTCGGTCGGTTCGAGGCGCCGGCGGGTGAGGTTTCTGGGGTGTTGTTGGGCGGCGTATGGGAGTCGGTGCGGCCGGGCACCCTGGAGGTGGACGGCGGGTCGGTGTCGTTCGTGGACGGTTCGGGCCGTCGAACGATCACGAAGCTTGGCGCGGTTGGCGCGGTGAGGATGCGGCAGCGATGAGCGGCCCGGATGCGGACACCCGCGGACGGATTACTCGGGCATGGTCGGCGACATCAGAGGCGGTGCCGGCCGGTCTTTGGCCGACGATCACGATCGCCGAGGATTCCGACCCCAGCACGGGCTCGAATTTGTATCTCGTGGGGCCGCGGTTGTTGCCGGTTGAAGGTCCGGTGCCGGCGGCGGACGCACCGTTTTCGGTGATCGTTGGACTTACTGCCGCGTTGGGTGCGGCGGCGTTGGGTGAGTGTCCGGCGTGTCATCGGGTTGCCGATATCTGTGGGAACGATCCGGAGCCAGACCGGGGTGCGTTCTACGTCTACGACGTAGACGTGCGGGTTGATCATCACATGGCATGCCCGGCAGCGGATGTCAGGGAGTTGACACAGTGGCTGTGCCCGCCGTACGGCACGGCCGAGAACCCATATCTGAAGGGGGGAAGTTGATCATGGCGAGCGTGGAAGTGCCACAGCCGGCCGATTGGGATCGATGGGAGCGGGAACGGGAGGAGCGTGATCGTCGGGAGCGGGTGTGGCGTGACCGGTTGCAGCGGGAAGCCGCGGTGGCTAGGAAGCGGCCTGTCGCGTCGCCCAGGCCTGTCAGGAAGCCGGCGGAACCGTCGACGGTAGCTGCGGATGCCTCGGCGCGGCCGGGCCCGCAGAAGGCCGTGCAGCCGGTGCCGCCGATGACCGAGCGTGATCGCCTGGACTGGGATGTGATCGTCGACGCGATGGACCGGGCCGGCGCGACGACCAAGATCAACGCCGCTCTCGACGAACTGGCTGCCGAACGGGCCCGGCCGAAAGCTGTGCCGCGTCTGGGTGAGATGACCATGGTCGATCGCGGTCGGGCGAATGGCCGGGTGAGCAAGTCCGCGGCAGAACAACGGCGCCGACCGTCGAAGCGGCAGCAGCAGAAGGGGATGAGGATGTGAGTACCGGTGCGTTTGTTCAGGCCGCCAGCGGCCCGGTTTCGATGGAGTTGGCCGCAGATCAGTTGCCCTGTGGGTGTTGCGGCATCGTGGTGCCGCGGCCGGAGAAGCGTGAGGTGCGGGTCGAGCACACGACGGCCCAGGTGACGCCGGCGCACACCCTGAACTTTGCTGAGGAGTTCGGCGAATGTGACCGGTGTGCTGAGCTGCGCCGCTTGGCGGCCCGGATTGCTGAGGCGCATCCGAAGGGTGAGGCCGGGTACGGGCATCGGTTCGTTGGTCAGGTCGTGAACGTGCTGGTGGCGCGCCGGTTGTTGGGGATGGCTGAGTTGTCGGTTGACATTCGCGATGTTGATCTTGGACGCCAGATCCGCGTGCTGGGTCCTGCTGGTCACCAGTTGCGGTTTGATTCGGCGTGGCGGCTTGCACCGCGGAGGTGGTCTGACCATGCCGTGGCGGCGCCGTTCGCGCATGTGTCGAAGGATGATGTTGTGCGGTTGCGGCGGGCGCGGGTTGACCTGGTCGCCGAGGAGGCTGCGATGGCCCGCGGCACGCTGTCTGTCGCGCCGCCGTCGTTGGCTGGTGCGCCGCGTCGCCGCAGTGTGATCTTCGAGGACAGGGCGTGTTTGTGGTGCGGGATCGGGGCGGTGGAGGTGTCGGCGGAGCAGGTGTTGCGCTGGCGTGCCGCCGGTCGGGCGGAGGCGTATGAGCCGGAGGTGGCGATGCCGCGGGATCGGTTTGCTGGCTGGGATCTGAAGTGGCGACGGATGCTGCCGGGGCCGATGCCGCGGCCGAAGGATGGTCCGCCGCCGTCGGATCAGGAGTACGCGGCGTACCGGCTTTGGCATCGTCACGAGGTGAAGCGGTCTCAGCTAGGTGCCGGCGGTGATCGACGGCTGACGGTGTTGGGGTATCTCTGTGAAACGTGTGAGCCGTCGACGGGGGGCCTGGGTGGCACCCGGTCAGCGCTGGAGCGGGCGGTCGTTATTGCGTGCGGGTTGAAACCGTTCGAAGGGCTGCAAGTGCGCGGCGTCCGTGGCTGGGCCGCTGATGCTGTGGACGCGGTCGGGGCCGGTGGGGTTGCCTCAATGCCGAACGATGAGCCTTGGCTCCATATGGGCGGTGTCGAGGAGTTGAAGGGCGCGATTGCCGATGCTGTTGCCGTTCTGTCGGAGAAGGATCGTGATCTTGCCCGGGAGGCGGTCGAGTCATTGAAGCGGTCGACCGGGATCGATGTGACCGTTCGGGCGGCGCGGTGACAGCGTGGGAGCCGCATCAGTTGCGGCCTCCGTTTGAACCGGGCAACACGCTGTCGACGAAACATGGGGCGAAGTCGGAGCGGGTGATCCGCCCGATCGCTGATCGGTTGGTGGCCGGGATTACTGAGGAGCGGCCGGATCTGGCGGAGGCCCAGTACGAGCCAGCGATAACGGCATGGGCCACCGCGGAAGCCCAGTGCATCCTGTTGCGCCGGTACGCCGACGATTATGGCTTGCTCGATCAGAAGGGCCTGCCGAGGCCGTTCACCCGGCTGTGGCGGTTGGCGGGGGCGTCAGCGGCGCAGCATCGGAAACGCCTCGGCCTGGACCCGTCGTCGAACGCTCAACTCGTGCGGGACCGGGCAACAGCCTCTGCGCTGCGACAGTTCGACCTGGATGCGGTGTTGGAGTCTGGCCGCCGCGCTTTCGCCGAACGTGACCAAGATCAACATCAGGCTGGGAGTTGATCATGGCATTGCGTCCTGTCGATGATCTTGGTGCGGTGCAGGAGCAGTTGCTGTCGTCGTTGGTGTTGGAGAACGGGAATCGGTGGGGTGTCGCAGCCGAATCGTTCCAGTGGGGCGACGCCCGAACGGTATTAGCGGACTGCACAGCCCCGGATGCGATCCGCCGGACGTTCTGGCTGCGTGCCCGGGGCATGTCGAAGTCGACGGACGGCGCCGCGATCGCGCTGGCCCTGCTGTTGACCTGCGCGCCCCGGGGTTCCCACTCTTATGTGTGGGCGACGGACGCAGATCAGGCGGAGAAGCTGTCCGAGGCGATGGCCGGCCTGGTCATTCGGACGGGGTTGACCGGTCTTGTTGATCTTGGCGCCCGGACTGTGACGGTACGAAAGTCCGGAGCGTCGCTGTCGGTCGAATCGTCCGATGGGGCCAGCGCGTTCGGTGCCCGGCCGTGGCTGTCGCTCGTCGACGAGATTGGTGCTTGGCCGTCCACTGCGAACCACAGGCGCCTGTGGTCGGCCATCGTGTCCGCGGTGCCGAAGGTGCCCGGGTCGCGTCTGTTGGTGTTGTCGACGGCCGGCTCACCGACCGGCATCGGTGCACAGGTGTGGAAGCAGGCCGAGGCGTCCCAGTTTTGGCGTACCTCGTTGAACCCGGGCCCGGCACCGTGGTGGCCGCAGTCGGAGATCGACTCAACCCGAAACGACCTAACAGCGTCGGATTGGCGCCGCCTGATCTTGTGCGAATGGGCCGAGGGCGACGATGCGCTCGGCACCGCCGAGGATGTGGAGGCGTGCACCAGGGCGGGCTCTGCCGTGTTGCCGTACCGGCTGCCCGCGGGCCCGTATGTGGCCGCCCTCGATGTCGGCACCCGCCGCGATAACACCGCTCTGGCGATCGGTCATCTGGAACGCCGCGCCGCCGGCCGCACCGTGATCATCGACCGGGTGATGACCTGGAAGCCGCCAAAAGGGGGTCGGGTTGATCTGGCCGAGGTCGAGGAGGCGGTGTTGGGGGTATGCCGGGAGTACCGGGCGAAGTTGCGTTTTGACCGGATGCAGGCCGAGCAGTTGACCGCGAACCTGGCTCGGGCCGGTGTCCGCGCCGAGGAGTACGTGTTCTCCACCGCCGGGGCGAACAGGCTGGCGAAGTCGCTCTACATCGCGTTGCGCGACCGGGCCGTCGAACTACCCGACGACGGCGAGTTGACCACCGAACTGGGCACGGTGCGGCTGGTTGAAACCGGGCCGGGCACGATCAAACTGCAGAACCCGTCCGGCACCCACGACGATGCGGTGACCGCGGTCGGCATGGTCATTGCCGACCTGACCGCCAAGGAGGACACCGGCCGCGGCCACATCACCGTGCCGGGCGACGTGT
>DATCVL010000368.1:0-5153 GCA_036566865.1 Microlunatus sp.
CATCACCAGCGAGGCGCGGGCCGGCTGCGACGGGGACTGCGCGAGCCCGATCGCCAGTCCGCCGACCACGAGCACCCAGTACGACGCCTTGCCGAGCGACGCCAGGGTGGCGACAGTGCTGACCGCGACCAGCGCCCACGAGGCCGCGATGATCAGCAGTCGCACCCGGTTGTGACGGTCCGCGAACGCCCCCGCGAACGGCCCGAGCAGCAACGGCGCCAGCCGCACCGCCGTGTAGACCGCGACCAGGAAGTCGGAGTGCGTCGTCTCCCACGCGAGCCACCCGAGCACGAGCGTCTGCGTCCACACACCGCCGAAGAAGAACAGGTTCGAGAACCAGAACAGCCGGAAGACGCGGTTGTCCTGCAGTGAGCCCAGCGTCCGCCCGACCGCCGTACGGCTGCTCACACCCGGAGTTCGCCGTCGCGGACGACGACCTGCCCGCCGGCGATCACGAGCTCGCGACGCGGCGCGCGCACCAGCACGTCCGGCGCGTTCTCGGCGTCGAGCAGCACGATGTCGGCCCGCGCGCCCACGGTGAGGCCGTGGTTGGCGCGGTGCACGAACCCGGCGCCATACGTCGTCGCAAGCTCGACGGCGTACGTCAGGTCCTCGTCGGTGCGGAGCCCGTGCAGCCGGGCGAAACCGCGCGCGACCTGCAGCAGGTCGCCGTCGCCGTACGGCGACCACAGGTCCCGAATCCCGTCGGTGCCGAGGCCGACCGGGATTCCTCGCTCCCGCAGCTGCCGCCACGGCAGCGGGCGGGAACCGATCGGCGCCACCGTGGTCCAGGACATGCCGGCCTCCTGCAGGCCGTCGAGCAATGCGTCTAGTTGTCCGTCCGGCACGTCACCGAGGGCGAACCCGTGCGAGATGTTGATCTTGCCCTGCAGCCCGGTCTCGCGGACCTTGTCGATGATCAACTCGTACTGGAAGAGCCCGAGGGATCCGCCGTCATGCAGATGGATGTCGATACCGACGCCACGCCGCTGGGCGATGTCGAACAGCCCGTCGAGCTGAGCGACCGGGTTGCGATCGATCGAAGCGGGGTCGAGACCACCGATGTTGGCGGCTCCTTCGGCGGCAGCACGGTCGAGCAGCTCCAGCACACCGGGCCGACGAATCACTCCGTCCTGGGGAAAGGCGACGAACTCGACCTCGATCGCGTCACCCAACGCCGCCGCCGCCTGCCGGGTCACCTCGATCCCCCGCAGTCCGACACCGAGATCAACATCGACATGGGAGCGGACCAGGGTGGTGCCGTGCCGGAGGAATTCCCGCAGTACGGCGACGGTCGAGTCCACGCTGGGGATGCCGTACTTGTCCCGCTCGGCGCGCTCATGGGCGATCCGGCCCTGGGTCGTCGGCCGGCCCCCGTACGACACCCACGGCTGACCCCACCAGCTCTTGTCCACGTGGGCATGGGTGTTGACGAACCCCGGCAGTGCCAGCAGACCGGCACCGTCAACGAGCTCATCGGTCGCCGGCGCACTGCCCGCGGAAGTGACCTCGCTGATCACACCGTCGGTGATGACGACGTCGACGGGATCGCCGCCCCAGGGGCGGACGTTGGCAACAGTCAGATTCGGCATGGCGATAATGGTATACCAAATGTTGACTCGTCGGCCGGTCCCGTCCGGCTGGTCCGGCGTTCGGTTGTCAGCCGGCCTGGCGTCCGTCCGGCTTGGCCGCATGCTCGGCGGCCAGCGTCCGACTGCTGATCAGGTGCTGCTGCACCAGCGCATCGACCGCATCGGCGTCGCGGGCAGCGATCGCGTCGTACAGATCCTGATGCTCCTGCGCGACCGAGATCAGGTCGTCGTGCTGCACCAGCAGCCACCGCAGTCGGCTGCCCAGCGTGCGGTGCAGTTCGGTCAGCAGATCATTGGCCGCGAGCTCGGCGACGACCTCGTGGAAGTCCGCCGCGCAACGCCGGGCACGGACCGGATCGCCGGACCGAGCGGCATCCCACTCTGCCGTCAGCACAAGCCGCAGACGCCGCAGACCGTCGGCGGTCCGCCGCTCGGCGGCGAGCCGGAAGGTGAGCGACTCGAACGCCGAGCGCACCTCGCGCAGGTCGGCGATGTCGGAGTCAGTGAACTCCCGAACGACCGCCCAACTCCGCGGCCGAGGTGTCACCAGGCCTTCGGCGACCAAGGTCCGCAGCGCATCTCGGACCGGGATCCTGCTGACTCCGAGCGGGTCGGCGATCTCGCGTTCGACCAGCCGGCTGCCCGGCTCGCGGACGCCGTCGATGATCTCGTCCCGCAATCGGTCTGCGACCCGCTCGGACTCGGGCTGAAAGCCCTCCGATTGATCCGTCACGCTCGCCCCCTGTTGGACCCGGGCAGACGCGGGCGATGCCCGCAGAAGATGGCATACCGTACCACCCGGTCGAGTGTCGACAGCGGAAGCCGCAGGACCGCGCTGCGGTGGAGTTTCGAGTCGTCCTCTGGGCGGCGGGATCGCGAGGGGCTGCTGCGATTCATCGGAAAGTTCGTCGGCGGGCCGAGAAGTTGATCAACAGTTGTGCTGATCCGCGGATCGTCCCGGGTCCGTGCATTCGGCAGCGAACTACCCCTCCCCTGCGTACGCTGCGACTGTGACCAACCCGGGGGCCACGTCGTCCCGGCTGCCGGCGGGTGTGTACGGGGCCGGCGGCCTGCTGGTGGTGTTGCTGATGTTCTTCGCCAATCGGTACGGGTTCCACCGGGACGAGCTCTACTTCATCGAAGGCGGCCATCACCCGGCCTGGAGTCAGCCGGACAATCCCGAACTCGTGCCGTTGCTGGCAGCGGGCTGGCGCTGGGTCGTCGGCGGCAGCCTGTGGGGCTTCCGGATCCTGCCGGCCCTGGCCGTCGGTGTGTTCTCCGTGATCGGCGGACTGATCGCCCGCGAGCTGGGCGGCGAACGGCGACATCAGATCGGTGCCGCCGTCGCCACCGCGTCGGCTGGAATAGCCATCGGCACCGGTCACCTCTTCTCCACCACCACCTTCGACATGACCGTGACCGCCGCCGCGGTCTGGCTACTGATCAGGGCACTGCGCACCGACCGATGGGCGGACTGGCTGTGGCTCGGCGTCACCGCCGGCGTCGCGGCAGAGATCAAGGTCCTCGTCTTCGCGGTGCTCGGCTGCTGCCTGCTCGGCTTGTTGATCATGGGGCCACGGCGAGCGTTTCGCGGGCCGAAGCTCTGGCTGGCGGTGGCGATCACTCTCGCCCTGGCGGCGCCGAACCTCATCTGGCAGGCCGTTCACGGCTGGCCGATGCGCGAGATCGCCGGCAACATCGCCGGTGGCGGTTCCACCTCCTCATCCGACCGGATCTCGTTGATTCCGTCGATCTTGCTGATGACCGGCCCGATCATCAGCGTGGTCCTGGTGGTCGGCCTGGTCTGGCTGCTCCGTGCCGGGCGACGGCGGGAGATCGGGTGGATCGCCGCCGGATACCTGATCCTGGTGATCATGCTGCTGGTCACCAGCGGTAAGGCCTACTATCCGGCCGGCTTGCTGCCGGCGTTGCTCGCCGCCGGCTCGATTCCCTTGCTGGACTGGATTCTCCTACGCCGCTGGCGACGCGTGCTCGCGCTGGTGCTGGTGATCGTGTCGGACGTGATCACCACCCTGCTGACACTGCCGGTGGCGCCGGTTGGCAGCCCGCTCTTCCGAATCGGCGTGGCGGTCAATCCCGATTCGGCCGAGACGGTCGGCTGGGACGGCTACATCACTACCGTGGCACGGGTTGCCGACGACCTGCCCGAGCAAGATCAACAAGGTGCGGCGATCATCACCAGCAACTACGGCGAGGCCGGCGCGCTGGCCCGGGCGCGGCGACTGCAGACACCCGAGGGCCGACGACTGCCGCCGGTGTACTCCGGGCACAACGCGTTCGCCTACTGGGGACCTCCTCCCGCAGAGACCTCGACCGTGATCATGGTCGGCGACTTCGATCCGGTGCAGCTGCGTTCCTGGTTCGATCGGTGCGATCTCGCAGCCCGGCTGACCAGCCCGGCCGGAGTGGACAACGAGGAGGCCGGTGCCCCGGTCCGGGTCTGCACCGGTCCGACCCAACCGTGGCCGCAACTGTGGCCGAAGATGGCCGTCCTCGGCTGACCCGATCGGCCTCATGGCGATCGCTGACTGATCACCTCCATCCGACTGCCCGTCCGGGTCTGGTCCACGGCGACGGCGATCGACCCGCGGTCGCAGGTGCACAGGGCGGTCATCCCGTCGGACCGGAGCAACTGCATCGTCCGCGGGGCCGGATGTCCGTAGCTGTTGTCCTCACCAGCGCTGGCTAGGGCCAGCCGAGCGTTGCTGGCACCGACGAAGTCAGGATCCTGACGTGATGAACCGTGATGTGGCACCTTCAACACATCCGCCCGGAGGTCGGCGCCCGATGCCAGCAGCTGGCGCTGCTCCTCCGGCTCCACATCGCCGGTCAGCAACAGCCGGACCCCGTCGACGATGATCATGGTGACCAGACTCAGATCGTTCTCCACCGCCGACTGGCCCTCGGTGGAGATCACCGGCGTCGGTGCCCGGTCGATCGGTCCGAGCACCTGGACCTCGGCCGTACCCAACCTCAGATCCGCGCCCAGCTCGGGAACCGACACCGTGATCCCCAGAGCACCGGCCCGACGGCGGACCTCCGCAGCCTCCTGAACCGGCGAAGCGTACGGCGACACCCAGATCCGCTCGACCCGCCGGCCGCCGAGGACACCTTCCAGCCCACCGACGTGATCGGCATGGAAATGGCTGAAGATCAGCAACGGCACCGTCCGGATCCCGAGTTGATCAAGGCAACGCCGCATCGGCGCCGGGTCCGGTCCGCTGTCGATCACGATCGCCGTCCTCTCCGCGATCCGGACCGCCAGACCATCGCCCTGGCCGACGTCGCAGGCCACGAGCAGCCAATCCTGCGGCGGCCAACCGGGCTGCGCCGGCGCCCGGAAGACTCCGATGATCATCAGCAGCGCCAGCACCGCCGCCGGCCAGCGGGTCCGCAGCAGCCAGGGCATCACGATCCCGAGCAGCAGGCAACCCGCTGCCAGCAACGTGACCGCCGCGGCGGTGACCGGCCAGGCCCAGGACGCACCCGGCAAGGACGAGCCGACCTGTGCTGTCCACAGGATCGGCTGTGCGGCCCAGC
>DATCVL010000369.1:0-19582 GCA_036566865.1 Microlunatus sp.
CAGTCGGTCGGCGCTTCGATCCGACCAGCGGCCGATCAGATAGCCGGCCACCGGAGCAGCCAGGTTCGTCAGGTAGTAGAGACCGGCCAGCGACAACGACGCGCCGAGGTCGTTGACCAGGAACAAGGTCAGTTGAGGCGCCGTCGCGGACAGGCCGATGCCGGCGAAGAACAGGCCGATGACCGCCGAGCGGAAGAACCGCGACCGGGCGATGATGCGCACCGCGGACGGACTCGCTGTCGCCGAGTCGGCCTGGGTCGTACGATCACCCCCTGAAGATGATCATGAACCCTACCGGGCCAGGTCAGCGTCCTTCGAACAGGGCCCGGCCGAAGTGATCTTGTGTGTCGGCCAGGCCGGGCAGGACGTAGAAGTAGCCGCCGCCGACCGGCGAGATGTAGTCGGTCAGCGGCTCGTCGATCAGTCGGGTCTGCACCGCCTCGAACTGGCGTTGCAGATCCTGCTGGTAACAGGTGAAGAGGGTGCCCTGATTGAGCTGGCCGTTGCGGTCCAGGCCGAGGTCGTAGTTCCAACTGCGACGCAGGATTCGGCTGCCGTCGGTCTTCGGCGTGCGCGGATTCGCCAACCGGATATGCGCGTCCAGTGGAATCACCTGGCCGCGCGGATCGCGGTCGAAGCGCGGCGCGTCCGTCTCCTGATCGCCGTCCAGTGGCGCCCCGTCGTCTCGTCGACGGCCGAACATCAACTCCTGCTCCTGCAGCGAGACCCGGTCCCAGAACTCCACCAGATTGCGGATGATCCTGACCACCTGGAAGGTGCCGCCGGCTGCCCAGGCCGGCTGACTGCCGTCGTTGGCCGCCCAGATCAAACGGCCCAGGGTGGCCGGATCGGTGGCCGGGTTGGAGGTGCCGTCCTTGAAGCCGAGCAGGTTGCGTGGGGCGCCGTCCGGCCGGGCGGGCGGCGCGAACCCGTCGATCCGCCAGCGCGGTTGGATGCCGCCGCGGGTGTGCTTGGTCAGATCGCGTACGGCATGCAGCACGATGTCCGGTGCCGCGCCGGTCAGCTGCAGGCTGAGGTCGCCATCACACAGCTCGGGATCAAGATCATCATTCGGGAAGGTCCGCATCCGGGTCAGTCCGGACGGCCGCCGATTCGCCAGCCCGAACCTGTCGTCGAACAGCGACGCACCGACACCCAGCACGCAGCCGACGCGACCACCGGTCACCGTCGGTCCCAGGATTCCGCTGTCCTCCGGCGACAGCGAGGGATCGCTGACCGGCACCGGCTCACCGCCGGCCAGCCGCCGCACCCGCTCGCTGATCGTCCGGAACAGTTCCACCAGTTCTGTGCGCCGGTCGGTGATCACGTCGACGCAGATCACCGCTGCCGCAGCCGGTGGCTCGTTCAGCAGGGCCTGCTGATGCAATCCGTACGGCGAGAAGTTCGGCCCGGGCGCAGCGACCGTCTCTGCCCGGGCATCGGAGTGCGCGCCGGCCACCAGGGCCGCGACACCGGCGCCGGCTCCGCCGACCAGCAAGCCGCGTCGTCCTACCCGTGCCCTGATCATCGGCTCATTCATGATCATCCGTCGTCATGGGTGGTCAGGATCTCCAGTTCGGTAGGGATCGGGGCGAGCTGCTCCAGGGTCTGGGCGAGCGTGCCGTCCAGCCGTTCGCGCCCGTTCGTGGACAGCTCATCGAGACCGAGCCAGCGGCCGCCGCGGTGATCAGCTGCGAGCACTTGGCCGAGCCGATCAAGACTCCTCGTTGCCGTTGCCAGCAAGGCCGGATCGTTGTGCCGCAGCACCGGAGTCAGTGCCGCCAGCGTCATCCGGGTGCCGTCGAGGTTGGCCTTGGCGGTGGCCAGGTTCGTGTGGCTGCCTTGATCAGTTGCCCCGGTGAGCTCGAACTGCAGGGTGTTCTCCAGCACCTCGTGGGTCCGCAGCGCGACGTCATTCGGGTCGGTGATCTGCCGGCCGAACACGGACACCAGCTCGTGTACGTCCCGGTCGAGTCGGTCGGTCGCCCGCCGCACGTCGTCGGCATCGGCTCCGTGCCAGAGTGCGTACTCCAGCCGATGGAAGCCGCTGAAGTCCTTGTCGTGTACGCCGTTCGGCAGTCCGTCGGGACGGCCGTCGATCCGGTCCGCGAAGTCACCGAAGGTGCCGTAGGCAGCGCCCAGCCGCTCGTAGTCCAGATGTGCAGTCAGCCAACGCTGCTCGGCCAGTTGATGATCATGGTCCTTGACTGCCGCCGCCAACCGGTCGGTGTCGGCGGCGAGCCGGGACAGCCCGGCACCGACCGAGGCGCGGTATCGGCTGACCGCATTGGCGAGCTGGCCGTACGTAGCCGGCAGCCAGCGATGCACCCCGGACACCGGTCGGCCGGTGATCTTGAACGGATCGGAGTAGCCGATGGTCCCGCTGTCGGCCTCGCAGCTGAAGCTGTAACTGCCGGGCGGCAGCAGCACCACCAGCGTCCGGGTGGTGCCCGGTGCCAGCAATTCCAAGGCTCCGTAGGCGTACCGATGATCTTGGTCCAGCACGGTGACCTCTTCCGGACTGGCTCCCCCGTTACGCACCCGGTAGCTGAGCCGACCAGAATGCGCTTCGCCGAGTCCGCGGCCGCAGCCGTCGGTGCCGACAGTGATCACCTGCGGTGCGGCGGTCCGGTGCGCAGTCGACCGGCCCGCAGCGGCGGCGACGCCGAGGCAGAGCAGCACCACGACGACGACCGTGATCACTGCCGCCGGCTTGACCACCCGACTCGTCCGCGGTCCCGGTGAACCCTTCATCGCTGCGGATGATCACACCCGTCGATGTCCGTGACGCGACACCGAGGTGAACGCAGGATGCTGAAGCCTGGCTGAGAGTCTGCGCGCTGTTCACCGTCGGCTACCGATTCGTCATCCAGCCGTCGCCGGGACGCCACGGCGCAGTTCGAAGTTGATCATCGTGACTGATCACCTGAGACCACCCCGGGGGCCGTATCGCCGGCCGACCCGCAGCAAGATCATCACCGCAGCCGCCCTCGGTCTGGTCGCCTCGGCGACGTTGGCCCTGCAGGCCTGCGGTACACCCGTCGTACCGGAAGATCGTCCGGCGCCGTCGCCGACGGTCCGAACCACCACCCCGATCAAGCACCTGGTGGTGATCTACGGCGAGAACATCTCCTTCGACCACTACTTCGGCAGCTATCCGCTCGCGGCCAACACCGACGGCAGTACGTTCCACGCAAAGCCGAACACCCCCAGGGTGAACGGCCTCTACACCCGCGTCAAGGCCGGCGGAAACCTGCTCACCGACAACCCGAACGGGACCAACCCGCACCGCCTGTCCGGCGACGATCCGCAACAACTGCTGACCTGTGATCAGAACCATGACTACCTGCCTGAGCAACAGGCCTTCGACCGTGGCCGAATGGATCGCTTCCTCAACAACGTCGGCACCGCCAGCGGCACCAGCCCGTCCGGGGCAGCATGCCGGGCCAGCGACAATCTCGGCTACTACGACGGCAACACCGTCACCGCGCTGTGGAACTACGCCCAGCAGTACTCGATGAGCGACAACTCCTACAGCGACGTCTTCGGTCCGTCCACGCCGGGCGCGCTGAGTGTGGTCTCGGGCAATACCGGCGGTGTCGACAAAACCGCAGGCAATGTCAGCTACGCCACCACCGCGGGCAACGCCGCCGCCGCCCAGCTGGTCGCCGACGGGAAGGGCAAGTCGTCGGTGATCGCCGACCCGGACCCGTACTACGACGACTGTGCCGCGGGCGCCCAGGTCGGCCTGTCCGGCAAGAACATCGGTGATCAACTCAACGATGCCGGACTCAGCTGGGGCTGGTTCGAGGCCGGCTTCACCCCGACCAGCACGTACAGCGGCGGATCCCAGCCAGGTAAGGACTATGACCCGACCAAGGTCACCGGCCGTGCGGCCTGTGGCGCCAGCAGCCCGGTAGGCGCGGCGATCGGCGGCACCGGCCAGTACGGCTCCAAGAGCGACTACATCCCGCACCACCAGCCGTTCCAGTACTACTCCTCCACGGCCAATCCGCATCACGTTGCACCGACCTCGTTGGCCGCGGTCGGCACCGACACGCAGCACTACACGAACGGCAAGCCCGACTACGACACCGCCAACCATCAGTACGACACGAGCACCTTCGACGACCTGATCGGCGCGATCGATCGCGGCAAGCTCAGCAGTGATCACCTTCCCGCAGTCAGCTACCTCAAGGCTCCCGGCAATCAGGACGGCCATGCCGCCTACTCCGATCCGCTGGACGAGCAGGCTTTCATCACCCGCGAGACCAACGCGATCGAGCAGTCACCGGCCTGGAGCTCGACCGCGATCGTGCTCGCCTACGACGACTCCGACGGTTGGTACGACCATCAGATGGCCAAGATCAACAATCCGTCCGCGACGGTCGCCGATGCGGTCAGCGGTACCGGCCAGTGCCGTGTCAGCTCGAAACCGAAGGCGCATCACGGCTCCCAGACGTCGCTGGCTGGTGAGCAGGGACGGTGTGGCCCGGGCCCCCGGCAGCCGCTGCTGGTGATCTCGCCGTACGCCAGGTCCAACTATGTTGATCATCATCAGAGCCAGCAGGGCTCGGTGGTCAAATTCATCGAGGACAACTGGCGTCTGAAGCGCATCCCCGGCTCCACCGACAAGATCGCCGGATCGCTCGACTCGATGTTCGACTTCCATGGGCATGCCCGCAACCAGAAGTTGATCTTGGAGCCGAAGAGCGGACAGCGGTCCTGATCCTGCGCCGCGCTGCCTGATCGCCGTTGACCCGATGATCAGCAGCACCCGACGATCGTCATGGCTGCCGGCTGTGAAGCGACGATCACAAACTCGGGTGATCACCGCCCCCGCAACCGGAAGTCATCCCAGGATTGATCAGTCGCCTTGCAGGGAGTTGTAGACGTCCTCGATCACGGTGCCGAAGTACGGCCCGTACATGGCGTTTTTCTCGCCCTGATAGCCGAATGAGTTCACCGAGACCTGGACGCCGGTGCCGGCCGTCGCATTGAAGCCGTCGAACCACGGCCCGCCGGAGGATCCGCCGGTCATGTTGCAGTCCAGTCGTTGATCATCGCTGCCGCCGATCACGTCGTCGGTCGCGGTGTCGGAGCAATAGTCCAGCGTGCTGCCGTCGTACGGCGCGGCCTGCGGATATCCGAAGGAGTACAGGAAATCTCCGCGCGGCTGGTTGAAACCGATCGACTGACTGCCGACCACGTCGGCCAGACTCTGACCGTCCAGCGGTGCCACGATGGCGAAGCCGATGTCGTAGTTGAAGTCGCCCTGCGTCCGCCACTGCTCACTGGTGGTCAGGGTGCTCGCGGTCCAGGTGCCGTACGGTGCATCGCCGTCGTCATAGCCGGGTACGAAGGCGAAATTCGTCGCGTAGTCGCCGGGGCCCTCGTTCACGCAGTGCCCGGCAGTGCTGACGGTGCTCTTGTTGCTGGCGGGCGTGACGCTGCCCGAGCAGACGTAGTCGACACCGTCGAGGGTGAAGAACACCTTGCCGGTGGTCTGTACGACGGCCCCGCCGCCGGTCCACGGCCCGCCGAGGTAGGACCCATCAGCCGACGGCTTCTTCTTCTTGCCGGGATAGCCCTTCTGCACCTCCGGCTCGCCGGTCTCGACCTTGCTCGGATGCCAGCCGGAATCCGGCCGGACGTTGAGTTGCTGGGCCGAACGCATCCGCTCGGCGGTCCAGTAGTTGCTGACCCGACGTTGCTCGGACTTGGTGGTGGCAGCCTGATGCAATACCGGTGTGTTCGATTCGACCGGACTGGCCGGTTGAGCCTGCGCGATCGGCGCGGCTACCAGCCCGGCGGCGGCGATGATGGCGCCGATCGCCACCGAGATGGGTGTGCGTCGCTTCATGGATCCGTGCTCCCTCGTCGACTGACGCGAACGCCCAGACGCTAGCGGTCGGCAGTTCAGGACTGCAACGATTCCGGGTGTCCGAAATCGGCATCCGTCCGGTTCCGGACGCTCACATCGAGGCGCCGAGCAGGCCCCTGGTCAGCTGGAAGCCGACGTTGCCCTCGACGTCGGCGCGAGCCCGCAGGCGTCCCGAAGCCGTCTCGGTGACCACTCGCAGCCCGGAATCGGCGGCCCGGTCGACGTCGGCCTCGAGCACACCGTCCAGGTCGGCGCCGTAGTCGGCCACCGTGTCCGGATCGGCACTGACCTGCAGTACCGGCAGGAACCGGTGCCCCGGCAGGGTGCCGCCGACGACGTGGACGAGCGCGAGTTCGGCACCGGTGGCGCCCAACCCGGTCGCGGTCTCCAGCCAGTCGGTGCCGGGCATCCGCATGATGTGCCAGCCGGGTTCGACCGGGCGCTGCCCGTGTGCCAGGGTCGGCTCGGTTGCGGCATGTCCGAAGGCCGCCCCGGTGAACGCCTCGGTCTGCAGCAGTTTGCTGGTCGCCGGCAGCACCACGGTGCCGCCGGCCGTGACGATCCAGCCGCCGATCCTGGCCAGCGCACCGGCGGTGGCGTCAGTCAGCGGGCCACGAGCGTCCAGCGCGATCGTCAGGTCGGCCAGCGACCTGGGCGTGCGGGTCGGCAGATCGAGGCCGGCGGAGGCGCCGACGAACCAGTCCCGGACTCGTTCGGTGCTGGCCTCGATACCGCCGTCCAACTGGATGCTGGCCCAGCCGAACCGATCCAGGTTCATGCCGGCCGCCTCCAACTCGTGCTTGAAGAAGTCGTTGTGGGTCTTCTCGCAGCCATGCTCCAGCAGCAGTGCCAGCCGGACATCGGAGTGAGCGAGGTAGCCGACCATGGTGCGGGCGTAGGTGGCGATGTTGGCGCCACCGGAGACGCCGCAACCCTCGGTGTGCGGCAGCGCCACCGACCGGGTGGTGCGTCCCGCGGTCCAGTCCTCGGCTCCGAGCCGGTCGGCGATCCGGGAGGCGATCTGGCCGGAGCACAGTGAGGTCGGCAGAACCAGGGCCAGCTGCTCCGTCGCGAAGCCGCGATCGGCCGGATACAGGTCGACACTCTGCACCGGAGCCGCCGGCAACCCCGCGGCATCGGTGAGCTTGACCGGACGGCCGGGCAGCTCGGCGTCACGCTCGTCGGCCGGCAGCTGATCCAGCCTGCGGCCGATCCGGCCGTCGATGCTGATCGCGATGCCGTTCCGCGGTCCGGTCTGCTTCCAGTTCCGCCAGATCGACACCTGGCTGTGCCCGGCCTGCTCCCCCGCCGTCGGCTCACCCGAGGCAACCCGTACGGTCTGCTCGAAGGTCTCGGCGGTCAGTGCGTCGAAGTCCTCGCCGTCCAGATAGCGACCGGCGTTCACGTCCATCTCGTGGCTGAGCAGCTTGTACCGCTCGGTGGTGGTGACGAACTTGATCGTCGGTACGAACGGGAAGTTGGTGATCGATCCGTTCCCGGTGGTGAAGAAGATGATGTTGGAACCGCTGCCGACCTGACCGGCTACCGACTCAAGATCATTTCCGGGGCTGTCCATGAAGATGTAACCCGGGCACGGGTACAGATCCCCGTAGTTGATCACCTCGTCCAGCCGGACCTCGCGGTCCAGCTTGCGCGCGGCACCGAGTGACTTGAGCGAGATGTTGTAGAGGCCGCGGTAGATATTGCCCCCGGACGGGTTGCCCTCGGCCGTGTGCCCGTGCCAGCTGACGCGTTCCTTGAAGCTCTGCACGGTTTCCAGGAACCGACGGGCGACGTCGACACTGCGTACGTTCTTCAGCACGTAGCCCTCGGCGGCGATCAACTCGTCGGTCTCGGCCAGACAGGCGATCCCACCGTGCTTGATCACCTCGCGGCTGACGGCACCCGCCAACGGATTCGCGCTCACACCGGAGAAGGCGTCCGAACCGCCGCACTGCAAGCCGATCTTGAGCTCGCTCAACGGTTGTGGGGTACGGCGTGCTTGCAGCACCTCGGGCAACCACGGTTCGACGATGCCAGCAGCCTCGGCAAGATCATCTTCGAATCCGCCGTGCCGGGTGAAGCCGGCGCAGGGCACCGCAACGGTCGGGTAACCACGCTCGGCCATGAACCGATTGATGTCCTTGCTGGTGATCACCGCGCCCGGATCGTCGACCAACAGCACGGCTCCGACATTCGGGTGCACCAGGGACCCGGCGAGCACCGCCAGCACGAAGTCCGCGTTGTTCGGCCGGGAGTCCTCACCGGCCTCCGTGTGCGCGACCGCGACCACGCCGTCGAAGCCCTGCCCGGCCGGATACCGGTCAGCCAACCGCCGCGCCAGCTCGGTGGCAAAGGCGCCGGACCGCGAGGTCACACCGATGATCACCACGTGGTTGCGGGTGCCGACCCGGCCGTTGCTGCGGGCGTACCCGTCGAAGGTGCGCGGCTGCTCGTACAACGGGACCTGATCACCGAGCACCAGGCCGGATTCGTCCAGCTGATAGGGATCCAGCGGCACGTTCACCGCCGACGGCTCGGCCGGCAGACTCTCGATGCCGCGGCCGGCCAGCGCTTCGAGCACCGGCTCGGTGCAGACGTAGGCTCCCGGCTCGAGATCACGCAGCGCGGTCGCGAACGGGGTGTTCCAGCTCAGCAACTGATCGCCGGCGGCGATCGGCGCGATCACGAACCGATGGCCCTCCATCACCCGATGGGTCAAGACAATCGATTGCCCAGCGTCGTCCAGCACGGTGCCCGCTTCGAGGGTGCGGGAGGCCATGGCGCAGTTGTCGCCCAGTTCGGGCACGACCGCGACCCGAGCGAACGGCAGCCGGTCCAACACCTGTTCCTGATGCGACATTGCTTCTTGCGTCTCCCTGTCGGCCAAATCTGACTGTCGGCGATGTCCGAGCGCCGGGTTGCCGACCGGCGCCGCTAGAGCTTACTGCCGTACCGGCCCGGCATACGCCACGGTAGGCCGAGTTGGACGGGTGCGACGGCCGGCGCCGGATTCGAGACAGCACAGCCGGCCAGGGGTTGCGGGTCGCGGCGGCGCACCCGACGATGGGCCCATGGCTGAGCATGCGACAGGACCTGAGCACCGAGCCGAGACCGGGCAGATCAGCGTCCTGAGCCCGCAGGAGTGCTGGGAGCTGGTCGATGCCTCGACGGTCGGTCGGATCGGGTTCGTCGCCGACGGCGCCGTGCAGATCATCCCGGTGAACTATCTGGTGTCCGACGGCATCGTGATTCGGACCTTGCCCGACGGCGTGATCGCCGCCCAAGCCGGTCAGGCGATCGCCTTCCACGTCGACCATCACGACGCCAACGGCGTCGGATGGAGCGTGCTCATGCACGGCACATTGGTCGAGATCACCGGCGACGAACTGGATCGGATCGACGATTCCGGCCGGGTTCAGCCCTGGGCGGGCGGCCATCGCAGCCATTTCCTGCGGCTGCAACCGACCGACATCGCCGGTCGTCGGGTGCACCGGATCCGCAACCGCTGAACGGATTGCGGTTGCCGATCATGATCATCGGTCGGTGGTCACCAACCGCGGTTGAGCACCAGATGCAGCACGATCAACAAGGCGACCCCGCCCCCCGCGGTCGTGATCACCGCGGTGATCAACGGCAGTGTCCCGCTCGGCAACGGTGAGCGTTGCTCGTGGTTGATCAAGGCGCGATGAACGGCCCGATGGCGACGGTGCGCGAGCGCGATGATCAACACCGACGCCAGTACGCCCAGTCCGGCCGGTATCACCGACCAGGCGCCGAGGATCTCGGGCAGGATCCGGACCGCGACCAGAGATGCGGCGGCAAAGGCCAGCCCGGTTCGCCGCCAGGCCAGCGCCGTACGCTCCGGCCCGAGGCCGTCGTCCAGCACCGGCCCGCCGCTCACGCGAAGATCACCCCGAGGAGCAGCAGCAGGCCGACCACGGCGACGGCCACCGTAACCGGAAACGCCAGGGCAGGTGACGGCAGCGGCCGCCCCAACCGCATCGCCCGTTCGACCCGCTGCCAGCCGAACCACGCCTGCACCGGCGTCAGCAGGCCACTGACCACGAGCACCAGCGAGGCGGCCAGTCGAAACCCGGGATTGATACCGAGTCCGAGAGACTCGAGCGCGACCCCGCCGGCCAACAGGGCCAGTGCGGTACGGATCCAAGCCAGGAAGGTGCGCTCGTTGGCCAACGTGAATCGGGGATCGGGTTCGCGTCCGTCGCGATAGAGCCGGGCCGGGAACCGGCGCTCGGAATCGTCGGAGTCGGACACCCCTCACCCTTCCCCGTGGCGGCACGGCGTCCGCGGCGAGCCGGAGCCCGGCGCCTGGTGGATGATCATGAAACCTGGTGGGCGATACTGGATTTGAACCAGTGACCCCTTCCGTGTCAGGGAAGTGCGCTAACCGCTGCGCCAATCGCCCGAGGTGGAGACGGGATTTGAACCCGTGTAGACGGATTTGCAGTCCGTTGCCTCGCCTCTCGGCCACTCCACCACAAGGGAGTCCAAAACCCTCCCTGAACGGTAGTGGGCCAGACCCGCTCCGAGCGGACGACGGGATTCGAACCCGCGACCCTCACCTTGGCAAGGTGATGCTCTACCAACTGAGCCACGTCCGCATGCTGTCCTGGGAACCTTACCGCGTTCCCGGGGCGCGAGCAGAAACAATAGCGGAGCCCTGCCAAGAGTCAAAACCGGGGGCCGACGGGGTCGTCGACGATGATCAACTTCGGCGGCCGGCAACCCCACAATCGACCTCGCGACAGACACCCGAAGGACGTCCGGACAGCAGCCCCGTTCGTCGGTTCACGGAGCCGGCCGACGATGCGCTACAGTTGCCTACCGCGCCACCGAGAGCGGCGCGATCCGGGGCGATTGGCGCAGTGGTTAGCGCACTTCGTTCACACCGAAGGGGTCACTGGTTCGAATCCAGTATCGCCCACCCCGAAGACGATCGAACTGGCCGCAGCAGCTGACCATTGTGTGGCTCGTGTTCATCCGCCGGCCGGTAGCGCAGGACGAGCCTGCGGCCCCACCCGCAATTCGACCTGGTGTTGCAGGGCCAGCATGGCCATCCCGAGAGCCACCGGGTCGATCACCTCACTGAGCGCCAGTTCCGTGCTGTCGGCACCCGGCCCGAGCTCGGCCCGCAGCACCGACCGTGTCCGGTCCAGCAGCCACGGCGCAAGCTGGTGCGCCGACCAGGAACTGAGCACCACCGACGACGGGTTGACGATGTTCACCAACCCTGCCAGCGCATTGCCCAAGCAGTGGCTGAACCAGTCGATCATCCACTCCGCGTCAGGTTCGCCGGCCTGCAGAGCCACCGCCACGGCACGGACGAAGGCGCCCTGCCGGCCGTCGGACAGATAGCGATGTGCCGGCCCGAAATGACCGGCGAAGGCCCGCATCAACCCGGGAACTCCGAGGTAGGCCTCCACGCAACCCCGCCGACCGCACCGGCACTTCTCGCCATCCAGCACCAGGGTGCTGTGGCCCCATTCGCCGGCGTCGTTGGTCACACCCCGGACCAGTTGACCGCCGATCGCGATACCGGCTCCGACACCGGTGCCGAGGACGACCGTGACCAGGTCGCCGACCGAGCGCCCCCGACCGAACCAGAGCTCGGCGACCGTGGTCGCCTTCAATGGATTGTCGACCAGCAGGTCGACCGACAGCTGCTCGGCCAGCAGGTCCCGGATCGGCACGTTGTCCCAACCCCAGTTGGGTGCGAACACGGAGACCCCGGCATCAACGCGTACCCGGCCGGGGAAGCTCAGGCCGGCGCCGAGAAGGTCGCGCTCCGGTTCGTCGGCCAGGGCCTGCCGAACAGCCAGCACCACCTCGCCGATCACGTACGCCGGATCGGACACCTCCCGGATCTGACGGCGATGCCCGCGTCGCCGCCTCATCGCCGAGTCGAACACGTCGACCTGGACGTAGGTCTCGGCGACGTCGACCCCCATGAACCGGCCGAAACCGGCCGCAATCCGCAGCCGAGACCGCGGCCGGCCGATGCCCGAGTCCTCCCGCCCTGCCTCCTCGACCAGCCCGATGGCCGACAGCTCGGTGATCACGGTGGACACGGTGGCGAAGCTCAACCCGGTCAGCTGGGTCAGCTCGCCCCGGGTCGGCTTCCCGGCGGCATAGATCGCCCGCAACACCGACAGTCGGCTGGCCTGCCGGATGTCCCGGGTCGTCGCCGGCACCACGCCCCGGGGACGCATGTCCATGATCACCTTGTCTACTCCGTCTTAGGGCCCCCGCCGACAGCCGAGCGTCAGCCCTTCAGTCCGGTCTCCGCCACGCCCTGTACGAGATATCGCTGCAGGAACAGGAAAACCAGCACCAGCGGTGCGATCGAGACGGCAGCGGCCAGGAACAACTCGTGCAGGTTGATCGTCTGCGCCGTCATCAGGGTGGACATGGCGACCTGCACGGTCCACATCGACGAGTCCTGCCCGATCACCAACGGCCACAGGAATGCGTTCCAGCTGTTGATGAAGGTGATCACCGCGATCGCGGAGAAGAAGGCCAGCGAGTTGGGCAGCACGACCCGGATGAACGCTCCGAACCAGCCCAACCCGTCGACCCGGGCCGCCTCCTCCAACTCCTTGGGAAAGTTCAGGAAGTACTGCCGGAACAGGAAGGTGGTGAAGCCACTGAACAGGGTGGGCACGATGATGCCTTGCAGTGTGTTCACCCAGCGCAGCTGAGAGACGATCAAGAACGTCGGGATGAACGTCACCGCGGCGGGGATCATCAACGTCACCAAGGTCGCGTAGAACACCTTGTTCGCATGCCGGTAAGGGATCCGGGCCAGTCCGTAGCCGGCCATCGAGGAGAACAGCAGTTGGCCGAACGTCTGCAGGACGGCCACGATGGCCGAGACCTTCAGACCACCGAGGATGTTGACGGCCCGGTCGCTGAACAGTTCGCTGAAGTTGTCCCAGTGGATCTGCCTGGGAAACAGGGTCCAATCCGATGAGGTGATCTCCGGGTCGCTGGCCAGTCCGTTCCGCAAGATCAGATAGAACGGCACCAGGAACAGCGCGGCAGCGACCAGCAAGATCAAATACCGTACGAACTGGGCAGCGACCTGGGCTCCGGTCATCGGCCGATGCCGCCGGGGTGGTTTGCCGTCCGCGATCACCGTGCCTCGCGGCGGCTGCACCGTCGAGGCACCCGGAGCGGTCGAATCGACGCTCATTCTGCCGCCTTCCCGAATCCGAAGAGCTTGCCCTGACCGAGCGACACGAGCATGATCAACAAGGCCAGGATCACCGCACCCGCACTCCCCCGCCCGAAGTCCTGGTTCCCCAGGGCCGTGTAGTAGAGGTAGACCAACGGGGGCCGGGCCAGCGACGAATTGCCCATCAGGTTGAAGAATTCGTCGAAGGCCTGGAAGGCCGCGATGAAGAGCAGTAACAGCACCGCGACCGAGGTCGCCCGCAACTGCGGGAACGTGATGTAGCGGAACACCTGCCAGCCCGGCTTCGCCCCGTCCACCTCGGCGGCCTCGTACAACTGCGGCGAGATCCGCTGCAGGCCGGCAATGAACAAGATCATGTAGAAGCCGACCTGCAGCCACAACCGTGCGGTCACGATCGGTATCCAGAACAGCGGCGGGCTCGGGGTGGCCAGCCAGGCCACGTTGTCGACACCGAACCAGCCGAGCACGGTGTTGGCCAGCCCGAACCGGACGCCGTTGAAGATCGACAACTTCCAGATCATCGACGCCACCACATAGGAGCACGCAGTCGGGATGAAGAACACCGACCGGAAGAATGCCCGGGCGATCCGGATCCGGTTCAGCAGCATCGCCAATCCCAACGACAGCACGAAGGTCAGCGGCACGATGAAGATCGCAAAGATGCAGAAGTCGATCAAGCTGTCCAGGAACGGGCCCGGTTTCAACAGGTCGATGTAATTGTCCAGCCCGACCCAGACCGTCGGCGTGACGGTGTTCTGGGCCTGACTGAAACTCAGCACGACCGACCAGATGATCGGGATGTAGACGAAGATCGTCAACCCGAGCAGGAACGGGCCGACGAAGACCCAGAAGGCGGCGGTGACGCCACGGATCCCGTGCCGCTTCCCGCCCACCGGTGCAGACGTCTGCGAACGCCCCACCCGGCCCCGGCCACTGCTGGTCTGTTGGGCTGCACTGACGGACGACATCGGATCACCCGAGCAGCTTGTCGAGGATGCCGTCGATCGTCTTCTTGGCCTTGTCCAACTGAGGTCCGGCTTCCTTCCCCTTACGCACGATCGCGGTGGCGGCATCGCCGAACGACGTGTTCATCTCCGTCGTCCACGTGGTGCCGCCGGAGATTGCGTACTGGTTGTAGATCTTGACCGCATCCGCGGCCGGACCCGACTGCAGCTTGGTCGCCTTGGCGGCCAGGCTCTTGCGCGGCGGGACGTGGAATCCGTAGCTGAGGTTGTAATCCTCCTGATTCTTGGTGTTGTCGACCCAGAGCCACTTCACGTACTGCTTGGCCGCCTCGATGTCCTTGGACTTCGAACTCACCATCGCCGACCAGCCGCCCTGCGCTGTCGACGGCTTCCCGACCGAGCTGCTGTACGGCGGGAAGGCCACCACGCCGAAGTCGTCGCCGATCGCCTTCTGCACGATCGGCATCGCCCACAGTCCGGTGTACTGCATCGCGGACAGGCCCTGGGTGAAGGAACCCGAATCCCAGTAGTCGGTCGGTGCACCGAGCAAGATCGACTTGTCCACCACCAGCTGTCGCAGCTTGCCGAAGGCGTTCTCAACATCGGTGCCGGTGAAGTCGACCTCGTTGTCGTCGGTGAGGTAGTTCTTACCGACGCTCCAGAGCACCGGACCGAGCATCGAACCGCCGCCGTAGGCCGGCGTGACGCCCGCGTCATTGCCGATGAAGAGTCCCTTGACGTCCTTGGTGGTCAGTTCTTTCGCCGCGGCGACCATCTCGTCCATCGTGGTCGGCGGCTTCACCCCGGCCTTCTCCAACATCGACTTGCGGTAGTAGAGCAAGGTGCAGTCGTCGACGATCCGAGCGCCGTACATCTTCCCGTCGACGCTGACCGACTTGATGTCGGCGTCGGTGTAGTCCGATTTGATCTCGTCCAGGATGTCGTCCAGCGGGACGATCTGATTCGCCTTCACCATCTGCAGATTCGGCGTTCCCTCGAAGGAATCCGGGCCACTGCTGGACAGCAGGCCACTGTTCACCTTCGAGGTGTAGTCGCCCGGCGTCCACTGCACCTTGACGGTCGCGTCCGGGTACTCCTTGGCGTATCGCTCGACGGCTTGCTGGGTACCGGCCTCGCCGTACTGGTGGTACCAGACACTCAGTGTCGGCTTGTCCCCACCGCCGCCGCTACCGCCGGAGTCACCGGACAGTCCCGAACTGCCACCGCCGCAGGCCGACAGGACAGACGAACCGGCCACGGCCGCGGCTCCGACTCCGACCGCGCTCAGGAAATGGCGCCGATCCAGGCGTACAGGCATGCTCATGATCACAACCCCTTCGTTGTGGTGCCTTCTGTTGCGACTGAGAATAACTGCCGAAGGAACAACACGCAGCAGCTTTCTGCCGCGTGTCAGAAGCTGTCCGTCTGCTGCCAGGAGCACCCGGGTGTCCGGCCCGCAGGCAGCAGGAAAACCGGCCGGACCAACCTCCCAGATCGGAGGCGATCGGCCGGAATTCCCTACCGCTGTTGAGACTTCAGCCCTTCAAGCCGGAGCCCGCGAAGCCCTCCACGATCCGCCGCTGGAAGATCAGGAACAAGATCACCAATGGCAGCGAGCCGAGGATGGACGAGGCCTGGATGTCGCTGAGTCGCTGGCCGTAGGACCCCTGAACCGTTGCCAGGCCGACCGGAATCGTCATCAGCTTCGGGTTGGACAACACGAACAACGGCAAGATCAGGTTGTTCCAGGTGCCGACGAAGGTGACGATCGACATCGCGGCGAGCACCGGCCGGGACAACGGCAGGATGATCGACCGGAACACGCGCCAGTAGCCGGCGCCGTCGATCCGGGCCGACTCCTCGAAGTCGCGCGGGATCCCGTCGAAGAACTGCTTGAAGACGAAAAGTGCAATCACCGTTGGGATCTGCGGCAGGACAACGGCCCAGTAGGTGTTCAGCAGACCGACCAGATTCAGTTCCTGGAAGACCGGCACGATCAGCACCTGCGGCGGCACCAGGATGCCGCCGATCAACAGCAGGAAGATCAGGTCGCGACCACGGAACTGCATCCGGGAGATCGCATAGGCCGCCATGGCCGCGAACAGGACGCCGAAGAACACCGTCAGGATCGAGGTCACGAAACTGGCCAGATACCAGTTCCAGATGTCTCCCCCGGTGAGCAGCGTCTTGTACGACTCCAGGGTCAGATTCCAGTCCTTCAAGATCGGACCGGCACCGATCGCCGTCGTGGCGTTGGAGGTCAGCGAGGTCTTGATCGCCCACAGACTCGGGATCAGCCAGAGCACGGCGAAAACGATCAACACAACCCACGACACCACGGTGAACGCGCGTCCGGATCGCTTACCAGCAACGGAAACTCTGGCCGGCGCCGCCGCGGAGACGCCGGTTCGGAATCGCCGCCCTGCCGGAGCGTCGATGTCGGTGGTGGTCGACGTCGCGTCCGGGATCGCGTTCTCAGTCATTTCGGGCCGCCCTTCGTGCCTGCGCGCTCTCCACAACTTGCCGGATCACCGTGATCAGCAAGATCACGATGAACAGCAGCACCGACGCCGCCGATGCGGCACCGATCCGGTAGTCGGTGAACGCCGTGTTGGTCACCAACCCCAGCAGTACCTGGGTCGAGATGCCCGGGCCGCCCTGGGTCATCAGATAGACCTGGTCGAAGATCTTCATGCTGGCAACGATCTGGAGCAAGATCACCAGGGTCGTGGTCCGCCCGAGCAGCGGGATGGTGATCCTGCGGATCTGCTGCCACTGGGTCGCCCCGTCGACCGCGGCGGCCTCGTACAGCTCACGCGGAATGTCCTGCAGTCCGGCCAGGTACAAGACGAAGTTGAAGCCGATCGTCCACCACAACGTGGTGATCGCAATGCCGATCATGGCCAGGCTCGGAGTACCGAGCACCGGCAGCGGAGCATCGTTGCCCAGCAGGGTCTGGAAGGAATTCCACAGCCCGGTTGCCGGCGTGAAGATGAAGGTCCAGATCAACGCGATGGCCGCCGACGGCAGGATGAACGGGACGAAGAAGGCCAGCCGGAGGAACCACTGCCCGTGCAGCACGCGGTTGGCCAGCACCGCGAAGATGAAGGCCAAGATCACCAGCGGCGGAACCGTGTAGATGGTGAATTGGACTGTGTGCCACAGCGCCGACCAGAACTCGGGTTTGGTCAACATCTCCTGGTAGTTGGCGAAGCCCGCGAAGCTGCCGAAGCCGGTCTTCACCATGGTGGTGTTGAAGAAGCTGCTGATCACCATGTAGATCACGGGCCAGATCAAGAACAAGATGTAGAAGACCAGGAACGGGGCCAGGAAGATCCAGGCCGAACGAGTCGTTCCGGCTGATCGGCCCGAGCTAACGGGCCTCGTCCGGGCCGGCGGCGTGATCACGCCGGCGGATCCGATCTGCGTCGTCACAGCAACTCCTTCGGGCTGATCACGATGTGCTGCCGGTCGGCCACCCGCGCGGTCACAGCGGGCTTTCGGTATCGGCGTAGGTCGACAACTGGGACTGGATGCTGTCCAGCGCCGCCTGCGGTGTGGCCAGCCCCTGCTGGACCAGACCGATCTGGGCGCCGACCACATTCTCGAAGTTCGAGCCCGATCCGGAGTACCAGGCGGGCGCGTCGTAGACGGAGAAGTCGGCCGCCTCGGCGTAGTTGGACTGCGGCTTGAGATCCTGATACTGCTGGCTTTCCAGCGTCGGCAGGTACGCAGGGATGTGGCCACCCTTGGCCCAGGTCAAGCTCTGCTCGAGCAGCGACTTGATGAAGCCCATCGAGCGCTTCACCTGATCATCACTGCGGTCCATCGCCGGCAACACGAAGGTGTGCGAGTCGGCCTGGCAGGCAGGTTTGTCGAAGATCGTCGGGATCGGCACCATGCCGAACTTCAGTCCCTCGACTCCTTCGGCGGTGCTGATCTCCCACTCGCCCTGCATGTAGAAGCCGGTCTGGCCGGTGAACATCATCGTCTGCGATCCGGCGTAGTCCGTGGTCGGCGGCATCAGGCCGGACTTGGTCAGCGACTGGATGTAGGCCAGCGTGTCCAGGGTCAGTTCCTTGTTGTACGTCAGCTCGGTGCCGCCGTCTCCCAGCCACGGGGTGTTGCCGTCGCGCTGGCTGTAGAGCGATTGGAACCAGCGCCAGCTGGTCGCGGTGTCACCGACCGTCGCAACGCTGGCGCCGTACGCGCCGGTGACGTCCTTGGCCGCCTTCAGCGCAGCCTCCCAGCCGTCCTGGCCCTGAATCGGCTTGAGGTTCCCGGCCGAGTCGAGCAGCCCGGCCTTCTTGCAGACGTCGATGTTGTAGTAGAGGACGAAGGGGTGGGTGTCCAGCGGGATCGCGTACGTCTTGCGGTCGACCTTCTGGTTCTCCCAGGCCTTCTGATTGAAGTCCGCTGCGCTCAGCCCGACCAGACCGAGCATGTCGTCGGTGATCTCGCTCAGCAACCCGGCGGTGGCCAGATTCTTCTCCCGGGTCAGGTGGGAGATCGCCACATCGGGTGGTGCGCCGCCGAGCGTCGCCAGCGAAACCTTCGTGTAGTACGGATTGCCCCAGGCAAACGTTGCTGCCTGCAACTGTGCGGCGTTCGGGGACTTCTCGTACGCGTCCTCCATGGCGACCATCCGGACGCCGTCACCACCGCCGAACAGGTTCCAGTAGGTCACCGTGCCGGGAGCCAGTTCGGTGCCGGCGACTCCGGCCGACAGAGCACTGCCGCAGCCGGCCAGACCGCCGGCCAGTCCTGCGCCGGCAGCGATGCCCAAACCACCCCTGAGCAACCCTCGACGGGTCAATCGTGCTTCAGAAACCATGGTGCGCGCCCCTTTGCCGCCCTGCTTCCTCAAAGACAGCTTTGCACCCCGGCGACGGGTCCGCCGACAAACGGCGCATTCCCGCCCACTCGCGACTTCGGGGTGCTCGCTGGGATGACTCTAGCGACGCGGGCCGGGTTTGTTCATCGTTGTAAGCAGTTTGTGATCTTGAACGCTCAGGCTGTTGTGAGGTGATCTCGGGAGTCCCGTTCGATCTCCAGCAGAGGCATCACCTTGACCACGGCCGCCGACCGGCTCGACACCCCGAGTCGCTCGAAGGTGTTCTCCAGGTGCTTGCGGACCGTCGCCTGAGCGACGCCGAGTGCGCGCGCAATCTGACCGTTGGTACGGCCCGTCGCAACCAGGGCCAGGATCTGCAACTGCCGCGGGGTGAGCTCCGGCAGCGGTCCGTGTCGTTGTCGCCTCCGGAGCGTGACGATGTGTGGCCGGAGCAGCGTCATCACCAACACGTCCCGCTGAGTGAAGTCCCGGCCACTGTCGCGGAACAGCAGGATCCGCTCGTCCCTGGTGCCGTCCGGCGGCAACGGGACCAACAGCTCGTGCCGGATGCCGGATTCGGTCAGGTAGGCGTCGACGAGGGCGTTCCGGCGGGTGCCCCGGGGATGGAAGTCGGACAGCCGGGTGACGGTCGTGTGATCGCCGGTTCGGATGGGGTAGTT
>DATCVL010000370.1:0-5342 GCA_036566865.1 Microlunatus sp.
CACCGGCGAGCCCGGCAGCGCCACCGGCCGCGACCCCGCCGACAGCTGCACCACTGTTGCCGCTGGCCGGGAACCGGGGCGGCGTCGGGTACGAGGCCGCAGGGTCCGGGCCGGCCGTAGCGGAGCCGGCCGGGGGCGTACTGACTCCGGGCTGACCAGGAGCAGGGCCGACCGGCGGCGCTGGTGCCCATCCGCAGTTGAAGCACGACGCTGCGTCCGGCGGATTGGGCGCACCGCAGCGGGGGCAGATCAGGGTGTCGGGCACTCGCCCATCATTGCCGATCGCTGTTCAACCGCGGCCGGGTCAGGACGCGCCGAGCAGCTTCGACCGCATCGCCGCGGTGTCGGCGTCGGTCCAGCCGATGCCGGCGAGCAGCCGGTCCACCGATCCGTACTCGGAGTCGACGTACTCCAGGAACATCTGCATCGTCTCGGGATGGGTCGTCTGGGAGGCCACCGTCTGACTGCGCACGTTGTCGCGGTAGGTGTCGGACTTGGCCAACTTGTCGAGGATCTGCTCGATCCGCTCACTGCTGGCGGCGTAGTCGTCGATCACGGCCTGCGGCTCGGCGCCGACCAGCCGCAACGACAACGCGACGATCGTCCCGGTCCGGTCCTTGCCCGCCGCACAGTGCACCAGGGCGGCACCCGACGCGCCGGCGATGGCTCGCAGCGAGGCCAGCACCGAGTCCGGCCGATCGACCAGGTAGGAAAGGTAGAAGGACGCCGACTCGTCGTCGACCTGAATGGTCGGCGTCACGACCTCGGTCCAGGGCAAGGCCTTGCCGATGATCTCTTCCGGGCTCAGCTCGTTGATCTGCTCGGTCAGCTGAGACTCGGTCTGCGCCTCGGTGAGGTTCTCCCTGAAGAGCGAGTGGTGGTGGATCGTCACTTCCGGGACCTTGGTCAGTGGACCGGGGCCTTCCTGGACGTCCTCCAGGTCGCTGCGCAGATCGATCACGTCGGTCAGTCCGAGCCCGAGCAGGGAGCGGATGTCGGAGTCGGTGAGGGACTGCAGATTGTCCGAACGCAGCAGCTGCCCGGTTGCGATCCTTCGACCGTCGGTGGTCGGCATGCCACCGACATCACGCAGATTCACCAGGGTTTCGAGATCGATCCAGTTTGCCGTCACGCGCGTCAGTGTACGGAGCAGCCGCTCGGCTGCCCCACACCGACCGGCCCGACCGATTCCGCCGGCTTCGATCACGGTGCGACGGACCCGCTCAGGGTTCGGCCCACAGGTCCAATGCGGTCGGGCTGGTGATGTGATCGATGCCGAGATAAGCCGCCCCGCGGACCGGACCGTCGGCACCGTGCACGCTGTCCAGCACCGGCGGCGGACGGCGTTGATGGAGGGTCATCAGCCCGCCCCGATATGCCTGCTCGAACGCCTCCGGTGCAGTCCGTCGCAGCAGCGGCCCGAGCCCGCCGATGGTGATCACCTCCGGATCATGAGCGTTGACCAGGCCGGCGATCCCGCTGCCGAATGCAGCAGACGCAGAGGCAGCCGCCCTCCGGTCGCCGCTGGACTCGGAGCGGCCGGCGACGAGGTCGCCGAGCAGCCGCTGGGCGTAGTCCTCGGGGTCCGCCGGTTCGGGATCACCGCGGTGCCGGGCCAGCGCCCGACCGTCGACCGCAAGGTCCCAACATCCGTGCGAACCGCAGGTGCACTGCAGCCCGGGATCGGCGAACGGCAGGTGCCCGAACTCGCCACCGACGCCGTGCGCGCCGCGGGCCGGTTCGCCGTTCAACAGCAGCACGCCTCCGATCCCGGTCGCGACCATCAGATGCAGTGCGACGGCGCTGTCCCGCGACGCTCCGGTTCGTGCCTCGGCGACGCCGGCCAGGGTGGCGTCGTTGCCGACCAGCAACGGCGGTCGGTGCGTCGACGGGATGGCGCCGGTGAGCTGCTTCAGGTCGAGAAGCTCCAGCCAGTGCCGGGCCGACAGCTGACCGAGCGCGGTGCCGGTGACCGGGCCGGCGGCCGAGACGACCACACATTGGATCCGCCGGCCCGACTCGTCGACGGCGCGGCCGACGGCGTCCGCCACCGTCGCCAGCACGGCTTCGGGCCGGTCGTCGTCGTACGCCGCGACCGTCAGTTCGGTCAGCCGGCCGGACAGATCGGACAGTCGAAGATCCCAGCCCGAGGCCCGCAGGCTGACGATCAGCACCAGCGGCCCCTGCTCGTGCGGTTCGAGGATCGTGGTCGGCCGACCTGGTCCGGTGTGCTCGGCCTTGGACTCGTTCAGCAGTTCGAGTCGCTTCAACCGGTCCACCAGATCGGTGGCCGCGCCGCTGGACAGGTCCAATCGCTCGGCGGCCTCGCGGCGGGTGATCCCGGGCTCGGCGTTGACGAGTTGCAGCAACTCCGACGCCGTCGCCCACCGTCTGCGAGCCAGTCGAGTCACCCGGCCACCCTTCCATCTCGTCTCTGCAGCTGTCGAGCAACAATATCCTCGTCTATCGAGTAAATTGCTCTGGTGCGAGGAACTCATGGTTGACACGGCCGGGCTGGACCAGCGCCAGAGCTTTGAGGCCGTGCGTCCGGCGCTGGCCGTCCTGGGCCTTGCCGTGTTCGCCGGGGTCACCACCGAGATCCTGCCGGTCGGCCTGCTGCCGACGATCAGTCGCCAACTCCAGATCAGCGCCTCGGCCGCCGGCCTGCTCGTCAGCACGTACGCGGTGATGGTGATGCTGATGTCGGTGCCACTGACGCTGGCCACCCGGCGCGTCCCCGGCAAACTCCTGCTGATGATCGGCATCGGCGCGTACGCGGTGAGCAACCTGATCTGCGCGCTCGCACCGAACGTTGCCGTGCTCGGCGTCGGCCGGGCCCTCGGTGGGATGACCCACGCCATCTTCTTCTCCGTCTGCATCGGCTACTCGGCCCGGTTGGTGCCGGCATCGCAGACCGGCCGGGCCTTGGCGCTGGTATCGGCAGGGGTATCAGCCGGCCTGATCCTGGGGGCACCGGCAGCCACCGCGCTCGGCAACGCGGTGGGCTGGCGGGCCGGCTTCGGCGTCCTGGTGATCTTGATGATCGGCGTGTTGATCTTGCTCGCCAAGACGCTCCCGTCGACCGAAACACGGGCCGGTGCCGACACCGTGAAGCTGACCGGGCGTCGGCGTGATGCCGCGGCGGTGATGCTCGCCAACGCGCTGGCCTACATCGGCCAGTACGCGTTCTACACCTACGTCGCCGTGCTGTTGTTGCGTGCCGGCGCGACCACCTCCTGGGTGGCTCCGGTGCTCTTCGGTTTCGGTGCCTTCGGACTGCTCGGGATCTGGTTCGCCTCACGGTCGCTGGACGATCGCCCCCGCAGGACCGGGTTGATGATCTTGCTGATCAGCGGCTGCGGGATGATCGCGGTCAGTGTCGGCTTTCCGTCGCTGCCGCTGGTGATCATCTTCGGAGTGATCTGGAATGCCGCGTTCGGCCCGGCACCGTCGCTGTTCCAGAGCACGGCCATCCGGACCAACGCGATCTCACCGGAGCTGACCGGCGCCTGGCTGAATGTCTCCGCCAACCTGGGGATCGCCGGCGGCGCTGCGATCGGTGGCGTATTGCTGAATGCCGTCGGCATCGGCACCTTGGCCTGGCTGAGTTCGATCCCGATCCTGCTGGCGGCCGCGGTGGTGATCATCGCTCGCCGAGCCTTCCCGGCACGCGACAAGCTGAACGAAACCACCGCAACGTTGCCTGCACCGTGAGCCCGGTGCACGACGCGACCCCGGGGTCAGCTGGCCCAGTAGCCGGAGAAGAACAGCCAGGACCAGATCAGCATCGCGGCCACCCCCAGCACGCAGCTGATCATCACCAGAACCCGGTGCACGACCGCTACCGGGCGTGACGTCGGCTGCCAGCTGCCGAATCGGGCCAGCATGATCATCAGCGGGAACCACAGCAGCACCGCCCGGTTCACCGACATGTACCAGTAGGACATGGAGAAGGCGAGCACCTGCACCGCGACCCAGCTCGCCTCCGCCCACATCTTCTGGGTCAGGCACCAGATGGTGACCAGGACGCCGACGAGCATCGAGACCATCTCGGCCCGGAAGATCCATGCCCAGTACGGCCGATCGGCGTACGCCCCCGGCTGGACCGCAGCCCAGGTGTGCTCGAACGACTGCCACGGCCAGGTGAAGCCGCGATACCAGCCGGTGACCTGGGCGTCGTACCAGGCGGTCCAGCTCCCGCTCAGGGCATGCAAGTAGATCGCGTACGCCGCCAGCACGCCGATCGGGATCAACAGCAGCGCGGTCCGTCGCAGCCGCGACGCCCAGCTGATCTTGCGGGTGGTGATGATCATGACGAACAGGGCGCCGACCAGGAAGAGCCCCGACACCCGGACCGTGCAGGCGCAGCCGGCCAGCAGTGCCGCCGCGAGCCACCGATCCGATCGAGCGCGTTCCCAAGCCCAGAAGGCAAAAGCGCAGAACGCGGCCTCGGTGTAGCCGACGGTGGTGAACACCGCGGTCGGTGCGAACAGCCAGATCACGGCCGCCCACGGACCGCCCAGCCGATACAGCGCGGCGGCCGCGAAGGCCGAGCCGATTCCGGCGATGATCATGCCGCTGACCTGCGGCGGGATGCCGGCGATCAAACCGGCTCGGAGCATGATCGGCAAGCCCGGGAAGAACGCCATCAGCTTGCCGTCGGGGTCGTAGCCGTAGCCGTGCCGGGCGAGATCGGCGAAGTGCACCGCATCCCAGTTGCTCACCATCGCCAACACGTCGCGGTGGGTGAACACCGCCAGCAGCAGGGCGACCAGCGCGATCAGGCCGCGGCTGGCGATCCAGGCCTGGACCGTGATCAGGCCGCCACGGGCCTCGAAACGATGCAGCGTGAGTCCACCGGGCCGGCGCAACCAGCGGGCGAGCGGATTGCTGCTGCCGGCCTTGGCGGTGGTCGTGGCTCGGTCCAATTCGGTGACCTCGGTCGCGGGAGTCATCGGTGCAGAACCTATCGGGGACCGGTGCCGCCGGTGTCGATCCACCGGCGCAACCGCAGCACCCAGGGCGCGTCCTGGGCTCCGTACAACACACCACCACCGGGATCGTCCGGGACCAGGCCGTAGACCACTGGGCTGTTGGGCTGGGGGGTGCTCGCCGGCCGACTGAGCGAGGGGCTGCGCTGGCGGAGCGGATCGTGGTGGTCCGGGTCCAGGATGTCGCGGATGATCACGACGCCGACCCAGACCTCGCAGGCGATCCGGACGATCACCGCCAACCAGTAGATCCGGTCCGGGCCGCCGTCGCCGGGGGTCAGGGTCTGATCGAGGTGACCCCAGATCGCCAGGAAGTAGGCGACCTCGCCGAAGGTGAAGATCCACCACTCC
>DATCVL010000371.1:0-19244 GCA_036566865.1 Microlunatus sp.
CGGTGAACATCAGCCGACCGCCGAGCTTGTCGGCCAGGCCTCCCGCAATGATCCGGCCGAGCGAGCCGACCAGCACCGGAGTCGCCACCAGCAAGGACTTCTGGGTACTGCTCAGGCCGAGTTGCTCGGTGTAGCGGACGCCCAACGGCGCGATCATGTTCCAGGCCCAGAAGCTGATCGCGAAGGCGGCCGTGGCCGCGGCCAGGTTGCCCGCCTGGCCCTGGACCTTCTCCGACGTCGACGGCATTGCGGTCGTCATCTGATCACCTCGCTCGATCGCGATCCCGAGTGCCGACCGGGCTCCAGCCCGGCCGGGGAGAGCGGCTGCCGGACGGACCGGCGTCGCGGCTGCGATAGACGATGTACGGCCGGAAGAGGTAATGCACCGGCGCCGTGAACGCGTGCACCAGTCGGGTGAACGGGAAGATCGCGAACAGCAACATCCCTACCAGTGTGTGGATGTGGAAGGAGAGCGGCGCCGCGGCCATCGAGTCGATGTTCGGCTGCAGGATGAACAGCGATCGGAACCAGGGCGAGACGCTCTCCCGATAGTTGTGAGCCTCGCTCGGTCCGACACCGCTGTGGACGAGAGTGGTGAACAGGCCGATCACGATCGCGGCCACCAGCACCACGTACATGGTCTTGTCGTTCCTGGTGGTGGCCATGAACACCGGGCCGGTGGTCCGTCGGCGATAGATCAAGATCGAGATTCCGATCAGGGTGCAGAAGCCGGCCACGGTGCCGATGCCCAGGGCCATGATGTGATAGCCCTCCTCGGACAGCCCGACCGCGCCGGTCCAGGACTCCGGAATCACCAACCCGCCCAGGTGCCCGACGATCACCATCAGGATGCCGAAGTGGAACAGCGGCGACGCGTAGCGCAGGATGCGCGACTCGTACAGCTGGGACGACCGGGTGGTCCAGCCGAACTTGTCGTAGCGATAGCGCCAGATCGTTCCGCCGACCAAGATCACGATCATGGCGTACGGCAGAATGCCCCACAGGAACAGACTCATCGGTAGCCCTCCAACCCAACGGCTTCGACCGGTGGTGGACCTGCCAGCGCCTGTACGGCTGACCGGTCCTTCGGCGATTCCCCCGGCAGGGTTGAGCAAACGGCCACCAGCACGTCGGCGAACGGGCTGCCGCGGTCGACCAGGGCGAGTCGAATCAACTCCAGTGACGGCCGGTAGTCCTGCAGCAGCCGGGTGCCGGCCTCCGGATCGACCACCGCGGCGAACTCCAACACGATGGTCAGATGATCGGGCAGTTCTTGATCATCGGTGAGCAGGAAGCCGCTGCGGCGGTAGATCTGTTTGATGTCGGCCAGGGCCTGACCGCGCCGGCGGGTGTCGCCGTCGGTCCAGTACGACAGATGCAGCGCGTAGTTGCGATCAAGGTCGAACAGTTGCACGTAGTCGCGGCGGCGCTGATCGGCAGCCACCGCGGTCCAGGCGTCCAGGAAACGCAGCATGGCAGCCGGCCCGTCGCCGGGTTGGAGGTCGTTCATCACCTCGATCAACTGCGGCAGCTGCGCGGACACTTCCTCGTCGGGATAGGACAACGCCCAGGAGGCCGCCTGCCGGATGAGGCGATCGGCGGCCGACACCTTGGGCACCGACCGACCGATCTTGGTGATCATCATGGCGTGCTGCGTTCGGTCGGCGGACGCCCTCCGGATCCGTGCGGTTCGGCGGGCTCGGTCGTCTGCGGCTCCTCGGGGTGATCAGGGAAGAGTCCCGGCGGGCGGCCGTTGCCGTCCCAGTTGAGCAGATTCACCCGGCCCTGCAGCTTGCCTGTGCCTTCACCGGTGGCGACGTCGGTCTGCTGACGCTGCCGCAGGCTCTGGAAGGTTTCCACCGCGACCGGCACCGGCCGACCGCTGGCCTCGCCCATCGGGCCGGAGCCGTACATGCCCGGACCGTCCTCGAATTCGAGCGAGCAGCCGATCTCCTCAAGATCATGAGCCTGCTCCAGATGGGCCGGTGGGATCACGTACCGGTCGGCGTACTTGGCCAGGGCGAGCAGCCGGTACATCGACAGCACCAGTTCCTCGCTCATTCCTACTGCGGCAGGGATGTCGGGCTTGCCGGCGTTGCCGAGCGTGATGTCGCGCATGTACGAACGCATCGCCGCCAGTCGATGCAGGACACCGAGGACGACGTTGGTGTCGCCGGCGGTGAACAGCTCGGCCAGGTACTCCACCGGGATCCGCAACGACTCGATCGCGCCGAACAGGTTGCCGGCGTCCTCACCGTCATGACCCTGATCGGTCAGCAGGTCGACCACCGGCGACAGTGGCGGCACGTACCAGACCATCGGCATCGTGCGGTATTCCGGATGCAGCGGCAGCGCCACCTTGTAGACCTTGGCCAGTTGGTAGACCGGCGACTGGCGGGCCGCCTCCATCCAGTCGTCCGGGATGCCCTGCTCGCGGGCGCCGCGGATCACCTCGGGATCGTTCGGGTCCAAGATCAGATCGAGCTGGGACTGGTACAGATCCTTCTCGTCCGGGACCGAGGCAGCATCGGTGACCGCGTCGGCGTCGTACAGGAAGAGACCGAGATACCGCAGCCGACCGACACAGGTCTCGGCACAGACGGTGGGGATGCCGACCTCGATCCGCGGGTAGCAGAGCGTGCACTTCTCCGCCTTGCCGGACTTGTGGTTGAAGTAGATCTTCTTGTACGGGCAGCCGGTGATGCACTGCCGCCAGCCGCGGCAGCGGTCTTGATCAACAAGGACGATGCCGTCCTCGGCCCGCTTGTAGATCGCGCCGGAAGGGCAGGACGCCATACAGCTCGGATTCAGACAGTGCTCGCAGATCCGCGGGAGATAGAACATGAAGGTCTTCTCCAGCTCGAACTTGATCTTCTCGGCCGACTCCTGTCGGACCTTCTGCACCAGCACGTCCTTGTCTCCGTGCTGGGCCGAGCCGCCAAGATCATCATCCCAGTTCGCCGACCAGGTGATCTTGGTGTCGTCGCCGGTCAGCAGCGACTTCGGCCGAGCCACCGGTGAGTCGTCGCTCAACGGTGCGTCGATCAACATCTGGTAGTCATACGTCCACGGCTCGTAGTAGTCGGTGATGTTGGGCTGCACCGGGCTGGCGAAGATCGTTGCCAGCCGACGCAGCCGGCTGCCGGTGCGCAGCCGCAGCTTGCCGCGCCTGTTCAGTTGCCAGCCGCCACGCCAGCGTTCCTGATCTTCGTACCGGCGGGGATAACCCTGGCCGGGCCGGGTCTCGACGTTGTTGAACCAGACGTACTCGGTGCCGGCCCGGTTGGTCCAGGTCTGCTTGCAGGTGACCGAACAGGTATGGCAGCCGATGCACTTGTCCAGGTTCATCACCATGCCCATCTGGGCCATCACCCTCATCGGCGTGATCCTTCGAGTGCTGGGCTCCTCATCGGTACTGGACCTCCTGGTTGCGCCGGCGAATCGTGGCCACGATGTCGCGCTGGTTGCCGGTCGGACCGAGATAGTTGAAGGTGTACGACAGCTGGCCGTAGCCGCCGATCAGGTGGGTCGGCTTGACCAGCAGCCGGGTGACCGAGTTGTGGATGCCGCCGCGGCGGCCGGTGCGTTCGGACTTCGGTACGTCGATGGTCCGCTCCTGCACGTGGTGCACGAACACCAATCCGTCCGGGATGCGGTGACTGACGATCGCCCGGGCGACGTAGACGCCGTTGGCGCTCTCGCACTCGACCCAGTCGTTGTCCACCACCCCGATCGAGTCCGCGTCACCGGTACTGATCCACACCGTCGGACCACCACGGGACAGCGACAACATCAACAGGTTGTCCTGATACTCCGAATGGATCGACCACTTCGAATGCGGCGTCAGGTAGCGAACGGTCACCTGGGCACCGTTGCGCCCGAGCCGCGGTTCGCCGAACAACTTCTGCATGTCCAGCGGCGGCCGGTAGGTCGGCATCGCCTCGCCGAGGTCGGTCATCCAGTCATGATCAAGATAGAAGTGCATCCGCCCGGTCAGCGTGTGGAACGGTTTCAGCCGTTCGATGTTCTGGGTGAACGGTGCGTAGCGACGGCCACCGGTCTCCGAACCGGACCACTCGGGCGAGGTGATCACCGGTTGTGGCGAGACCTGGGTGTCGGCGAAGCTGATCCGGCGTTCCTCGGAACCCTCGGCCAGGTCGGCCATCGGTCTGCCGACCCGGCGTTCGAGGGTCTTGAATCCCTGTACAGCAAGGGCTCCGTTGGTGGTGCCGCTGAATCGCAGGATCGCCTCGGCCAGCTTGGCGTCGGTGTCGATCGCCGGCCGGCCGTCGCTGACGCCTCCCATCATCACGCCGTTGCTGTGCGCCAACCCGTCGACCTCGCGGGTCATGTCGTAGGTGATGCCCTTGACGGTGAAGCCGAGCTTGTCGGCCAGCGGACCGACCGCGGCGAGCTTGTCGGCGATCTTGGTGTAGTCCCGCTCGACCACCTGAAAGATCGGCATGGTCTTGCCGGGCACTGCCTCGACTCCCGCGTCGGTCAGCCAGTCGCGTACCTCGCCGCGGGGCTGCGAAGTCTCGCCCGGGGTGTCGTGCTGCATCGGCACCGCGACCAGGTCACGGCGGATGCCCAGGTGCTTGACCGCCAGTTCGGACAGCCGCTGGGCCAGGCCGTGGAAGAGCGCGAAGTCGGTCCGGGACTGCCACGGCGAATCGATCGCCGGGGTGAAGGCGTGCACGAAGGGGTGCATGTCGGTCGAGGACAGATCATGCTTCTCGTACCAGGTCGCGGCCGGGAAGACGATGTCGGAGTAGAGAGTCGTCGAGGTCATCCGGAAGTCGGCCGAGACCAGCAGGTCGAGCTTGCCCTTCGGGGTCACGTCGTGCCAGGCGATCTCCTTCGGGTGCGGCGCGTTCGGGTTCTCCGTGCCGAGCACATTGGCCTGGGTGCCGAGCAGGTTCTGCAGGAAGTACTCGTCGCCCTTGGCCGACGACCCGAACAGGTTGGATCGCCACAACACCAGCGTCCGGGGCCAGTTCTGCTCGGCATCGATGTCGGCGATGGCCGGCTGCAACCGGCCGGAACGGATCTCCTGAGCGACATAGCTCGGTGCGTCCGACGCCATCCCTTCCGACACTGCCTGCTGGGCAAGATCGGCGACATCCAGCGGGTTGGCGGAGAACTGCGGATAGAACGGCATCCAGCCCAGCCGGGCCGACTGCGAGATGGCGTCCGCGGTGTGCCGGTTCCGCAGTTGATCACTGGCCAGCGGGGAGAGCAGCGAGTCGGCGCTGTAACCGTCGTTGCGCCACTGTCCGGTGTGCATGTACCAGTACGAAGTACCTGGCACGGTCCGCGGCGGCCGGGACCAGTCCAGCGCGTTGGCCAACGAGATCCAGCCGGTGATCGGACGGCACTTCTCCTGGCCGACGTAGTGCGCCCACCCACCGCCGTTGCGGCCCTGGCAGCCGGTCAACATCAACAGCGCCAGCACCGCTCGATAGGTGGCGTCGCCATGGAACCACTGGCAGATACCCGAGCCCATGATGATCATGGACCGGCCGCGCGAATCGACCGCGTTGCGGGCGAACTCGCGGGCCACCCGGATGCACTGTTCGGCCGGTACGCCGGTGATCTCGGCCTGCCAGGCCGGGGTGTACGGCTGCTCGACGTCGGTGTAGTCCTTCGGCCAGTCGCCCGGTAGCCCGTCCCGGCCGACCCCGTACTGGGCCAACATCAGGTCCAACACGGTGGTCACTCGGTGCTCGCCGATTCGGGTGGTCGGCACCCCGCGCCGCAACACCTCGCCGGCGCCGTCGATCGAGGTGAAGGCCGGCAGCAGCACTTCGGCCGGCTCGGCCGACTCGCCGCCGTCGTACAGGCTGAGCCGGGGCACCACCTGCTCGAGGTCGAGATTCCAACGGCCCTCACCGGACTCGGCGTAACGGAAGCCGATCGAGCCGTTCGGCACCACCGGCCGTCCGGTGGCGTCGTCGAGGACCACGGTCTTCCAGGTGTTCTCCGGCGGGATGTCGGCACCGGCCGAGGGTGGCGTGAGGTCGGACTCGGTCAGGAATTTGCCCGGCACCAGCGAGCCGTCTTCGCGCTGATCCAGCCGGATCAGGAACGGCAGATCGGTGAACTGGCGGACGTAATCGGCGAAGAATTCCGTCCGCCGATCGACGAAGAATTCCCGCAACACCACGTGGCCCATGGCCATGGCCAATGCTGCATCCGAACCGGCCTGGGCCGGCATCCACTCATCGGCGAATTTGGTGTTGTCCGAATAATCCGGGCTGACCGTCACCACCTTGGTGCCCCGATAACGCACCTCGGTCATCCAATGCGCATCCGGGGTCCGGGTGACCGGGACATTCGAGCCCCACATCATCAGATAGGTGCTGTCCCACCAATCGCCCGATTCCGGTACGTCGGTCTGATCCCCGAATACCTGCGGGCTGGCCACCGGAAGGTCTGCATACCAGTCATAGAAGGACGTCATCGCCCCGCCGATCAACTGGATGAAGCGGGTGCCGATGCAATGGCTGACCATGGACATCGCCGGAATCGGCGAGAAGCCGGCGCAGCGGTCCGGTCCATAGGTCTTGATGGTGTGCACATGAGCGGCGGCGGCGATCTCCAGGGCTTCGTCCCAGCTGACCCGGATCAGGCCACCCTTGCCACGGGCCTGCTGATAGCGCCGCCGGGTCTCTGGATCGCCGACCACACTGGCCCAGGCGTCGACCGGATCCGGTTGTGATCGTTTCGCCGCCCGATACGCCTCGATCAACACCTCTCGGGCGTACGGATATCGGACCCGGGTCGGGGAGTAGGTGTACCAGGAGAAAGCCGCGCCCCGCGGGCAACCGCGGGGCTCGTACTCGGGTCGATCAGGCCCGACCGACGGGTAATCGGTGGCCTGACTCTCCCAGGTGATCACACCGTCTTTTACGTAGACCTTCCACGAACACGACCCGGTGCAATTCACTCCGTGGGTCGATCGGACGATCTTGTCGTGGCTCCAGCGATCTCGATAGAACGCGTCGCCGGAGCGGCCGCCTTTTCGGTAAACGACGCGGCCGTCGTCGGATTCTTCCCAACGCGTGAAAAATCTCCCGGCGTCGAGAAGAGCCTGTGCTGCTGGACCTTGAACCCCTGAGGCAGTCTTGCCCGCAGTCATGATCACACCGAACCATGATCACAGCGCTTCCCGCAAGAGATGATCACGAAACGAAAGCAGCAAGGTGGACGAGGTGGTAACGCGGGTTTAGCGGCGCTGCTGATGATCTTGATCGGCGCGGTGACTGCCGGCGATCTTGGTCGGGTTACCCGTGCGGGCTCCGGACCTAGGGCATGCGAACGGTTTGTTATCGCGTTCACAAGCTCCTAAAGTGTGGTGGCGGAGCTCCTCTCGGTCCCTTGGTCCCTCTCGGCCCTTGCTACTGGTTGCAACACATCGGAGGCACAAAGCACGTGACGCCCTCACAGCCTCGATCCCAGGACGAGGCACTCGGCCACCAGGGAGTCTCGATCCGACCCGAGCGGCCGATCGCGGAAAAGGGTATTCCCGACGCCACCATCGCTCGGCTGCCGGTATATCTGCGAACCCTCAATGTGATGGCCGATGACGGCGTTGCCACCATCAGCAGTGGTGAGTTGGCCGATGCAGCCGGCGTCAATCCCGCGCAACTGCGCAAGGACCTCTCCTATCTGGGCACCTACGGCACCCGCGGGGTCGGCTACGACGTGCGTTACCTGCGCTTCCAGATCGGCAACCAGATCGGTTCGGCCCAGGAATGGCCGGTGGTGATCGTCGGTCTCGGCAATCTCGGTACGGCGCTGGCCAACTACTCCGGATTCGGTTCCCGCGGTTTCAAGATCGTCGCCCTGCTGGATCCCAAGCCCGAGCTGATCGGCCGCACCGTGGTCGGAGTGCCGATCTCGGACCTGGCCGAGTTGGAGAAGATCGTCGACAGCACCCGGGCCCGGATCGCGATCGTCGCCACTCCGGCCAACGGTGCCCAGGACGTCTGCGACCGGTTGGTGGCCTGCGGCATCCGCAGCATCCTCAACTTCGCCCCGACGGCGCTTTCGGTGCCGGCCGAGGTCAATCTGCGCAAGGTCGATCTCGGTCAGGAGTTGCAGATCCTCGCCTATCACGAGCAACAGCAGATGGGTGAGCTCTCCGGGCACGGGCTCGAGCCCAGCTCCGTACACGGTGAGGGAGTGAGCGCCTCGTGAGCATCCTGGCGGTCAGCGTCTCGCACAAGACGACCTCGATCGACACGCTCGGCGCGCTGTCGATGGACGCCGAGGCGTCGAGCAAACTCGCCGGCGCCCTGATCGCCAGCGAACACATCGACGAGTCGGTGGTGCTGTCGACCTGCAACCGCACCGAGATCTACGCCGAGGTCGATCGTTTCCATGCCGGCCTGGACGACATCACCGAACAGTTGGCGAACAGTTGCGGGCTGCCGGTCGAGACCCTGCGCGGTATCTGCTCGGTCTACTTCGACGAGGGTGCGGTCGCGCACGCCTTCAACGTCTCCGGCGGTCTGGACTCGATGGTGATCGGGGAGAACCAGATCCTCGGCCAGGTGCGCTCGGCGCTGATCGGGTGCCAGCAGGCCGGCACCGTCGGAACCGTGCTGAATTCCCTGTTCCAGCAGGGCATCCGGGTCGGCAAGCGGGTGCAGACGGAGACCGCGATCGGCAGCGCCGGACGGTCGATGGTGAGCGCCGCCCTGGCCCAGTACGCCGACCTGGTCGGTGCGATCGAGGACAAGCGGGTGCTGGTGGTCGGTGCCGGGTCGATGGCCAGCCTGGCCGCGCGGACGGTGGCCGCGGCCGGAGCGCGGGTGACGGCCCTGAACCGGACCCATGATCGGGCGCTGCGGCTGGCCGAGTCGATCGGCGGTCGGGCCCGGCCCCTGGTCGAGTTGCCCGACGCGGTCACCGAAGCGGATCTGGTGATCACCTGCACCGGGGCCAAGGGCCTGGTGCTGACCGCCGACATGCTGAAGGGCACCGAGGTGGGCGCGGTGATCGATCTGGCGCTGCCGGCCGATGCCGATCCGGCCATCGCCGGGCAGATGCCGTTGATCGACCTGAGCCTGCTGCTGCGGGCCGGCGACGGCAAGACCGGCGATCGGATCTCGACCGCAGAGGTCGACGTCGCCCGGGAGTTGGTACGCCGTGAGGTTGCGGACTTCCTGGCTCGCCGCCGGGCCGCACAGGTGACGCCGACCGTGGTGGCCCTGCGTTCGATGGCCGCAGAGGTCACCGGCACCGAGCTGCGACGGTTGGACGGGCGGCTGCCGGAGCTGGACGAGAAGTCCCGGGCCGAGATCGCCAAGACCGTGCACCGGGTGGTGGAGAAGCTGCTGCATCACCCGACCGTCCGGGTCCGGGAGTTCGCCGCCAACCAGGGTCAGGTGGACTACGCGGCCGCATTGCGGGAGCTGTTCGCGCTCGACCCGCAGGCGGTGGCCGCGGTGATGTCGACCGACTCCGCCAACCCCGATCGGCCCGATGCCGCCGACGTACAACAAGTTGATCTTGGTTCGGACCAGCCGTCACCGGGTTCGGAGGAGTCGACCGAGCGGGGCGAACCATGATCAAGATCGGCGCCCGGAATTCACCGTTGGCCCGAGCCCAGGTCGACCTGATCGCTGCGGCGCTGGCGGCCGAGGGCGTCGAGACCGAATTCGTACCGATCCGGACCCAGGGTGACGTCGATCAGCGGGAGCTGACGCAGATCGGTGGCACCGGGGTCTTCACCGCCGCCGTACGGGATCGGCTGCTGGATCGCAGCATCGACCTGGCCGTGCATTCGCTCAAGGACCTGCCGACCGCGCCGGTGGACGGCCTGGAGGTGGTGGCCTATCCGACCCGGGAGGACACCCACGACGTCCTGGTCGGGCCGGTCGTGGGTCCACACGGGCTGATCGCCGAACACGGGCTGGGACGACCTCTGGTGATCGGCACCGGCGCTCCCCGACGGGCGGTCCAACTGCAGCAGCTGGCCGCAGATCGCGGCATCGACCTGGTGGTCGAGCCGATCCGCGGCAATGTCGACACCCGGCTGGCGAAGGTTCGCGAAGGCCGGTACGACGCAACCGTGCTGGCCGCGGCCGGACTGCGACGCCTCAACCGACTCGAGGGCCTGGACCGACTCGAAGGCCTGAATCAGGTCGATGGCTCGGCTCGCCGCGACGGAGACGGATCGACCGGGCTGACCGTCGCCGGACTGCCGGCGGCGGTGCTGCCCTACCACGAGCTGTTGCCGGCACCGGGACAGGGTGCCCTCGCGGTCGAGGCGTCGACCGAGCTCGATTCGAAGATTCGGACCGTTTTGACTAGGCTCAACGACGCTGTCACCAGGGCGGAAGTCCTTGCCGAGCGGCGATTCCTTGCCGTACTCGAAGCGGGATGTACGGCTCCGGTGGGGGCGCGAGCGAGTCTCAGCTCGGCGCCGGCCGATCTCGGAACGGCATCCGTCATGGGGGCGGGTGGACGGACCGTCCGGGATCCGGGCACCGATTTGACTCTGGTCGCGGTTATTGGGAAAACGAGGGGGGATGAGGACAGCCGGCTCACCCGGTCCGGCACCGAATCCACCGAATTGCAGGACCGCTCAACCGATTCCGTGAGCAGCCATGGACTGCTGGTCACTGTCAGTGGAAGCGGTGATGATCCGATCGCGCTCGGCAGCCGGCTCGCGAGTCTGGCGTTGAGTGCGGTGGATCCGAACGAGTTTCGTATCGCGTGACCTCAGTACGAGCGACTGACAACCGAACAAGGAAGCAGCAAACCCAGGAAATCCCAGATCCCGGAAACTCCGGGCGTACTCGGCCGAAGCCGGCCGGGCCCGCCCACCCGGACCCGTCGCAGCAATCGCTGGGATCGGGCTCGGCAGGAAAATAGAACGCGAGAATCGCCAGTGAGCACATCGTCGGCCCGCAAGACCCGAACGTCCACGTCCACTCTTCGACAAGCTCAGGACGGCGCGCTGCGCCAAACCCAGGACGGCGCCCTGCGCCAGGCCCAGGATCCCGCTGCTGTCCCGGCCGCTCGCGGCCGGGTGATCTTCGTCGGCACCGGACCCGGTGATCCCGATCTGCTCACCCTGGGCGCGATCGCTGCCCTGGGCGATGCGGGTGCGGTGATCCTGGATTCGGAGCGTCAACGAGAGATTCTGCAACATCCCTCGATCAAGCTCGCGGACGGGGCCGAGGTGACCATCCTCGGACTCTCCGAAGCCGGCAAGCCGCTGCCACCGTCGGCCCGGGCCAAGACCGTGCTCAAGCACGCCGGCTCCGGTGTTCGGGTGGTCCGGCTGGTCAGCGGCGACCCGTTCCTGGACAACGCCGTCTCCGATGAGGCCGCGGCCTGTGTTCGGGGCGGCATCGACTTCGAGGTGGTGCCCGGCGTCAGCAGCCTGACCGCCGTGCCGGAGTACGCCGGTGTGGCGCTGAACAACGCCGGCGGGGTGCACTTCGTGTCTGCCACCGAGGGGCGTTTCGCCAAGACCGCGGCCGCAGAATGGGTCGGCGTCGCCACCCTGGTGGTGAGCAGCCGGGTCGGCATGATGACCGACTTCGTCGAGGTCGCCACCAGCGTCGGCCGGGATGCCGACGAGCCCGCCCTGATCACCCTGCACGGCGGCAGCACCGAGCAGATCAGCATCGCCACCACGCTCGCCGAGGTGGCCACCGAGACCAAGAAGGTCGCGGTCGAGCCGACCGATCTGATCCACATCACCCTGGGAGCTGCAGTGCAGAACCGGGACGGACTGAGCTGGTACGAGACCAAGCCGCTGTTCGGCTGGCGGGTGCTGGTGCCGCGGACCAAGGATCAGGCTGCTTCGCTGACCGCGCGGTTGCGGACCTACGGCGCGCACAGCGAGGAGGTGCCGACCATCTCGGTCGAGCCTCCGCGCAGCCCGCTGCAGATGGAGAAGGCCGTCCGCGGCCTGGTCGAGGGACGCTACGAGTGGGTCGCCTTCACCTCGGTGAATGCGGTCCGTGCGGTCCGGGAGAAGTTCGAGCAGTACGGCCTGGACGCCCGGGCCTTCTCCGGGCTGAAGGTGGCCGCCGTCGGCCAGAGCACCTCGGCCGCGCTGCAGGCCTGGGGGATCGAGCCCGACCTGGTGCCGGCCGGTGAGCAGTCTGCGGCCGGTCTGGCCGCCGAATGGCCTCCGTACGACGAGGTGCTGGACCCGATCAACCGGGTCTTCCTGCCTCGCGCCGACATCGCCACCGAAACCCTGTCCGCGGCGCTGACCGAGCTCGGCTGGGAGGTCGAGGACGTCACCGCGTACCGCACCGTCCGGGCGGCGCCCCCGGCGGCACCGGTCCGCGAGGCGATCAAGACGGGCAAGTTCGATGCCGTCGTCTTCACGTCCTCCTCGACCGTGCGCAACCTGGTCGGCATCGCGGGCAAGCCGCACACCTCGACCGTCATCGCGGCGATCGGTCCGGCCACCGCGAAGACCTGCGAGGAGCACGGCCTGCGGGTGGACGTGGTCGCGCCGAAGCCGTCCGCACTCGAGTTGGCCGACGCGCTGGCCGGCTTCGCCGCCAATCGTCGGGACGCATTGGTGGCCGATGGGCAGCCGGTGACCAAGCCGTCGCAGCGCAGGGCCAGCCGCCGCCGTTCCTCCTGAGCGGATCGCTCGGCCGGCGGGCCCGGGTTTCGGCGCGCACAGGTTTGTTACTACAGTCGGTCGTAGCCGATCGTCAGGAAGGACCGAACGTGCCCGCGAACCGAGTCGTACACGACCTGCCGGATCGTCCACGCCGGCTGCGTACCAGTCCGGTGATGCGGCGGATGGTGGCCGAGACCACGGTTGCCCCGCGACAGTTGATCTTGCCGGCGTTCGTGGCCGAGGGGCTGACCGAGCCGCGGCCGATCTCGTCGATGCCGGGCGTTGATCAACACAGCCTGGACTCGATCCGCAAGGTCGCCGCCTCCTGTGCGGAGGCAGGGCTGGGTGGGATCATGCTCTTCGGCGTCCCACTGCAGGAGAAGAAGGATGCGACCGGCTCCCAGGGGCTGGCCGCCGACGGCATCCTCACCCGGGCCATCGAAGCGGTCCGGACCGAGGTCGGCGACGACCTGCTGGTGATGAGCGACGTCTGCCTGGACGAATTCACCGATCATGGTCACTGCGGGGTGCTGACGGAATCGGGCAGTGTCGACAACGACGCCACCGTCGAGTTGTACGCCCGGATGGCGGTCCTGCATGCCGAGGCCGGTGCCCATCTGGTCGGGCCGAGCGGGATGATGGACGGCCAGGTCGCCGCGATCCGGTCCGCACTGGACTCAGCAGGTCAGCTCGACACCGCGATCCTGGCCTACTCCGCGAAGTATTCGTCGTCCTACTACGGCCCCTTCCGGGAGGCCGTCGCGTCAACCCTGGAAGGGGACCGGAAGACGTACCAGCAGGATCTCGGCAATGTCCGGGAGGCCTTGCGCGAGGTCAGACTTGATCTTGAACAGGGTGCCGACATCGTGATGATCAAACCGGCGCTGAGCTATCTGGACGTGATCGCCCGAGTCGCCGACGCGGTGGACGTGCCGGTGGCCGCGTACAACATCTCCGGTGAGTATGCGATGGTCGAGGCCAGCGCGGAGCGCGGCTGGATCGACCGGGACGCCGCGATCACCGAGACGCTGACCTCGATCCGCCGGGCCGGTGCCGACATCATCCTCAGCTACTGGGCCCTGGAATACGCCAACCGGAAAGAGCTGCAACGATGAACGTCGATCGATCCGCTGCCGCCTTCAAGCGGGCGAAGACCGTCACCCCGGGTGGCGTGAATTCACCGGTGCGAGCCTTCCTCGCGGTCGGCGGCACACCGCGCTTCATCAAGCAGGCCAAGGGTGCCTACCTGACCGACATCGACGGCAACAGCTATGTCGATCTGGTCTCCTCCTGGGGGCCGATGTTGCTCGGCCATGCGCGACCGGAGGTGTTGGCCGCGGTGGCCGAGGCGGCCCAGCACGGCACCTCGTTCGGCGCCCCGACCGAGGCCGAAGTTGATCTTGCTGCGGAGATCATCGACCGGACGCCGATCGATCAGGTCCGGTTGGTCAACTCCGGTACTGAGGCGACGCTGAGCGCGATCCGGCTGGCTCGCGGCTTCACCGGTCGGGACAAGATCATCAAGTTCGCCGGCTGCTATCACGGCCACGTCGACTCGCTGCTGGCCTCCGCCGGATCCGGCGTTGCCACGTTGGGGATTCCGGGTACGCCGGGAGTCACCGCGGCGACCACTGCGGACACCATCGTGCTCCCGTACAACGATCGGGACGCGCTCCGGGCGGCGTTCGCAACGCACGGTGATCAGATCGCCTGCGTGATCACCGAGGCCGCACCGGGCAACATGGGGGTTGTCGAACCGGGTGTCGTCGACGGCGTCGGCTTCAACCGCTTCCTGGCCGATCTCTGCCATGATCACGGCGCGCTGTTGATCTCCGACGAGGTGATGACCGGCTTCCGGGTCAGCCGCACCGGCCAGTACGGATTGGACGGCGTCGGCGGTGACCTGATGACCTTCGGCAAGGTGATGGGCGGCGGGTTCCCGGCCGCTGCCTTCGGCGGACGAGCCGACATCATGGCCCACCTGGCGCCGGTCGGCTCGGTCTATCAGGCCGGCACCCTGTCCGGCAATCCGGTCGCCACCGCGGCCGGACTGACCACGCTGAGGCTGGCCACCGATGAGGTGTACGAGCGGGTCGACAAGACCTCCGAGCAGCTGCGGTCCGAGGTCCACGATGCCTTGCAGGCTGCCGGGGTGCCGCACGTGATCAACAACGCCGGGAACTTGTTCAGTGTCTTCTTCGTGGCCGAACAGGTGTCCGCGGTGACCGACTACGCCGGGGCATCCGCGCAACGGACCGAGGCCTACACCGCCTTCTTCCATTCGATGCTGGCCGACGGTGTCTACCTGCCGCCGAGTGCGTTCGAGGGCTGGTTCCTGTCCTCGGCTCACGATTCGGCGGCGCTGGACCGTATCGTTGCCGCGTTGCCGAAGGCCGCTCGGGCCGCGGCGCAGGCGTAGACGGCGTACGGCAGAGGTGGAGGCATGAGCGGAGCGAATCCGGTGGACCCGAGCGGAGCGAATCCTGATCCGGTGCGGACCGAGGTGCACCTGGTCCGGCATGGTGAGGTGGAGAACCCGGCCGGGGTCCTGTACGGCCGGATGCCCGATTTCCACCTGTCCGCGCTGGGCCGGCAGATGGCCGAGCGGGTTGCCGAGTACGTGACCGGCTGGGACGTCACGCACTTGCGCTGCTCACCGCTGGAACGCGCTCAGGAGACGATGGCGCCGATCGCCGCCGCGCTCGGTGATCAACCGGTGACCACCGACGGCCGGGTGATCGAGGCGGAGAACTTCCTGCAGGGCAATCGCTTCGACGGCAGCAAGAACTCGGCTTTCACCAATCCCCGGCACTGGTGGTATTTCCGTAATCCGCTGAAGCCGAGCTGGGGCGAGCCGTACAAGGAGATCGCGGTCCGGATGCGGGCCGTCCTGCACGATGCGGCGGCTGCGGCAGCAGGCCATCAGGCCTTGATCGTCTCCCATCAGCTGCCGATCTGGATCGCCCGCTGTGACGTCGAGGGACGCCGTTTCGCGCACGACCCGCGGAAGCGGGAGTGCACCTTGGCCAGCATCACCACGTTCACCTTCCTGGACGGCCGGATCGCCGCGGTCTCGTACGCCGAGCCCGCCGCCGATCTGCTGCCGGCCGGGAAGTCCAAGAAGTTCGTCGCCGGGGCCTGATGTCTGATCGTTCACTGCCGTTGCGGGCCCAGCGCTTGGCGCCGGGTTCGAAGCTCGCAGCCCTGCTGGCAATCCTGATGATCTTGATCGCAGTTGCCGGCTGCAGCGCGGACTCGGCCGGCGCGGATTCGCAAACCGGCAGCGAGAACGGCTATGTCGGCAGTGATCAACAGCTGACCCGGGTTGAGCCGGCGAATCGCAGCAAGGCACCCCAGATCAGTGGGCCGTCGCTGTCCGGCAGCACCACGGTCGACAGTGCCGACTACTCCGGCAAGGTGATCGTCTACAACGTCTGGGGTTCCTGGTGTGCCCCGTGCCGCAAGGAAGCTCCGGACCTGCAGGCCGCGAGCGAGCAGACCGCCAAGACCGCCCAGTTCATCGGCATCAACAGCCGGGACACCGGCAAGGCACAGCCGCAGGCCTTCGTCCGGGCCAACGACATCAGCTATCCGAGCATTTGGGATCCCGACGGCAGCCAGGTGGTGAAGTTCGAAGGCCTGCCGCCGAGCGCGATCCCGTCGACCTTGATCATCGACAAGCAGGGCAGGGTCGCGGTCCGGATCCTCGGCAGCATCAGCAAGGGCACCCTGGTTGACATGATCGACGACGTCGCGGCCGGTAAATGATCATGGTCGTGCTGGACATCGGGCAGTGGGCCTCGTCGGCGGTGGGTGGCACCATGCTGCTGGCCATCCCGGTTGCGCTGCTCGCCGGACTGGTGTCCTTCTTCTCCCCGTGCGTGTTGCCGTTGCTGCCGGGCTATCTGACCTATGCGACCGGGCTGGGCGCCGCGGACGTGCTCGAAGGAAACGCCTCCGGCGCGAAGCGGCTACGGATCCTGGCCGGCACCAGCCTCTTCGTGGTCGGCATCGCCGCCGTCTTCGTCACCACCGGCGCGTTGGCCGGCGGGCTGGGCAGCGTTCTCTACCAGCACAGCGATCTGATCAGCCGGATCCTCGGCGTGTTGATCATCGCGCTCGGGCTGATCTTCGCCGGGGTGATCAAATTCGGCCAGCGGGATCTCCGGATCCACCGCATCCCAGCCGTCGGCGTCGCGGTGGCGCCGTTGGTCGGAATCGTCTTCGCGCTGGGCTGGACACCGTGCATCGGCCCGACTCTCGGCGCCGTCCTCACGTTGGCGTTGAACGAGGGCACCGCGACTCGTGGCGCGGTCCTGGCCGCCGTGTTCGCACTGGGGTTGGGTGTTCCGTTCGTGATTGCCGGCCTCGCCTACAGCCGGGCTGCGACCGCGATCGGTTTCCTGCGCCGCCATCAGCAAGCGGTGATGCGGATCGGCGGAGTCGGCATGGTGATCGTCGGCCTGCTGCTGGTCACCGGGATCTGGAATCGCCTGATGCTGCAACTGACCAGCTGGGCCGGCAACTTCGTACCGGGGATTTGATCATGAGCGACACCACCACCGACACCGAGCAGACGCCGATCGCCGGCTCCGAGGACGCTTCCGCCCAGGAATCGCGGAGCAAGATCAACAAGTCCGCCCGGGAAGAGTCGGGCCGGAGCACGTCGGGCCGGAGGAATTCGGCCGGCGCACCGAAGATCGGCTTGGTCGGCGGCCTGCGGTTCATCTGGACCCAACTCACCACTATGCGCACCGCGCTCGGCCTGCTGTTCCTGCTGGCGTTGGCCGCGATCCCGGGCACCCTGGTGCCGCAGCGGAGCATCTCGCCGATCGAAGTCAGCTCGTTCATGCAGCAGCACGAGACGCTGGGTCCGATCTACGACAAGGTCGGACTCTTCAACGTCTACACCTCGCCCTGGTTCTCGGCGATCTACATCCTGCTGTTCATCAGCCTGATCGGCTGCATCATTCCCCGGCTCGGGGTCTACCTGAGAGGCCTGCGCGCACAACCGCCGAAGACTCCGCGCAACCTGCACCGGCTCCCCGCCTACGTCCGGGTCGACGCCACCGATCTGCCGGTGTCCCACGGCGCCCCGGCGGGTGCCGAACACTCGGCAGCCTCGGCGAGAATGATGGAGCGGGTTGCCGGATCACTGAAGAAGAAGCGCTATCGGGTGGCGCGCAACAGTGACGGGTCGGTCTCGGCCGAACGCGGATATCTGCGCGAGGCCGGCAACCTGCTCTTCCACATCAGCATGGTGTTGCTGCTGGTCGGCGTGGCGGTGGTTTGGCTGACCAACTTCCGTGGCACCAGTTCGGTCGTGGTCGGCAACGGATTCGCCAACAACCTGGCCCAGTACGACGACTTCAAGGCCGGCCCGCTGTTCAAGGAGTCGTCGCTGACTCCGTTCAGCATCAAGGTCGACAGCTTCGACGTGAAATTCGAGACCGGCAACGTCCAGCGCGGTGCGGCCCGCGAGTTCAAGGCCGGGGTGACCGTCACCGACAAGCCGGGATCCCAACCGCGTAAGGAAACTCTCGAGGTCAATCACCCGCTCAAGATCAACGGCACCAATGTGCATCTGATCGCCTGGGGGTATGCGCCGGTGGTCACGGTCAAGGACGGCAACGGTGAGGTGGCCTACTCGGGTCCGGTCGTGTTCCTGCCGCAGGACGGCAACTACACCTCGGCCGGTGCGATCAAGGCGCCGGATGCCCGACCGCTGCGCCTCGGCTTCGAGGGGCTGTTCCTGCCCAGTGCCGCGCTGGACAGCGCCGGGCCACGATCGGTCTTCCCGGACACGCTGAATCCGCAGTTGTTCCTGAATGCCTGGTCGGGCAAGCCGACGCCGGAGACCGGCGAGCCGGAGAGCGTCTACTCGCTCAACACCAAGGGCCTGAACCAGATCATGGATCCGAAGAAGAAGGATCAGCCGCTGCGGTTCATCCTGCGTCCGGGCTACGTACAGAAGCTGCCGAACGGGCAGGGATCGATCCAACTCGACGGGGTGCAGCGGTGGGTGAAGCTGCAGGTCGGCGACACCCCTGGTGCCTACATCGCGATCACCGCGATCGGGCTGGCGGTGTTGGGACTGTGCTTCTCGCTGTTCATCCGGCCGCGTCGAGTCTGGGCTCGCATTCGTACTACGCGAGGTAGTACGGTGTTCGAGATCGCCGGCCTGGATCGTGCGGATGCACGCACCGGGTTGAGTGAGGATCTGGCCGATTTGGTCGAAGAACTCGGGTTTGCCAGGCCCGAGCCGCCCGGGTCGACGCAGCCCGACCGGACAGCAACGGCAGCGCCTGGGCAGACCGAGCAGGCGACACCGGACGACCTCGCGCAGAAGGAATCGCAGGAGACGACATGACCGTTGAGTACTTCTCGAACCTGGCGATGGTCACCTCGGTGGTCATCTACTTCCTGGCCTTCTGCATGCACGCGGTCGAGTGGGCCGCCGTCCGCAAGGTCAAGACCACGGCGGAGGTCGGCGCGGCTGATCGTGCCTTGGTCGGCGTCGGCGCCGGGGCGGGCACCGACGTGGCGGTGGGATCCGGCTCGGGCAGCGAGCAGGTCGACCCGTCACCGACCAACGACAACAAGCTCACGCCGCGGCAGCGGATGGAGACCTTCG
>DATCVL010000372.1:0-5279 GCA_036566865.1 Microlunatus sp.
CCAACCACGGCCGAGTTTCGGCCCGCTCCCCGCCCCGACCCGTGTGCGTTTTCCAACCACGGCCAAGTTTCGACCCACTCCCCGGCCCGACCCGTGTGCGTTTTCCAACCACGGCCGAGTTTCGGCCCACTCCCCGCCCGACCCGTGTGCGTTTTCCAACCACGGCCGAGTTTCGACCCACTCCCCGGCCCGACCGTGTGCGTTTTCCAACCACGGCCGAGTTTCGACCCACTCCCCGGCCCGACCCGTGTGCGTTGTCCAACCACGGCCGAGTTTCGGCTACCGCGCTTCGGACCACGCGCGTACTTTTCCCAACAGAGCCGGAAATGGCGCGGACCGGGAGGCACGATGCAGCAGAGCAGCGGGATCCGACTGGCGGTCAATCTCGGACCCACCGGCGACTGGGATCAGTTGCTCGGCGGCGCTCGACTGGCCGATGAGCTGGGCCTGGACGCGATCGGCGTTCTTGATCACTACCACACCGGGCGGCCCGACTGGAGCTGGTTCTCCGGTTGGGCGATGTGGGGTGCGTTGGCGGCGCAGACCTCGCAGGTGCGCCTGGTGCCGATGGTGATCGACAGGCTCAACCATCTGCCCGGCGTACTGGCGAAGGAGGTGTCGGTGCTGTCCCGGCTCAGCGACGGACGGTTCGAGCTCGGCATCGGCGCCGGCGATTTCTTCGAGGAGCAACGGGCCTGGGGGCTGCCGATCCCGGATGCCGCCGCCCGGATCGACGGCCTCGCCGAGACCGTGACCGCGCTGCAGCAGGTCTGGCGGGGCGGACCGGTGACGACGACCGGTGATCATGTCCGACTGACCGAAGCCCGCTGCCTGCCGACGCCGATCCGTCCACCGCGGGTTGTGGTCGGCACCGGTGGATCCCGCCGGCTGATCCGCAGTGCGGTCGACTATGCCGACGAGCTCAATGTCTTCGCCGACGACAAGTTGATCATGGACGCCCGATCCGCCATCGACGCCGGCGGACGCGACGTCGCGCTCTCGGTCTACATCTGGGAGTGGCCGGACGATCTGGACGAGCGGCTCGCCCGCTGGTCGGAGATCGGCGTCGCGCGGGTCTTCCTGACGGTGTGGCCGCCGTACGACGTGATCACCGAGATCGCCGCCCGCCAGATCACCTGAACCACCGGGACCGCGAGATCGGCTTGTCCGTCAAGGGTTCAGAGCGCGTCCGTGAGATGAGCAGTGACTGCGTCGGCGAGGCGCTGCGGGTACCGCGCTCCGACCCGCTCGCCGGCGCGCCGACCGGCATCGGCCATCGCCCGTCGTACCGCGGCGTGGGCGATGATCAACAACTCTCGGTCCGGTCCGACTGACGGCAGGGCCTCGAGCACCCGACGTTGATCACGGGTGAGCCGGCGGCTGAACTGCTTCACGCCCATCGGCGGCAGCGGCTGATTGGACTCGACGAACACGTCGTACAACATCTGAGCGGCGTTCTGCACACCCGACAGGGCGCACAACAGGTCTCCCCTGCCGTCGATCATCGACGGGACGATCGCCTGTTGTCGCCAGAACTCCTCCATGATCATGGTGATCTTGGCCCGATTCGGCCCCGGTCCGGGCACCGGCGCGGGCACCAGTCGATCAAGATCATCTCGGTCGATCACCGGAATCCTTCGCCGGTGTGGCGATTCAGACAGCATCGCGACAGATTCCACCACCGCATCCAACCGACAGAGCTGGTCGGTGAGCACGGTGAAGATCAACTTGGTCCTCGGGATCTCCACCGCCAGCAACGGCTCACACACCTGGCCGACCCATTGCCGCCAATCAGTGACGAACTGGTCGAACGCGTCATCGGCTATCGCCAGCAACAGATCAAGATCAGAACCTGCATCGGCCTCGCCCCTGGCCAGTGAACCGGACAGCCAGAGAGCGCGAATCCTGGTGTCGGTTTCGGCAACCTCGCGCACTCGTTCATACAATCGCTGGTACGCCTCCGGCAGCGGCTTCAGTGCCGCAGTGGGCTCGATCATGATCACGACGGTAGCGGGGACGGCTCCGCAACGCAGCGACCGCGATCACAACGGTCGCATGCTGGGCACCTGTTTCCGCCGGAAGAGATCGCCGAACCAACAGCGACGATAATCAGTCGAAGATGATCACCGAGCGCTTACCGGAGTGGCCGGCCGCCATCGCATCCAGCACGGAGTTCGCGTCCCGCAGACCGATCGGCGTGTACTCGGCAGGATGTCGTGCGCCGCGGAGAAGGCCGGCGTGTCGCGGATGTCGTCCGGCGAGCCGGACGGGGTTCATCACCCGTGTGCGGTCGATTCGTCACGGCCGGGCCCATCGGCAGGGTCAGCGGTTGGTCGTCGTCGCCGCACGGCGCCAGGGTGCCGTCGGGTGCCAGGCCGGTGAACGCCGCCGCACCGGCGGCGGTCGAGGGTGCGGAGTTCAAGATCAGATTCACACCGCCGTCCCAGGCCTTGGGTGCCACGGCCGGGTCCGCTTCCTCGGTCGCGATGAACAACTCGGCGCCCGACTCCCGCGCGGTCGCCTCGCCCCGGCGCGACCGGCCGACGACGGCAACCCGTGCCCCATCGCGACGGCATAGCGAACGGCGAGCGCGCCGACACCGCCGGCGCCGATCACAGCAACCCGGGAACCGGGACCGATCCCGCCCTGCCGCAGGCTGTTGAACGCCGTCAGTCCGGCACACATCAGGGGCAGCCGAGATGCTACGCGTCGACGCCGGCCACCTCCTCGGCTTCACCCGGGTTCTCGCCCGCCGCCTCGCCTGACGCGTACGTTTCCCAACCACGGTTGGGATCCGACCACCCGGCCCCGTTCAGCCTCGTACGTTTCCCAACCACAGTCGGGTTTCGACGACCGAGCCCCGATCAGCCTCGTACGTTTCCCAACCACAGTCGGGTTTCGACCACCCGAGCCCCGATCAGCCTCGTACGTTTCCCAACCACAGCTGACTTCGGACCGCCCACCAGCGAAGAACGCTGCAGTCGGCGCAGACCAGACCGCGCCTACTTGTTCAGCATCCCGGCGCCGACCGTGACGCCGGTCGCCTCGTCGATCAGGATGAACGAGCCGGTGGTCCGGTTGCGCTCGTACGGGTCTACCAGCAGCGGCTGGGTGACGCGCAGCTGGACTCGGCCGATCTCGTTCAGACCCAACTCGTTCACGTCCTGATCACGATGCAGGGTGTTGACATCGAGCCGGTACTGGATGTCCTTGACCACGGTCCGCGCGGTGCGGGTGGTGTGCTTGATCGCCAGCTTCTGCCGCGGACGCAGCGGCTGCGAGGTCATCCAGCAGACCATCGCATCCAGGTCCTGGGTCTGCTCCGGCATGTTCTTGGTCCGGCAGATCATGTCGCCGCGGGACACGTCCACATCGTCGGCGAGCCGCACGACCACCGACATGGGTGCGAACGCCTCGGGAATCTCCTGATCGAAACGATCAATACCGGCGATGGTCGAGGTCATACCGCTCGGCAGCACCATCACCTCGTCACCCGGCTTCAGTACGCCGCCGGCAACCTGGCCCGCGTACCCGCGGTAGTCGTGGTACTCGTCCGACTTGGGCCGGATCACGTACTGGACCGGGAATCGGACGTCACGCAGATCGCGATCGGAGGCGATGTGCAGATGCTCCAGATGGTGCATCAGCGACGGACCGTCGTACCACGGCATGCTTTCGGACCGGGTGACCACGTTGTCGCCCTTCAGGGCGGAGATCGGGATCACCTGCAGGTCGGGGATGTTCAGCCGGGAGGCGAAGGTGGTGAACTCGGCGTCGATCTTCTCGAAGACCTTGCTGTCGTAGTCGACCAGGTCCATCTTGTTGACAGCCAGCACCAGGTGCGGCACCCGCAGCAGTGACAGCAGCACGGCATGCCGGCGCGACTGCTCGGTCAGCCCCTGCCGGGCATCGACCAGCACCAGACCCAGGTCGGCGGTGGATGCACCGGTGACCATGTTCCGGGTGTACTGCACGTGCCCCGGGGTGTCGGCGATGATGAACTTCCGCCGTGGGGTGGCGAAGTAGCGGTACGCGACATCGATGGTGATGCCCTGCTCCCGCTCGGACCGCAGCCCGTCGGTGAGCAATGCCAAGTCGGTGTAGTCGTAGCCACGGGACTGGCTGGTGGCCTCGACCGCCTCCAACTGGTCCTCGAAGATCGCCTTGGAGTCCAGCAGCAGCCGGCCGATCAGGGTCGACTTGCCGTCGTCCACCGAACCGGCAGTGGCGAAGCGCAGCAGATCGGCTTCCTTCTCAATCAACTCGCTCATCAGAAGTAGCCTTCCTTCTTCCGGTCCTCCATCGCTGCTTCGGAGAACCGGTCGTCTCCACGGGTGGCGCCGCGTTCGGTCACGCGGGCAACGGCGATCTCAGCGATGATCTTCTCGTACGTGTCGGCTTCCGATTCGACGCAACCCGTCAGGGTCATATCGCCGACGGTACGGAAACGGACCTGGCGCTCCTCGACCGTCTCACCGGCCCTCGGCTGCACATATTCGGATTCGGACATCAGCATGCCGTCGCGAGCGATCACCCGTCGACGGTGGGCGAAGTAGATGCTCGGGATCTCGACCTGCTCCCGGGCAAGGTAATTCCAGATGTCCAGCTCGGTCCAGTTGGACAGCGGGAAGACACGCATGTGCTCACCGGCGTGCAACCGGCCGTTGTAGAGCGCCCACAATTCCGGCCGCTGATTCTTGGGATCCCATTGGCCGAACTCGTCGCGATGGGAGTAGACGCGCTCCTTGGCGCGGGCCTTGTCTTCCTCACGACGGCCACCACCGAAGGCAGCGGTGATTCCGTTCTCCTCGAAGGCGTTGAGCAGCGTGCCACTCTGCAGCCTGTTTCGAGCAGTCTTTCCGTCGTCGACGACGACACCGTTCTTGATCGCCTCTTCCACAGAAGCAACGAGAATCTGCGCGCCCAGCCTGCGGGTCCAATGGTCGATGGCGGCCAGGACCTCCGGGAAGTCATATCCGGTGTCGACTCGCAGCAGCGGGAACGGCAGCTTCGCCGGGAAGAACGCCTTCTCCGCCAATCTCGCCATCACGATCGAGTCCTTGCCGCCGGAGAACATCAGCACCGGCTTCTCGAACTCGGCCGCGGCCTCGCGGAAGATATGGATCGACTCAGCCTCCAGCTCGTCCAGCTGGCTGAGCCGGTAATCGGCATGCGTTGACATCGGTTGGAGTAACTCCCCTGATCAGACGCCCGCGACGGCGGGATTCGGTGACAGGACGGGTTTGCGGAACTTGGGCATGGCCTAGCCCGCAGGGGCC
>DATCVL010000373.1:0-5340 GCA_036566865.1 Microlunatus sp.
CCCGGCCGGTGATCAGCTCCGGCAGCCAGCGCTGTTTTTGATCATCGGAGCCGAAGCTGGCAATCGGATTGATGCCCAGTCCGACACCGGCCTCGACCGTGATCCCCAGCGACTGGTCTGCCCGCCCGAGCTCCTCGATCGCGAGACACAGACTGGTGAAGTCGCCGGCCCCGCCGTATTCCTCGGGCGCGTGCAGCCCGAACACACCGAGCTCGCCCAGCCGGCGGACCGTCCCGGTCGGGAACCGGTGCTCGCGATCCCAGTCGGCCGCGTAAGGACGCACCTCGGCGGCGGCGAACTCGGCCATCACCGCTCGGAAGTCCTGGTGTTCCTTACTCAGCTCGAAGGTCATCGCTCCTCACGCCTCGACCTGCTGTTGCCCGGTCACATCCCACAGGTGATGGACAAGATCATGCAGGAAGTACTGCAGGAAGGTCCGGACGGTGAATTCGACCCCGTCGGACCGGGTGCCGCGCCGGTCCAGTTGAGACTCCTCCAGCGAACGGATCCGAGCTACGAAGGTGGTCACCACCGCGGTGATCTCGCCGGCCACCTCATCCGGATCCAACCGCACGTAGTCACCACTGATCGCGGCCTCGTCCTGATCCCAGTTCCGGAAACCCGGGTTGTCCTCGATCAACATCAGCACCAACCGGGCGTCGTACAGCTCCAGGGCATCGCGGACATGGGCGCCGTACTCCAGCGGCGACCAGACCGCCGGCGACGGCCGCCGGTCCGCGGCCGGATTCTGGGTCAGGATCTGCACCCACTCCGCGGCACCGGCTTCGATCCGATCGGCGATCTCCGGTACGTCGATGTCACCGGCTTCCAGTCCGCAGTCCGGACAGCGCAATTGGATCGTCCAGGTCCAGTCCTTGGTGTCCCTCGGTGGCTGCTCCATGGCCTGAGCCTAACGGGGCCGACGACTCTGGTGCCGGACTTTCCCCAGGCAGCACTCCAAGCTGTGCACAACAGGCCGAATTCGGTGGACGAAGATACTGCTGTTGTGGACGAACCGGTGCACAGGGAATTCGTCGGAATTTCTTGCTGCGTTGGGGTTGTGCCCGACCACAGAGTGCGAGTAGAACTCTACTCACGCACTCCGCAGGAGCTGCGGGATCCGATGAAGGACCATGGACACCTGGTGGGCCGCGACCCGCCACCCGGTCGATGACGGGCCGGGGTGACCACAGGATCATCGGGAGGCCGGAAGCGTCATCAGACCTGGCCTGAGCGGGGCCCCTCCAACTCATACTTGGAGGGGCCCCGTTCCCGTTCACGGCTCTGCCGCGAACCGCTCTATTGTGATCAGCTGTGAGCATCGATCTCAACGCTGATCTCGGCGAATCCTTCGGCCGCTGGCAGCTGGGGGACGACACCGCCATGCTGGAGTTGATCACCAGTGCCAATGTCGCCGCCGGTTTTCACGCCGGCGATCCCCGGACCCTGCGCTCGACCTGTGCCGATGCGGTACGGGGCGGGGTGGTGATCGGTGCTCAGGTCGGCTATCGCGATCTGGCCGGCTTCGGCCGGCGCTACATCGACATCGATGCCGAGGACCTGACCGCCGACATCCTCTACCAGGTGGGTGCCCTGGACGCTCTGGCCGCCAGCGTCGGCGGCCGGGTCGCCTACCTGAAGCCGCACGGCGCGTTGTACAACACGGTTGTCGATCATCGAGCTCAGGCGCAAGCCGTGGTTGACGCGCTGCTGGCGTACGACCGTCCGCTCCCGCTGCTGGGACTTCCCGGATCGCTGGTGCTCAAGATCGCCACCGATCGCGGCATCCGCTGCGTGACCGAGTACTTCATCGACCGGAACTACACCGACGACGGGCGACTGGTCGACCGCCGACAATCGGATGCCTTGATCACCGACCCCGACCTGGCCGCCGAACGGGCCGTCGCGGCAGCGCGCGATCAACGCGCCGAATCCTTTTGTGTGCATGGCGATTCACCCGGTGCAGTGCGGATGGCTCAGACCGTACGAGCTGCCCTGGCCGACACCGGCATCGACGTCGCCCCGTTCATCACGCCATGACCGGACGACGACTGTTGCCGTACGGCCGCAATGCCCGCCTGCTCGAATGCGCCGATCTGGCCGACAGCCAGGCCGTGCATCGCTGGCTGGCCGAGCAACGGCCGGCAGAGATCGCCGAGATCGTGCCCGGCGCCAGGACGCTGTTGCTCCGGTTGCGGTCGCCGTTGCCGGAGGCGTTGCTGCGGACCATGATCGACATCGACCTGCCGCCGATCAGCACCAAGGACAGCCGACCGCTGGTGGTCGATGTGCACTACACCGGTGACGATCTTGATCGGGTTTGCGAACTGCTCGGACTGACCGTGCCGCAGTTGATCGCCCACCACACCGGCCAGGACTGGTCCGTCGCGTTCTGCGGTTTCGCGCCGGGCTTCGGCTATCTGGCGCCGACCGACCGATCCTTGCCGGTGCCGCGTCGTGATACCCCACGCACCCGGGTGCCGGCCGGCTCGGTCGCCCTGGCCGACCAGTGGTCGGCGATCTATCCGACCGAGAGCCCCGGCGGCTGGCAGCTGATCGGCTCCACCGACCTGGAGCTGTTCGACGTCGACGCCGAGCCGCCGGCAACGCTGCAGCCCGGCATGCGGATCCGCTTTCGGGACGTCGACGGATGATCATCATCGACAGTGCCGGCCCGCTCGCGTTGATCGAGGATCTGGGCCGACCGGGCTATGCCCACCTCGGTGTACCCGTTTCCGGTGCCGCCGATCGGGGAGCATTGCGGGCGGCGAATCGGCTGGTCGGAAACCGCGAGCACAGTGCCGCCATCGAGATCACGCTCGGCGGGCTCGAACTGCGTACCGATGCGCCGCTGTGGTGCGCGATCGCCGGGCCGGCCACCACGATCATGATCAACAACCGGGCCGAACCGTCGCATCGTCCGATCCATCTGGCAGCGGACGATCGGCTCGCCGTACGGCCCTCCGAGCACGGCTTGCGGAGCTATCTCGCCGTCCGCGGCGGCATCGACAGCGGCGTGGTCCTCGGCAGTCGATCGACCGATCTGATGTCCGGCCTCGGCCCGCCGAGGCTGTCCACCGGTGATCGGCTGATGGTCGGCATCCCCGAACTGCCGTTCCCAGGTATCGACGTGACACCCCCACCGCTGCCGCCAGGGCAACCGGCGCTGATCGAGACCGAACCCGGTCCCCGGTCCGACTGGTTCACCGACTCGGCGTTGACCTCGCTGTACGAGCAGACCTGGACCGCCGACGCCGATTCCGACCGGACCGCGGTCCGGCTGAACGGCTCACCGCTGGAACGCCGGATCACCGCCGAACTGCCGTCGGAGGGCCTGCTTCGAGGTGCCGTCCAGGTGCCACCGTCGGGCCTGCCCCTGATCTTCGGCTCCAATCACCCGGTCACCGGCGGCTACCCGGTGATTGCGGTGGCCACGCCGCAGGGCTGCGATCGCGCGGCCCAGTTGCGGCCGGGCGACCCACTGCGGTTCGTACCCGTAAACTCAGCCCGCAGCCACCAGGAGGGGTGAGATCACGTGGGTATCAGCAAGGTTCTGGTCGCGAACCGGGGCGAGATCGCCGTCCGGGTCATCCGCGCCGCCGCCGATGCCGGACTGGGCAGTGTCGCCGTCTATGCCGAGCCCGATGCTGACTCGCTCTTCGTCCAACTCGCCGACGAGGCGTACTCGCTGGCCGGCAGTACGCCCGCGGACACGTACCTCGACATCGCCAAGATCATCGACGTGGCCCGGCGCAGCGGTGCTGACAGCGTCCATCCCGGCTACGGCTTCCTGGCCGAGAATTCCTCCTTCGCCGCGGCCGTGATCGCGGCCGGCCTGACCTGGATCGGTCCGCCGCCGGCAGCCATCGATGCCCTCGGCGACAAGGTGCAGGCTCGACACATCGCTCAGAAGGTCGGCGCCCCACTGGTACCGGGCACCGCTGATCCGGTCGCCGACGCCGACGAGGTGGTCGCCTTCGCCGAGGAGTACGGACTGCCGGTCGCGATCAAGGCCGCGTTCGGTGGTGGCGGGCGCGGGCTCAAGGTGGCCCGGAGCATCGAGGAGATCCCCGAACTCTTCGACTCGGCCGTCCGCGAGGCGGTGACCGCCTTCGGCCGTGGCGAGTGTTTCGTCGAACGGTTCCTGGATCACCCCCGGCATGTCGAGACCCAATGCCTGGCCGACGAACACGGCAACGTGGTCGTGGTCTCCACCCGGGACTGCTCCCTGCAACGTCGCAATCAGAAGCTGGTCGAGGAAGCGCCGGCGCCGTTCCTCTCCGATGATCAACTGGCGACCCTCTACTCCGCGTCCAAGGCGATCCTGTCCGAGGCCGGCTATGTCGGCGCCGGTACCTGCGAATTCCTGGTCGGCGTCGACGGCACCATCTCCTTCCTCGAGGTGAACACCCGGCTGCAGGTCGAGCATCCGGTGTCGGAGGAGGTCACCGGCCTGGATCTGGTCCGGGAGATGTTCCGGATCGCCGACGGCGAGAAGCTGACCTACGGCGACCCGGTCATCGGCCGGCACTCGATCGAGTTCCGGATCAACGCCGAGGATGCCGGCCGCAACTTCATGCCCGCTCCGGGCACGCTGACCACCTGGCAGCCGCCGTCCGGCCCTGGCGTCCGAGTGGACGACGGCTATCGGACCGGGATGACCGTACCGGGCAGCTTCGATTCGCTGGTCGCCAAGATCATCATCACCGGCGCCGACCGGGCCGAGGCGATCGCGCGCAGCCGCCGAGCGCTGGCCGAGACCCGGATCGAGGGCATGCCGACAGTGCTGCCGTTCCACCGGGCCGTGCTGGACGACCCTGCCTACGTCGCCGCCGACGGCAACTTCGGCGTACACACCCGGTGGATCGAAACCGAATTCGACAACCAGATCCCGCCCTACGACGGTGCCGCCGGAGAAGACGCGGAACCAGCCGAGAAGACCACCGTCGTGGTCGAGGTGAACGGCAAGCGGTTGGAGGTCGCCCTGCCCGCCGAACTGGGTACGGTCAGCGCGGCCGGTAACGGCAGAGCCAAGAAGCCGAAGCGGCAGCGCAAGGGCGGCGGCGCATCCGCCGCGTCCGGCAATGCGCTCACCTCACCGATGCAGGGCACGATCGTCAAGGTCGCGGTCGCCGACGGCGACGAGGTCGCCGAGGGCGACCTGGTGGTCGTGCTGGAAGCGATGAAGATGGAGCAGCCACTGTCGGCCCACCGCAGCGGGAAGATCTCCGGTCTGGCCGCTGCGGTCGGCGAGACCGTGACCAGCGGTTCGGTGATCTGCGAGATCGTCGATCTCTGATCGCCTCCGAAGTCTCGATCTCTGATCGCCTCCGAAGTCTC
>DATCVL010000374.1:0-11613 GCA_036566865.1 Microlunatus sp.
AGAGACCACGCCCGCCGCTGATGCGGGCCTGACCGGAGCGCAAGCGCTGGTCCGATCCCTCGAACGGGTCGGCGCCGACGTCGTATTCGGGATCCCCGGGGGAGCGATCCTCCCCGCCTATGACCCGCTTTACGACTCCCAGGCCGTACGGCACATCCTCGTCCGCCACGAGCAGGGCGCAGGACATGCCGCCGAAGGCTATGCGATGGTCACCGGCAAGGTCGGTGTCTGCATGGCCACCTCCGGTCCGGGCGCGACCAATCTGGTCACCGCGATCGCCGATGCCTACATGGATTCGGTCCCGATCGTGGCGATCACCGGCCAGGTCGCGGCCGCCTCGATCGGCACCGACGCCTTCCAGGAAGCCGACATCACCGGCATCACCATGCCGATCACCAAGCACAGCTTCCTGGTGAAGAAGGCCGAGGACATCCCGCACGCGATCGCGGCGGCGTTCCACATCGCCGCGACCGGACGACCCGGTCCGGTGTTGGTGGACATCACCAAGGACGCGTTGCAAGGCGTGGCGCCGTTCCATTGGCCGAAGCGGCTGGAGCTGCCCGGCTATCGTCCGGTCAGTCGTCCGCACAGCAAGCAGATCCGTGAAGCGGCGAAGTTGATCATGGCCGCGAAGCAGCCGGTGCTGTACGTCGGCGGCGGCGTGATCAAGGCCGGTGCGGCCGAGCAGCTGGCTCAGCTGGTCGAACTCACGAAGATCCCGGTGGTCACCACCCTGATGGCCCGTGGTGCTGTCCCGGACAGCCATCCGCTGAACTACGGCATGCCCGGCATGCACGGTACGGTCGCCGCCGTCGGTGCCTTGCAGCGCAGCGATCTGCTGATCTCACTCGGCGCCCGGTTCGACGATCGGGTGACCGGTCAGCTGTCCAGTTTCGCACCGGATGCCAAGGTGATCCACGCCGACATCGACCCCGCTGAGATAAGCAAGAACCGTCACGCCGACGTGCCGATCGTCGGCGACTGCGCGGAGGTGATCGGCGAGCTGACCGAGGTCCTCCGAGGCGAGGCTCAACTGCCGGACTTCTCGGCCTGGCAGGGATATCTCGATGGGCTGCAGCAGCGTTACCCGACCGGTTACGACGAGCCGGCCGACGGATCGCTGTCACCGCAGGGCGTGATCAAGAGGATCGGCGAGTTGACCGGACCGGACGCGTACTACGTCACCGGCGTCGGCCAGCACCAGATGTGGGCAGCGCACTTCCTGCCCTTCGAACGTCCGGGACATTGGCTCAACTCCGGCGGTGCCGGCACGATGGGCTACGGCGTTCCCGCGGCGATGGGTGCGAAGGCCGGCCAGCCGGATTCGATCGTCTGGTGCATCGACGGCGACGGCTGCTTCCAGATGACCAACCAGGAGCTCGTGACCTGTGCCCTGGAAGGGATTCCGGTCAAGATCGCGGTGATCAACAACCAGAGCCTGGGGATGGTGCGGCAGTGGCAGACGCTGTTCTACCAGGGCCGTTACTCCAACACCGACCTGAAGACCAACCGGGTGCCGGACTTCCAGAAGCTGGCCGAGGCGATGGGTTGCGTCGGGTTGCGGGCAGAGTCTCCGGCCGAGGTGGATTCGGTGATCGACAAGGCGTTGAGCATCAATGATGCTCCGGTGGTGGTCGAATTCGTGGTGCACAAGGACGCGATGGTGTGGCCGATGATTGCCGCCGGTGGCAGTAACGACGCGATCAAGATCGCCCGCGATCTTGCTCCGAACTGGGAGGGAGAGGAACTGTGACGACACGTACGCTCTCGGTGCTGGTGGAGAACAAGCCCGGCGTGCTGGCCAGGGTTTCGGGTCTCTTCTCCCGCCGCGGTTTCAACATCGACTCGCTTGCGGTCGGGCCCACCGAGCACCCCGAGGTCTCCCGAATCACCATTGCCACCGCCGTCGACGACGCGGTGTTGGAGCAGCTCACCAAGCAGCTCAACAAACTCGTCGAAGTGCTCAAGATCGTCGAGCTGGAACCGGATTCGGTCCGGCGCGAGTTGATCTTGGTCAAGGTCCGGGCCGATCAGTCGACCCGGGGCCAGGTGCTGGAGATCGTCCAGCTCTTCAAGGCGAAGTCGGTCGATGTCAGCGCGGACACGATCACCATCGAAGCCACCGGAAACCCGGACAAGCTGGGATCACTGCTGGAGATGCTGGAACCGTACGGCATCCGTGAGTTGGTCCAATCCGGTTTGGTGGCACTGGGCCGCGGCAGTCGATCGATCACCGACCGCACGCTCAGAGCCGAACGCAACAAGGCCATCCGCGCGATCTAGACCGAACCGGTCTACGATGCGCGCAGCCGGTGGTTCCCTGCAGAGGTAGGAATCTCCGGAGCCGGCCAGACAACATCTCGCAACACAAGAACTCAGGAGTTGGAACAAGTGCCCGCAGAAATGTTCTACGACGACGATGCCGACCTGTCCGTGATCCAGGGTCGTCACGTCGCGATTCTCGGCTTCGGTAGCCAGGGCCACGCCCATGCGCTGTCGCTGCGTGATTCCGGTGTCGACGTCCGCGTCGGCCTCCAGGAGGGCAGCAAGAGCCGCGCCAAGGCCGAGGCGCAGGGCCTGCGGGTCCTCACCCCGTACGAGGCGTGTGAGGAAGCCGATCTGATCATGGTCCTCACCCCGGACCCGAGCCAGCGCAAGGTTTACGAGGAGGCCATTGCGCCGAATCTGGTTCCCGGCGACGCGCTCTTCTTCAGCCACGGCTTCAACATCCGCTACGGCTACATCAAGCCTCCGGAGGGCGTCGACGTGGCCATGGTCGCGCCGAAGGGTCCGGGTCACCTGGTCCGGCGCGAGTACGCCGAGGGCCGGGGTGTGCCGGTGCTGGTCGCGGTCGAGCAGGACGGCACCGGCAAGGCCTGGGATCTCGCCCTCGCCTACGCCAAGGGCATCGGCGGTCTGCGCGCGGGTGGCATCAAGACCACCTTCACCGAGGAGACCGAGACCGATCTCTTCGGCGAGCAGGCTGTGCTCTGTGGCGGCGCCAGCGCGCTCGTACAGGCCGGTTTCGAGACCCTGACGAACGCGGGCTACCAGCCCGAGGTCGCCTACTTCGAGTGCCTGCACGAGCTGAAGCTGATCGTCGACCTGATGTACGAGGGCGGCATCGCCAAGCAGCGTTGGAGCATCTCCGACACTGCCGAGTACGGCGACTACGTTTCCGGCCCGCGGGTGATCGACGATCACGTCAAGCAGTCGATGCAGGCCGTGCTGGCCGATATCCAGGACGGCACCTTCGCCCAGCGGTTCATCGATGATCAGGACGCCGGTGCGCCCGAGTTCAAGCGCTTCCGGGCCGAGGCAGAGCAGCACCCGATCGAGAAGGTCGGCCGCGAGCTGCGCAACCTGATGGCCTGGGTGAAGAGCCATGACGACGATTACGTCGAGGGCACCGCCGCGCGTTGATCAACACCCGCCGACACGGCACGCCTCAGGACGCGCGATAGCGCACCGGGATGCCTGCCGGGTCGGCTCGGAAGGACTCGTTCGGAACTCCGGGCGGCGGCGCTGGTTATTCGTCACCGCCCGGAGCCGGCCGGACGAACGAGAGTCCCCACCAACTGATGCACAGACGTTCGCCCCGATCGGGTGATCTGCATCGGTCGGTGGGGATTCTTGATTTCTGGCGGCCCGAGTCCGGCGGCCCCGCGGTCCGGCGGGAGACTCAGCGGGATTCTTCGTGGATGCCGATCACCAGCGTGCCGTCCTTCTCCACACCGGTGGTGATCTCGTACAAGGTGTCGGCCAACGGGGTCGAATCGCCGGTGCTGTCGGAGGCGTCGTTGGCCATCACGCAGACGCCGCCCAGCCCGTCGGTGTCGAGCCGGGTGGGATGGTCTGCGATGCAGTCGCCGAACGTCTTCCGCAGTGATGCGTAGGTGTGGGCGGCGTCCGCCTTCGGCACCCGCACCACGGCATCCAGCGTGAAGTCGTGGGTGGACTTGTAGCGGGCGCTCTCGACCGCGGCGCTGTCCGGCAACGTCAGGTCACCCCACCACACGACGTCAGCCTTCGAGACGTTGTCGCAGTGATAGCCGGTGAAATCGTTGGTACACAACGATCCACGGTCGGTGGTGAAGCTGAAGTACGGCACGCCCCAGCCGCCGGCGTATCGGCTCAAGATCAGAAACCCGCCGATGACCAGGACGATCATCACGCCGGTCCCGATCAGGATCTGGCGTCCGCGGTGACGTCGTTCGCGAGGCATTGCAGCAGGATGCCATGATCACGGTGGGATTGGTACGCCGACGATCACGACCCGATATCGATCAGCGTTTGACCGCGATCAGCACCGAGGTGTCGGGGGCGACCATGATGTCCACGCTGGTGAAGCGTTCGTCGGTCAGCCAGTCCTGCCGAAGTTGATCAACGCGGCCGGACTCCATCGGCGGCCAGTTGGTCGACGGGGAGAAGTCGTCCAGGACGATCATGCCGCCCGGCTCGATCATGTCGATGATCGCCTCCCGGGGGGAGTGCCGCGCGCTCTCGGCGTCGATGAAGATCAACGAGAACGGGGCGTGCTCGGCCAGCGTCGACCAGTCGGCATGCATCACATCGATGTCGGCCCCGGCGAACATCTCCATCACACCGTGCGCGAGTTCGGGGTCGAGTTCGGCGGTCAGCACCCGGGTGCCCTTGGGGGCGCCGATCCGCAGCCAGGCCGCGCCGACTCCGCAGCCGGTGCCACATTCGGCCATCGTTCCCCGGCGAGTCGCGGCGAGGGTCGCGAGCAGCCGACCGGTTTCGTTACGTGAGGCCATCACGTACCCGTGCTGCAGGGACATCCGCAGCGCTCTGGTCACGAGTTCAGGGATTTCGGGTGGCGCACTCACAGCAGACAGTCTTTCATCGTCGAGCCAGCGTGTCCAGGATGCGAGACTTCAGTCCCACGATGTGGCAAACAAATACTTGGACGTCCTAGTATTTCGTCACAAGCATCGAACACGAACCGGGAATCAGAGCATGTACGACATGTATCCAGACCGTTGGGCCGACACGGAGGAGACCTCCCGTCGGACCGCAGCCGAGCGCCCGCACCGCCGTGCCCGCCGCGCTCACGAGACCCGGCCCGACATCATTCGTGTACGCCAGCAGCGTCAACCCGCCGACCGCTGAGTCCACCAAGAGCGCCATCGGTCGGTGGCGGCACTGCCTTCGCGTGACCTCCGCCTGACCGGCGGACACGCCGCGGCTGTGCCCTCACCCGGTGTTTGGTCACCGTCGTCCGACGAGCCCAGGACCCCGGTACGGAGTCCTGGGCTCGCGGCCCGTTCAGACTGCAGAGGCGATCGCGTCGCCGATCTCTGTGGTGCTGCGCGAGGCCCCGGCGGAACGGTGGGCGATATCGGCGAGAACCGCCTTCTCCACTCGTCCTGCTTCCTCGGTGAAACCGAGATGATCAAGCAACAACCCCACCGACAGGATGGTCGCCGTCGGATCGGCGATTCCCTTACCAGCAATGTCAGGAGCAGAACCGTGCACCGGCTCGAACATCGACGGGAAGGTCCCGTCCGGGTTGATGTTGCCGCTGGCCGCCAGCCCGATGCCACCGGTGACGGCACCGGCCAGGTCGGTGATGATGTCGCCGAAAAGGTTGTCGGTGACGATCACGTCGAAGCGTGCCGGATCGGTGGCCAGGAAGATCGTCGCGGCGTCGACATGCAGGTAGTCAGTGCTCACCTCGGGATGCTCGGCGGCGACCGACTCGAAGATCCGACGCCAGAGCCCGCCGGCGTTGACCAGCACGTTGTGCTTGTGCACCAAGGTGATCTTGTTGCGGCGCCGGCTGGCGCGGGCGAACGCATCACGGACGACCCGCTCGACCCCGTAGGCGGTGTTGATGCTGACCTCGGTGGCGATCTCGGCCGGGGTGCCCGCCCGGACAACGCCGCCGTTGCCGACGTACAGGCCCTCGGTGCCCTCACGAACGACGACGAAGTCGATCTCCTTGCCGGCGGTCACCGAGTCGGCCAGCGGCGTCGGGATGCCGGGGAAGAGTCGGCTCGGCCGCAGGTTCACGTAGTGGTCGAAGGCGAAGCGCAGCTTGAGCAACAGGCCGCGCTCCAGCAGACCGCTGGGCACCTCGGTGTCGCCGGGAGCCGCGCCGACCGCCCCGAGCAGGATGCCGTCGGCGGTCGCGAGCTCAGCCATGACGGAGTCGGGAAGCACCTCACCGGTCCGCTTCCATCGGCCGACGCCGAGGTCGTAGTCGGTGAGGTTGAACCGGTCCTCAACGGCCACCGCCTTCAGCACCTTGAGACCCTCGGCAACCACCTCGGGACCGATGCCGTCGCCGGCGATCACGGCCAGATTCTTCGTCTTGTTCTCGCTCGTCACCCGCGCATCGTAGCCAGACCGCGCCCGCGACGATGCTTCGATCTCAACCGTCAATCATCCAGAAAGGCAGTGCTAGCGTGCCAACCATGAGCAGGCTGTTCGACGTCCGGCCCAATCCGCATCCGAAGAGTGAGGCCGAGCGTGCGGCCATCCTCGCCGATCCTGGATTCGGGGTCCATTTCTCCGACCACATGGCCGTTGCGACCTGGACTCCGGAGCAGGGCTGGCACGATCGCGAGGTCGGCCCGTACCGTCCGTTCGAGCTCGACCCGGCGGCCGCGGTGCTGCACTACGCCCAGGAGATCTTCGAGGGTCTGAAGGCGTATCGGCACGCCAATGATTCGATCTGGTTGTTCCGGCCGGACAAGAACGCCGACCGGTTCGCGAAGTCCGCGACACGGCTGGCGTTGCCGGTGTTGCCGGCGGCGGATTTCCTGTCCAGCATCGAGACCCTGGTCGTCACCGACCAGGCCTGGGTGCCCGGCGGGGGTGAGAGCAACCTGTACATCCGGCCCTTCATGTTCGCCTCGGAGGCGTTCCTCGGCGTGCGGCCGGGCAACAGGGTGACCTATGCCTGCATCGCCGGACCTGCCGGTGCGTACTTCAGCCAGGGCGTGCAGCCGGTCGACATCTGGGTGTCCACGCAGTACGTCCGCGCGGCGCCGGGCGGGACCGGAGCAGCCAAGACCGGCGGCAACTACGCCGCCAGCCTGATCGCCCAGCAGGAGGCGTACGAGCACGGGTGCGATCAGGTGCTCTTCCTCGACGGCGCCGAGAAGCAGTGGGTGGAAGAGCTCGGGGGGATGAACCTCTACCTGGTCACCACCGACGGCGAGCTGGTCACGCCGTCGCTCGAGGGCTCGATCCTGGAAGGGGTCACCCGCGACTCGGTGCTCACCCTCGGCCAGGAGCTAGGGCTGACCCCGGTCGAGCGCAAGATCAACATCCACGAACTGCTGGACGGCATCAGGTCAGGGAAGATCAGCGAGATGTTCGCCTGTGGTACGGCGGCGGTGGTCAATCCGGTCGGATCCCTGGTGACCGCAGAGGGCCGGATCGTGGTGAACGGCGGCCAGCCGGGGGAGCACACCAACGCGCTGCGGACGGCACTGCTCGACATACAGTACGGGCGAGTCGAGGACACCCACGGCTGGATGCACAAGGTCTGCTGACAGATCGATGATCCCGATGTCGATGTTGATCATGGCGCTTCGTTGATCAAGAACAGCCTCGCCGATGTCGCGGCCCGTGCCTGGAAGAGACTGCACGGGCCGGCCCAGTGGCGGATCCTGTGGCTGAAGCATGCCACCTTCATGATCGGCGTCACCGGGGTCGTACTCGATGATCATGATCGGGTGCTGCTGCTGAAGCATCGGTTCTGGAAGGACTGCCCCTGGGGTACGCCGTCCGGCTACCTCGAGCGCGGCGAGACGGTGGAGCAGGGGTTCGCCCGTGAGGTGCGCGAAGAGACCGGGCTCGAGGTCGAAGAGGTCCAGATCCACAAGATCAACTCCGGCTTCCGGCTGCGGATGGAGATCAGCGTGATCGGCCGCCTGGTCGGCGATCAGGAACCCCGCGTCGACGGCGTCGAGGTGGTGCAGGCCGGCTTCTTCGCCGTCGACGAGTTGCCGGCGGACCTTCGGGCCAGTCAACGTGAGGTCGTTCTCGCTGCGGCGGGCCGCCGATGAAGCGCTCGTAGCCGGGCGGCCCGACGATCGGTCACTGAGATATCACCCTCCCGAGATGCGGACTGCAAGATGAATGCATATGCTGAATGCGCTTGCAGTCCCATTGTGATGATCCATGCCTGGTTGCGTGGAACGAGGAGGAACCCGTGACAACAATCGAGTCCAAGGTCGGCGAACTGATCGTTCAGGTGCATCCGGACGAGGCTGCGCTCGGGGCCGCCGCCGCCGCAGGTGCGGCAGCCGCGATCAGGTCGGCGCTGTCAGCCAAGGGTCAGGCCCGGGTCGTCATTGCCACCGGGAATTCGCAGTATGCGTTCGTCGACGCGCTGGCCGACCAGGACATCGATTGGTCGGGTGTGACCGTCTTCCACATGGACGAGTACGTCGGCGTCGACGCGAATCATCCCGCTAGCTTCCAGCGGTGGATCCGGGAGCGGATCGAGGAGCGATTCCAACCGCGCAAGGTCGAGTACATCCGTGGCCACGGTGATGCGGAGGCAGAGGCCGCACGCTATGAAGCCTTGCTGCGGGAGGAATCCCTCGACCTGGTTTGCATGGGGATCGGAGAGAACGGACACCTTGCGTTCAACGAGCCGGGGACGGCCGATTTCGGCGACGACCGCTGGGCCAGAGTCATCACGTTGACCGAGGAGTCACAGCGACAGCAGGTCGGTGAGGGTCACTTCCCGGATATGGCGAGCGTCCCGAAGACCGCGATCTCGCTGACCATTCCGGCCCTGCTCTCGGCGGAGCGGGTGCAGGTGTGTGCACCGGAGTCGCGCAAGGCCAAGGCAGTGCACGAAGCGCTCACTGCCGAGGTGAGCAACGCCTGCCCTGCGACTATCCTGCGGACCCGGTCCAACGCGATCCTGTTTTTGGAGCCGCGGTCGGCAGAGCTGCTGAGCGATGAGCTCAAGCACGGCTGAGCCCGCTGATTGTCTGATCGTCGGGTGTGGGGTGCCCGGTCCGGCGGACGAGCCGCCCGTGGTCGACATCGCGATCACGGGCGACCGGATCGTCGCGGTCACGCCGCACCGCGATGGCCAGAGGGCGGCACGCGAGCAGGTTGATGGGCGGGGCGCCTGGGTCAGTCCCGGGCTGGTGGATCTGCACATCCACGGTGCCTTCGGCACCTCCTTCGCCACCTGCGATCACGATGGCTTCAATGAGCTCACCGGCGGCCTGGCGTCGCGTGGGATCACCACCGTGCAAGCCTCGCTGGTGTCCCTGCCGCCGGGCCATCTGGTGTCGCTGATGCACCGGCTCGCACCGATGCTCGGGCCCAGACCTGGGCGAACCACGGTGCACGGTCTGCACCTGGAAGGGCCATACCTGTCGGCTGCTCAGGCGGGTGCGCACGATCGGTCGGTGCTCCGGGCGCCCGATGCTGACGAACAGGAGTTGATCTTGGACCCTGGCAACGGGATCTCGATGATCACGATCGCCCCGGAGTTGCCCGGGGCTGTCGGTCTGATCGAGGGCTGTGCACGAGGGGACCGGATCGTTGTCGCGGTCGGTCACAGCGACGGCGGTCAGGACGACTTCGTCGCGGCGAGGCGGGCAGGGGCCAAACACATCACGCATCTGTGGAGTGGGCAGTCGCTGCTGACCCGACGGGGGCCTTGGCGGCAGCCGGGGATGGTCGAAGCGTCCTTGGCCTCCGACCTCAGCGCAGAAGTCATCGCAGATGGCAAACATCTGCCGCCTACCCTGCTGGAGATTGCACGGCGTTGCATCGGTGATCGTCTGGTGGTCGTGTCCGATGCGACGCCCGGCGCCGGCATGCCCGACGGATTTCGATATCGGCTCGGACGGGTGCCGTGTCGCGTGGAGGCGGGGGTAGGCGTTGTCGAAGGGCAGGATGCGTTCGGTGGCAGTACGACCTTGATCGACGACATGCTGCGGTATCTCGTGCTCGAGCTGGGCTGGCCGCTGCATCAGGTGTTGCCGATGGTTACCTCGGCACCCGCGTCGGTGCTCGGCCTGGGGGAAATCGGCACCATCGCGGTCGGGAATCGAGCCGACCTGGTGCTCTGGGAGTCGAATCTGGCGGTCCGTCACGTGGTCGTCGGCGGGCAGCCTGTGGACTTCGCCAGCAGGCGTTGAAGGCGCGCTCGAGGCTCAGGCCGGTGTCGCGGCGACAGCCGGCGCAGGACCGGTCGAACTGCGGACCACCAAGCGGGTCTCGAGCCGGATCGGTTCGGTCTGATCGAGCGTTCCGTCGATCAGGCCCAGCAGACTGTCCACCGCGACCGTTCCGGCTTCGGCCCCTGGCACGTGAACGGTCGTGAGGGTGGGGTAGGCCATCGCAGACATCGGACTGTCGTCGACGCCGATGACGCTGATCTCCGAGCCTGCACGGACGCCGCGCTCGGTCAGCCGAGCCATCACCCCGAGAGCGATGAGATCGTCATAGGCGATCACTGCGGTCGAACCTCCAGCCAGCACGAGATCGGCGGCGTGCACACCGGACTGAACCTGCGGCTCGTACGGCCCATGTTCGGAGAGCGTCAGGCCCAGCCGGTCCGCGGCCTCATTGATGGCGAGGCGGCGCTGTTCGTTGGACCAGGAGCGGCGCGGGCCGTTCAGATAGGCAATGTGCCGATGCCCGAGTGCCGCCAGATGTTCGACCGCCTGCTGCATGCCGTCGCCGGCATCGATGATGACGCTGGCGGCATCGGGGATCTCCCGGTTGATGAAGACGATGGGGGACAACTCGGTCAGGGCAGTCAGGCGATTGTCCGGAGTCCGCGGCGAGGCGATGATCAAGCCGTCGGTTCGCTTCCGGAGTTCGCGCGCTCGGCCGACCTCGTCGCCCGGATGCTCGTCGATGTCGGAAATCAGGATCGTTCGTCCCTTGGCCGCCGCCCGAGCCTGCACCGCCTTGATGATCGGCGGAAAGAACGGGTTGGCGATGTCGGGGACCAGGAGTCCGATCAGGTCGGTCCGGCCACTGGTCAAGGATCGAGCCGTGTGATTGGGGACGTACCCCATTTCGGTGGCGATCTTCACTACGCGGTCGCGAGTGCTGGCATTGACCTTGTCGGGGTCCGACAACGCACGTGACACGGTGGATCCGGACAGGCCGGCCGCGGCGGCGACGTCGGCGAGCGTTACTGCCATCAGATGCCGTCCTCTCCCTGAAGCTGTGTGCTGATCCTATTCCCCCTGGGCCCGCTGCTGACGCAGCGATCGTCGGATGTTGCGAGCATGTTGCAGCAGCATTCAAACTCTACTCTGACATTGCAGCAAGCGATTGCATCGTTTAGCGTATGTGCTCATCGACGGAGAGGGGTCGGATGTGACGAGGCTCAGGCTTGGGGTGGTCGGCTACGGCAATCGCGGGGTGATCGCGCCGCGAGCCGCCGCAGACGACGGTTCAGCGGATCTGGTCGCCGTCGTGGAACCGAGCGCCGCCGGTCGTCGGCGGGTTGCTCGGGACCTGTCCGGAGCAACATTGCATCTGGCCGACACGGTGTCGGAGATCTTGGACGATGATCTCGACGCAGTCTTCATCACCTCGCCCGATGATCAACATGCCGAGCAGGCGATCGCTCTGCTCGAACACGGC
>DATCVL010000375.1:0-5099 GCA_036566865.1 Microlunatus sp.
TTCGTGCTGCAGATCACCATCACCCGACCGTGCCGCCGGATGACTTTGCAGTTATCGCAGATCGGCTTGACGCTCGGCTGGACCTTCATCGCAGTGACTCATCTCGCTCGCGCAGTTCATTCCGCGCAGCGCGGAAGGAACTCTTTCGGTGTGGTGGTGGTGCAGTGTCCGGCGGGCCGGACGCGTTGTTCTCGTGACAGGATCTGGCCTGGTACGAGGGTGGACTTACTTGTGCCGGTAAACGATCCGACCGCGGGTCAGGTCGTAGGCGGAAAGCTCCACGACAACACGGTCAGCCGGCAGGATCCGGATGTAGTGCTGCCGCATCTTGCCGCTGATAGTGGCCAACACCTTGTGACCGTTGCTCAGCTCGACGCGAAACATCGCGTTCGGCAGCGCCTCGACCACGGTGCCCTCCAACTCCAGGGCGCCTTCCTTTTTCGCCATAAACTCTCAATCGCAAAGGGTGAGCAGGAAACAACGAACCACCGACACAGGTGGCCGACGTCAAACTTTACGCCAACCCACCTGATGACCCAAATCCGGTCGGCTTATACCAGACCAACAGTCAGAACACGCGCCGCAAGCCCGGCAGTCGACGCAGACCGGCCGCGGCCAGGAAGGTCAGCGGCACCCCGATCAGGGCAGCCAACACGAAGCCGAGAAATGGATCGGTGGTCAGCGACCGCAGCGCGATCGCCAGCCAGGTGATCAGCGGAGCGTGCACGACGTAAGCGGGGAACGCCGACCTGGACAGCTCTGTTCCGAGCCGCCCCTGGCGGTTGGCGAACCGCCGGAAGAACACCAGCAGGGCCAGTGAGAAGCCGACCGCGAAGATCGACTCCCACGCGGCATAGACCGCAGAGCGCCAACTGCCCGGAGTGGCCAACGCCTGCGGATCCTGTGCCGCGATGGTGAAGAGCAAGACGGTCGCCGCGGCGGCGGCGATGCCGCCGATGATGCCGAACCGGGACGGCAGATTGGCCAGCCAGCCGCGCCGATAGGCCAGCGCCCCGATCACGAAGAAGCTGACGTACTGCGGCAGCTCGTAGATCGACGGCAGATCCAGGTAGGGCAGGTAGGTGCCGAACGGCACCGCGATCCGATACAGATAGGTCGCGAGCGCGAGCAACACGGTGAAGATGATCAAGGTCGTGCCGCGCGGATTCTCGTCGCGGGGTGCCGGTACCGGTCGGCCTCGCCGCACAGCCAGGTAGGCCGCGGTGAAGATGATCAACAACTCCACGAACCAGAGCGGCCCGAAGCCGGTCGAGCTGAGATAGGAGCCGACGGTGTACGGGCCGGGTTGCGCGAGCGCACTGGGTAGCCCTGCGATCGGGCCGAGGACGAAGAAGAACAGCGCCAGCGGGACACCGAGCCGGATCGCCCGATCCTTGACGAAGCGGCGGGTTCCCTTGCGGTCAACCGATCCCGGCGTGAAGTAGGCGGACACCCCGAAGAACAGCCCCATGAAGTAGGCCTGGTTGAACAGTACGAAGACGAACGAAGCCGTGGTGGCCGCGTCGGTGGTGTCCGGCACCAGGTAGTACCACGGTCCGGTTCGACCGTAGGTGATGGCGAGGTGATGCAAGATCACCAACGCCGTCAGCCATACTCGCAGATTGTCGATGAAGATCATCCGCGGCTTGTCGCCGGTGCCGGCCGGAGCGTCGGCCTGCCCGGCGGAGATGGCGGTCCTCATGATCACTTCCCGTCGTCGCTGGGTTGGTCGGATGTCGATGGAGCTGCGGCAGAATCGGCAGGATCCGCAGGGCTGCGATGGATGGCCCGTTCGGCGAAACCGACGAACTGCTCGGCGAAACCGGCGATGTCGTAGTCCGGATCGACCCGCAGCCGGCCGCTGACGCCGTCGATCGCGTCGCGTAGGACGTACGCGATCGTCAGCGGGTCGAAGTCGGCGAACTCGCCACTGCGTTGGCCGCCCGCCAGCAGATCTGCCAGCGGCCGGACCACCTCGAGGCTGCCCTCCTCGTCGAAGCGCAGGCTGCCGTCGGGTCTGCGCAGGTTCAAGATCACTTCGCCGAGCGCGACGATCTGGTCGCGATTGGCATCCAGGAATTCCAGGTTGCCGCGCAGGTAGGCCCGCAACATGCCGCGGGCGTCCGGCTGCGCCATGATCTTCGGCACCATCTCCTCCGCGCCGCGGGTGTAGGCGTCGATGACCACCTGCTCGAGCAGTTCGTCCTTGCCCCGGAAGTGGTAGGAGACGACCCCCTTGGCCACGCCGGCCTCGGCGGCAATCCTGGCCAGGCTGGTTCCGGTGTAGCCGTTGGCCACCAGCACTCGTACCGCTGCCTGCAGGATCTGGGCCCGTCGCGCGCCCGCGATGAAGGACTCCTTGGGCGTCCCGTCCGAAGAATCTGACCGCATGGTCAGATTTTAGGCCGGGCGGCCAGATTCGGCCAGGGAATTATTCCCTCTGGGTCGGAGACGGCACAAGCTCGGCGCGAATCTCAACTGCGGCTGGGAAACGAACACAGTCACGAGCCCGGGCCGGAGCGGAACCCAACTCCGGCTGGAAAACGAACACAGTCACGAGCCCGGGCCGGCGCGAAACCCAACTCCGGCTGGAAAACGAACACAGCCACGAGCCCGGGCCGGCGCGAAACCCAACTCCGGCTGGAAAACGAACACAGCCACGGGGCCCAGGGACGATGGGCGGGGGCGGAGCTATCGAGCGCGGGAACCGCTCGCGTCGTCGAGTGCGGGTTCGACCGGCGGACGGGCACGGCGGGTGGAGTCTCGGAGGACCCGTTGCGGGTACGGGAGCGGGCGGGCACTCGATCGGGTGAGCTCGTCCATGCAGGCGTCGTCGAGGGTCCAGCCGACGGCTCCGAGGTTGTCGATCAGGTGCTCGTGGCTTCGCGGGCCGAGGATCGGTGCGGTCACCGTCGGCTGCTGGATCAACCAGCGCAGTGCTACCTGGGCCGGGGTCCTGTCGAGCCGCTCCGCCACCGCGAAGAGCACGTCCAGCGTCGCCCAGTTCGCCTCGGTGGCCTGCATCTGCCAGCCCAGATCGTGTTGGTTGGAGGTGAAGTCGGCGATCCGTGTCCCGTCCGGCGGCGCATCCATGCCGCGCCGATAACGGCCGGAGAGCCAGCCGGCATTCAGCGGCCCCCACGGCAGCACGCCGAGCCCTTCGTCTGCGCAGATGTGCAGCAACTCCCACTCGACGTCCCGCTTGAGCAGGTTGTACTGCGGCTGCAACGATACGTACGACTCCCAGCCGCGAGATCGGGCCAGGTCGATCGACTTCTGCAGCGCGTAGGCCGGATAGTTGCTGACACCGAAGTAGCGGATCTTGCCCGCGGAAACGAGGCCGTTCAGCGTCTGCAGGACCTCCTCCTCCGGCGTCAGCGGGTCGTGGATGTGCACCTGATAGAGGTCGATGTAGTCGGTGCCGAGCCGACCAAGACTCGCCTCGACTCCGGCGAGGATGCTGCCCCGGCTGTTGTCCCCGAAGGTCGGCGGATCGTAGACCTTGGTTGCGATGACGAAGTCACCCCGCTGCTTGCCGGCCAGCCAGCGCCCGAGCACTTCCTCGGAGCGGCCACCGCCGTAGACGCCCGCAGTGTCGATGAAGTTTCCGCCCGCGGCAGCGAACGTGTCGAGCATCCGTACGCTGTCGGCCTCCGGTGCCTCCACCCCGAACTGCATCGCTCCGAGGCACACTTCGCTGACTTCGATTCCTGATCGTCCGAGCCGTCGATATTCCATGTCACCGAACTCCCTGCGCTGATCGCCGAGTTACACCCTGACTGATCAGCGCCCGCGACCACCAGACCAATTGGCCCCCGTCCGGGCCGGTCCAATGGACCGCTCGCCCCAGTGCTGGGCCGACGTCAGACCGTCAGCGAGTCCCGCAGATCGTCCAGAATCCGGTCCGCTGCGATCACGCCGATGCCGGTCATCCAGACCTCGTCCTGGACCCGGAAGGCCCGCCCCGATTTCACGCCGTCCAAGGTCTTCCACAATGGCGAACCGATGGCCGCCTCTTCGGCGGCGGCATTGTCGCTGCCATAGGTGGCGACGTAGATCGTCTTGCCGTCGGCATGGTTCAGCTCTTCCTCGCTGATCTCGGTGAATCGGCGGTCCTCGGCCCCGTTGAGCTGCTGGAACTCCGGCCGGGAGATCCCGGCGGCATCCAGCACCTGGCCGGAGAAGCTGTCCGGGCCGTACACCCGGATGCCGCCCTTGACGAACCGCACGATCGAGACGTCCGCATCGCCGCCGTCGACCTCGGTTCCGATCTTCTTCGCCCGCGCCTGGAAATCCTGGAGCCGGGCCGCTGCTGCCTCTCCGCGGCGCAGCGCCTTGCCGTCGAGCAGGAAGTTCTGCTGCCAGGTGCTGCCGACGGTCTCGGTGAAGACCGTCGGCGCGATCTTGCTCAGTCCGGCGTACAGATCGGGGGTCCGGAATTTCGAACCGAGGATGAGATCGGGATGCAGCGCGGCGATCTTCTCCAGGCTCGGCTCGGCGATACTGCCCACGGTGGGCACTTTTGCGATCGTCGGGCCGAGGTAGCTCGGTTGCGGGCTGCTGCCGATCGCGATCGTTCCGACCAGCTTGTCCTGCAGCCCGAGGGCGCAGACGGTGTCCAGCTTGTCGCTGTCCAGTACGACGATCCGCTGCGGGTCGGCGGGCACCTCGGTGGCGCCCATCGCGTGCACGACTCTGCGGGTCCCGTTGGCCGGCGTCGCCTGACCGCACACGTCATCGCCCGGTGCCTGCTTCGGGCCGACGCTCTTCAGCGTCGAGCTCCCCTCCGTGCCACCGGGACTGCCGTCGCTCGCCGTCGAACACCCGGCAACGGACAGGACTGCCAGCAACAAAGCGACCAGCAGACCCCGGACGCGGACGACATCAGACAACGCAACTCCTCGGCAGATTAGGGAACGCTAACCTTACAAGGAGGCTGGCCCCAGCTCAGCGCCGGTAGAGCAGATACGGACGGCGCCGCCGCTCGAAGGCAGCGAGTTCGGCCTGCCAACCGGCGACGATCTCGTCGGCGGACGCCCCCGCTTCCAACTGGGTACGGAAGCGGGCCGAGCCGGTCAGCTTGTCCAGCCACTGCCCGG
>DATCVL010000376.1:0-10867 GCA_036566865.1 Microlunatus sp.
TCAACGAGGCCGGTGATCGCGTCAACGATTGAGTTGCTGCGCGGCGGCTTCATCGAGCAGCCACAGGGTGCGCCCGGTGCCGTGTACGCGGCCGGCCGGGACCGGCTTGCTGCCGCTGGTCGCCCAGCCGACGGCGTCGGCCTTGTCGGCGCCGGAGACGGTGAACCACACCTCGGTGGAGCGGTTGATCGCCCGGTGGGTCAGGCTGATCCGCAGCGGCGGCGGCTTGGGGGAGTCCCGTACGGAGATCACGTCGGTGGTCGCAGTCAGCGACGCGTCGAAGGACGGATGATCGGGAAACACCGAGGCGATGTGACCGTCCGGCCCGACCCCGAGCAGGCAGACGTCCAGCACCGTGTCGGCGAACTCACCGCCGTACACCTCGGCCGCATCGTCCAGCGCCAGAGCTCCGTCGTCGGCCGGCATCGGATGGAGCTGCGCCTCGTCCAAGGGCAGTGCGGGCAGCAAGGCTGCCAGCGCGCCACGGTCATTGCGATCGTCGGAGTCGCCGGCGACGAAACGCTCGTCGCTCCACCAGAGCGCGACTCGGGACCAGTCGACGCCGCTCCCCGGGCCGTCGGTGGCCAACCGCTGATAGGCGCGGGTGGCGATCCGGCCGCCGGTCAGGCCGAGGTTGATCGTGCGGTCCGGGTCTTGCTGCTGCAACTCGGTCAGCCGGGTCAGCAGGCGTACGGGGATCGCCTCGGCCACCGCGTCGGCATCGGCATGGACCAGGAACTCCGGGTCGGTCATCGCGCGGCTTTCCGTGCGGTCCGGCGAGCCGGCGCCTTCTTGGCGGCGGTCTTCTTGCCGGCGGTCTTCTTCGCGGCTGTCTTCGTGGTTGTCGATCGCTGGGCCGCTGCCTTCTTGGCGGGTGCCTTCGCCGCGACAGCCTTCCTGGTCGCTGGCTTCCTGGTCGTTGCCTTCTTCGCCGGGGCCTTGGCGGTGCCGGCCTTCTTGGCGGCGGTCTTCTTCGCGGCCGACCTGTTGGTGCCGGGCTGGGTCCGGGAGAGCAACGCCCGCAGGGTTTCCTCGTAGACCACGTCGTGGTCCATCCGGCGGAGTTCCTCGGCGATCAGCTCCGAGGTCGGCCGGCGCTTCAACGCGACCATCCGCTCCGGCTGGCCCGGAATCGCGTACGCCGCCAGCAAACCGTCCGGGCGAGTGATGGCGATGTCGCCGGCGGCGGTCGCCATCCGGACGGCGGTCAGGCCCGGGCCAGAGCTGGCGATCAGCCGGACCGGCAGCTTCAGCCGGGCTTCAAGCCAGGCAGCCAGCAGATCGGCCGACGGGTTGCCCCGTTCGGACTCGACGGTGACGCCGACGACCCGGGCCGGGAACTGGTCGAGTGCGGCCGCCAGCAGGGTCCGCCAGGTGGTCAGCCGGGTCCAGGCCAGGTCGGTGTCGCCGGCGGAGAGCTGATCCGCCCGCCGGGTCAGCTCACGGCGCGGCTGCTTGGCCGCGGCCGCATCGGTGATCCGTCGGTTCGACAGCTCGGCCAGGCTGTCCGAGGCGCCGCGATTGGTGGGGACCGAGCCGGGCCACCAGACGACGACGGGGGAGTCCGGCAGCAGCAGCGGCCGGATCACCGAGGCCGGGTGATCGGCCAGTGGGCCGCGCATCCGGACCACGACCACCTCGCCGGAGGTGCCCTCGCCGATCCGTACCTCGGCGTCCAGCGACGCCGACGTACGACCCTTGCCGGTGACCACCAGCAGGATCCGGCAGGGGTGCTCGCGGCCGGCCGTCATGGCAGCCTCGAGGGCGGCCGGGTACTCGTCCTCGTCGGAGACGATGATCAAGGTGAGCACCATGCCGGAGGCCGGGCTTCCCGCGCTGCGGCGGGCATTGAGCAGGGCCGACGAGATCTTCGCCGAGGTGGTGTCGCTCAAGGTGATGATCATGAGATTTCGCTGTCCTTATTGGAATTCTGGAACTGTCGACATCGCGGTGGCGACAACCGGGGGAACCACGCGCGGGGGTGCAAGGGGGTCGCCTCCCTTGCTCGATGTCACGGTCGGCGCCAGTCGAAACCGTCGCGGGCCAGCATCTCGTCGGCACTCTTCGGGCCCCAGGTGCCCGCCTCGTAGTCGTCCGGCGGGGTGTCCAGGGATGCCCAGTAGTCGAGGATCGGGTCCAGGATCCTCCAGGACAGCTCGACCTCCTCGTGCTGCGGGAAGAGCGGCGGGTCGCCGAGCAGGACGTCCAAGATCAACCGTTCGTACGCCTCCGGTGACGACTCGGTGAAGGAGCCGCCGTAGGCGAAGTCCATGTTGACCTCGCGGATCTCCATCTGGGTGCCGGGCACCTTCGCACCGAAGCGCAGCGTCACGCCCTCGTCCGGCTGGATCCGCATCACCAGGGCGTTGTAGCCGAGCTCGGCGGTGTCAGTCTCGTCGAACGGCAGGTGCGGCGCCTGTTTGAAGCCGAGAGCGATCTCGGTCACCCGGCGCGGCATCCGCTTGCCGGCCCTGAGGTAGAACGGCACCCCGGCCCAGCGCCGGTTGTCGATGTCCACCCGGATCGCGGCGTAGGTCTCGGTGGTCGAGTCGGCCGGGATCCGTGGCTCGTCCAGGTAGCCGCCGACCTTCTCGCCACCGGCCCAGGCTGCGGTGTAACGACCGCGAGCGGTGTGCAGGGCGAGATCCTGCGGCGGCCGCGCGGCCGCCAGCACCTTCTGCTTCTCGGCCCGCAGCTGACTGGCCTCGAACGAGGTCGGTTCCTCCATCGCGGTCAGCGCCAGCAACTGCAGCAGGTGGTTCTGGATCACGTCCCGGGCCTGGCCGATGCCGTCGTAGTAGCCGGCGCGGCCACCGATGCCGATGTCCTCGGCCATGGTGATCTGGACATGATCGACATAGTTGTTGTTCCAGACCGGCTCGAACAGCTGGTTGGCGAACCGCAGCGCCAACAGGTTCTGCACGGTCTCCTTGCCCAGATAGTGATCGATGCGGAACACCGAGCTGGCCGGGAAGGCGGTGGAGACGATGTCGTTGAGCTCCTGCGCGGACTTCAGATCGTGGCCGAACGGCTTCTCGATCACCACCCGGCTCCACCGATCATGATCTTGTTCGGCCATCCCGTGGCTCTTCAGCTGGCCGACCACGGTCGGGAACAGGCCCGGCGGGATGGACAGGTAGAAGGCGTGGTTGCCGCCGGTGCCGCGGGATTCGTCGAGCTCGTCGATGGTCTGCTTCAACCGGTCGAATGCGGCGTCGTCGTCCAGCTCGCCGGCGACGAAGCGGATGCCGTCACTGAGCTGCTTCCAGACCTCCTCGCGGAAGGGGGTCCGGGCATTGGCCTTGACCGCGGCATGGACGACCTCGGCGAAATCCTCGGTGGCCCAGTCCCGGCGGGCGAAGCCGACCAGGGCGAACCCGGGCGGCAACAGGCCGCGGTTGGCCAGGTCGTAGATGGCCGGCATCAGCTTCTTGCTGGCCAGGTCACCGGTGACACCGAACATCACCAGCGCGCACGGGCCGGCGATCCGGGGGATGCGGCGGTCCTGTGGATCGCGCAGCGGATTGGGGCGTGACATCTGACTCAACTCGCGGTCTTCCTCGAAGAATGGGCGGGGCACGGGCACGTGGTCCAGACCGAACCCTAATGAGCGGATCGCCGGCCCGGTGACCCGGGTCACCATCCGATCACTTCCGACGTGCGATCCCCGCCGTAAACCCAACAGCCGCACGTCGGACTGCAGTCGCACCTGCCGCAACAGGTGCGCTGCAATCCAACAGTGCGGCTGCTGGAGTACGGCGTCGGTGTGGTCGAAGGACCCGAGCGACCCTCAGGCGGAGGCTGCCGCCTTCAGCGCGGTTTCGACGGTCTGCTCCAGTTCGGACCAGGAGACGTCGAACTTCTCCACGCCTTCGGACTCCAGAACGTCGATCACCTCGTCGTAGGAGATCCCGACCGCGGCCAGCTGATCCATCACCTGCTGGGCCTCGTTCGCGGTGCCGGTGACCTTGTCACCGGCGATCTCTGCATGATCAGCAACGGCGTCCAGGGTCTTCTCCGGCATCGTGTTCACCGTGTTCGCGACCACCAGTTCGGTCACGTACAGGGTGTCCGGCAGGTTCGGATCCTTGACCCCGGTGGACGCCCACAGCGGGCGCTGCACGTTGGCGCCCTTGGCCTCCAACGCCTTCCAGCGATCGGAGCTGAACGCCTCCTGGTAGGCGGCGAAGGCAAGCCGGGCGTTGGCGATCGCGGCTTTGCTGCGCAGCGACTTCGCCTCCGGGGTGCCGATCGCGTCCAGCCGCTTGTCGTACTCGGTGTCCACCCGGGACACGAAGAACGAGGCGACCGAGCGGATGGTGGACAGGTCGATGCCCTTCTCGGCTGCCTGCTCCAGACCGGTGAGGTAGGCGTCCATCACGCCCTTGTACCGCTCCAGGCCGAAGATCAACGTGACGTTCACGCTGATCCCCTCGGCAGTGGCCGCGGTGATGGCCGGGAGTCCGGGCTTGGTGGCCGGGATCTTGATCAACACGTTCGGCCGGTCGACCTTGGCCCACAGTTCCTTGGCTTGATTGATCGTGCCGTCGGTGTCCAACGCCAGCCCCGGCTCGACCTCGATCGAGACCCGGCCGTCCAGCCCGCCGGTGGCGGAGTTCACGTCGGAGAACAGATCGCAGGCGTTGCGTACGTCGGTGGTGGTGATCTCGCGGATCGCCTCGGCGGTGGTCTTGCCTTCCGCAGCAAGCTCCTTGACCTGTTGGTCGTACGCCTCGCCGTTGGACAACGCCTTGGCGAAGATGGTCGGATTCGTGGTCACTCCGACCACCTGCTGTTCCTTGATCAACTTCGCCAGGTTGCCCGAGTCCAGCCGCTCCCGCGACAGATCGTCGAGCCAGATCGACACACCCGCATCGGACAGTGTCTTCAGTGCTTCACTCATCTTGCGTCATCCCTTAGTCAATCGCCTTCAGATGTGAGGTCGATACCTCAGCTGATCGTCACGCCGGGGTTGTCGATCGTGTCGGCAGGACCGGACGGACCGCTGGTCAGCGGATGCGTCGGGTTGCCCCCGGTCTTGGCCGCCGCGATGCTCTCCTGCGCCGCCTCGGCCACCTTCTCCGGGGTGAAGCCGAACTCCTTGAACAGCACACCGGCGGCCGCAGAGGCACCGAAGTGCTCCAGGCTGACGGCCCGGCCGGCATCGCCCAACAGGGTCCGCCAACCGAGGCTGATCCCGGCCTCGACACTGACCCGAGCCTTGACGCTGCTCGGCAGTACCGACTCGCGGTAGGCCTCGTCCTGCTCGAAGAACCACTCGACACAGGGCATCGAGACCACCCGGGCCGCCACGCCGGCGGCGGCCAACTGCTGCTGAGCCTCGACGGCCAGCTGCACCTCGGAACCAGTACCGATCAAGATCACCTCCGGATCGCCCTCACTGTCCTTCAACACGTACCCACCCCGAGCTGTTCCACTCGCGGCGGCGAAACCATCGGTCTCGCGGGGGAATGTCGGCAGGTTCTGCCGGGACAGGATCAGGCCGGCCGGCCGGTCGTTGTTCTCCAGGATCGTCTTCCAGGCCCATGCGGTCTCGTTCGCGTCGCCCGGCCGGACCACGTCCAGACCGGGGATGGCGCGCAGCGCGGTCAGGTGCTCGACCGGCTGGTGGGTCGGACCGTCCTCGCCGAGGCCGATCGAGTCGTGGGTCCAGACGTAGGTGACCGGCAGCTTCATCAGCGCAGCCAGCCGGACCGACGGGCGCATGTAGTCGGAGAAGGTGAGGAACGTGCCGCCGTAGATCCGCAGGCCGCTGGAGACCGCGACGCCGTTCATGATCGCGCCCATGCCGTGCTCACGGATGCCGAAGTGCAGCACCCGGCCGTACTGGTCTCCGGAGAACATCTTCGACTGCCGGTCCGTCGGCAGGAAGCTCGGCTGTCCCTTCGGGGTGGTGTTGTTCGAGCCGGCCAGGTCGGCCGAACCGCCCCACAGCTCGGGCAGCACCGGGGCCAGCTTGGTCAGCACCTCGCCGGAAGCGGCGCGGGTGGCGATGCCCTTCTCGTCGGCGTCCCAGCTGGGCAGTGCATCCGTCCAGCCCGGGGTCAGCTCTCGCTTCGACAGCCGATCCAGGAGCGCGTTGGCGTCGGGGTTCTTGGCGGCCCAGGCGTCGAAGGACTTCTGCCACTCGTCCCGAGCGGCCTTGCCCCGCTGGACCAGGGCGCGCGTGTGCGCGAACACCTCGTCGGTGACCTCGTAGGTCTTCTCCGGGTCGAAGCCGAGGACCTCCTTGGTGGCCCGGACCTCGTCGTCACCGAGCACCGAGCCATGGGCCGCGCCGGTGTTCTGCTTGTTCGGTGCCGGCCAGGCGATGATGGTCCTCAGGTCGATGAAGCTGGGCCGGTCGGTGACCAGTCGGGCAGCCTCGATGGCCTCGTTCAGGGCCTTGACGTTCTCGGCGTAGTGGGTGCCGTTGTTGGTCCAGTCAACGGTCTGGACGTGCCAGCCGTAGGCCTGGTAGCGCGCGGCGGTGTCCTCGCTGAGCGCGATCGAGGTGTCGTCCTCGATGGAGATCCGGTTGTTGTCGTAGATCAACGTCAGGTTGCCCAGCCGCTGGGTGCCGGCGAGCGACGAGGCCTCGGACGAGACGCCCTCCTCGATGTCACCGTCGGAGGCGATGCAGTAGATCTGATGATCGAACGGGCTGGTGCCGGGCGCCGCGTCCGGGTCCAGCAGGCCGCGCTCGCGACGGGCCGCCATCGCCATCCCGATCGCGTTGCCGATGCCCTGGCCGAGCGGTCCGGTGGTCACCTCGACGCCGTCGGTGTGGCCGTGCTCCGGATGGCCCGGGGTCCGCGAACCCCACGTCCGCAGCGACTTGATGTCGTCCAGTTCGAGCCCGAAGCCACCGAGGTAGAGCTGGATGTAGAGCGTCAGGCAGGAGTGGCCGGCGCTGAGCACGAAACGATCCCGGCCGACCCAGTGCGTGTCGGACGGATCGTGGCGCATCACCTTCTGGAAGAGCAGGTACGCGACCGGGGCCAGGCTCATGGCCGTACCGGGATGACCGGCACTCGGCGGATGCACCGCATCGGCGGCCAACACCCGGACGGTGTCGACGGCCCGGGAGTCGAGGTCGGTCCACCCGTCGGGCAGCAGGCCGGGGTCCTTGGCAATGGTTGACTCAGTCACAGGGGTTGATTCGGTCACGGCGAACTCAGATTCCTTCCGCTTGCTTCTCCCGACAGCCGTCGGTGTCGTAACTGACGTGTCGGGCTCTTCTTTGCGCTCGAATACTGTCGTTCGTACTCGGTTCGGGGGATAGGGACTCAAACAGGGCCGAGCCTATCGCTGACGAACCGGTGACAGATATTCGCGGGTATCGGGCCCCGGACACCTTGGCTGAGGAGATCGGTTGGATCTTCACTAGACTGCTGTGGCGCGGCTTGGTACGACACGGCGTAGGAGATAGTGTCAGCAGCGTCCGAGTCTGACCGGCCGAGGCCGGCTCTTGGTAATGATGTCCGGCGAAGGCCGGCTCTTGGTTGAGATCGCAGGGGAACGCTGAAGGTGACAAGCATCGACGTGGCCGAGTCGGCCGGCGACGCCGGACAGCCGACCTCCCGTCGGGGCGGTACATCGAGTCCTGGCGAGCCGCCGACCGGCGGCGGCCGGGCACGGGATGTGATCAGCGCCTACGTCGCGCTCACCAAACCCCGGATCATCGAGTTGCTGCTGATCACCACGGTGCCGGCGATGTTCCTGGCCGACCGCGGTGTGCCGAATCTGTTGTTGGTGCTGTTCACGCTGATCGGTGGCATCTTCGCCGCCGCCAGCGCCAATGTCTTCAACTGCGTTCTCGACCGCGACATCGACGAACGGATGCGACGGACCCGTCGGCGGCCGTTGCCGCGGCATGCGGTGAGCTGGCGGAAGGCCACCGTCTTCGCGGCCGTGCTGGGTGTCCTGTCGGTGCTCTGGTTCGGGTTCTTGATCAACTGGTTGTCGGCGATCCTGGCCCTGGCCGCGAACGCCTTCTACGTGTTGGTCTACACGATGATCTTGAAACGGCACACCTCCCAGAACATCGTCTGGGGTGGGATCGCGGGCTGCTTCCCGCCGTTGATCGGCTGGACCGCGGTGACCGGTCAGCTGGAGCTGGCGCCGTTCATCCTGTTCATGATCGTTTTCTTCTGGACGCCGCCGCACACTTGGGCACTGGCGATGCGGTATCGCGAGGACTATGCCGCCGCCGACGTGCCGATGCTTCCGGTGATCAAGCCACCGGCCGCCGTTGCGGTCCGGATCTTGATCTACTCGGTGCTGACGGTGGCGACCTCGTTGCTGCTCTGGCCGGTGGCCGGGACCGGGTTGCTCTATCCGATCGTGGCCGGCGTCTGCGGGATCGCCCTGTTGGTCGAATCGGTGCAGCTGCTGCGCCGCGCCCGGGCCGGACTGAGCGACGCGTTGATGAAGCCGATGAGGCTCTTCCACTGGTCGAACTCGTACCTGGCGTTGATCTTCGTCGCCGCCGCGGTCGACCCCCTCCTGCACTTCTGAATCCGTGCCCCGCAGTGCGCCGGATCAGATCAAGCCGGCCAATCCGGTGATCAAGAACCAGGTGCCGAAGACCGCGCCGAGCACCAGCGCGACAGCCTTGTTGTGACGTTTGAGCCAGGCCGCGCTGCCCTCGAGGATGCGGACCGACCTGGGCGTTCCGGTGACACGCAGCGCGACCATCCCGATCAGCAGGGCACAGCTCAGCGCCGCGTACAGCACGAAGGCGAGTGAGGCCCCGAGATAGCCGAGCCGGGCATCCCGTACGGCGGCGACCGCGCTCAGCGTGAACACCCAGAACTTCGCCCCGACCAGCGGTAGTGCGGCACCGACGCCGAAGGCCAGCTTGGGCGACATCGAACTGGCCATCGTCAGCCACCGCGGTGGCGGGTCGTCAGGGTCCTCGTTGGTCAGCGCCATCTTCATCGCGGCGGCGTACAGCAACAGGCCGAGGCCGACGAAACCTCCGTACACCAGCGGGCCGGTGAACGGCTTGCCGTGCGCGGAGGAGACGCTGGTCAGGATCAGTCCGAAGACGAGGCCCTGGACCACCCGCATGGTCAGGATGCCGGCGATCAGCGCGATCGCTGCCGTCGTTCCGCCGCGGGGGCGGAGCAGCAGCAACAACGTGATCGCGACCTGTGAGGGCACCAGGATGTTCCCGAGGATCAGCGGGATCAGGTTCCACAGCAGTCCGCTCACCGCACCCACCTGACCTGCCGGACCCGATCGCCCACCGGACCTCCCTCGCTGTGATGATGCCGTGCCGCCCAGCCTGAACCGGGGAAGCAACAGCCGAACTCACCCGAGACGGGTGAGCTGCCTGGGGACGATCATGCCGCGATCGGCGGCGCAGAGTCGTACGGCAGGGCCGCTGCGAGAACAAAATCAACCTGATCATCAGGCCGGCACCGATGCGAATGATGATCAACTCGGCCATGATCGACAACGATTCCGAGGGCGAGTCCGACCGTTCGATCGACCCCGGCGGTGGAATTCTCCGCTCAGGGTGCGGACAATCCTGCCGCCGGTGCGCGATAATCGCGGCAACCGACAGGGAAGGCACCCGGTGGTCCACTCGATCGAGCTGTTGTTGGATGACGAGGCCGAGGCTGCGATCAAGCGGCAGTGGCGGATGCTGGCCGACGCCGGACTGCCCAGCGAACATCGTCCGGACCCGGGCACCGGATCGCGCCGACCACATGTGACCGCGGTCGCGTGCGAGCAGATCCCGATGGCCACCGCAACCGGGTTGGGTCCGACGCTGACCGAGGCGTTGCCGCTGCCGGTGGTGGTCGGCGTGCCGATGATCTTCGGGACCGCGAAGGTCGGCCGGCCCGGTCTGATCTTGGTCCGGCAAGTCCTGGCCAGTGTCGAACTGCTGCAACTGCAGCAGCAGTTGAAGGATCGCTGCCCACCGGCCCTGGACCGTCACTTCAACGCCGGCCGCTGGGCACCGCACGTGACGCTTGCCCGTCGGCTGCGGCCCGATCAGATCCCGATCGCCTTGCAGTTGCTGGCTCGTACCGGCGCCTCCAACGGCGCACCGCGAGAGATGGGCGTCAAGCTGGCCGGCGCCCGGTTCTGGCAGGGGGATCTGAAGCAGGCGAGGAATCTGCTCTGACTTCGTCGCGGTCGGGTCGGTGCCTGCTGCCGCGATCTCGATCGGGTGTCTCACGTTCCGGGGACGACCCCCGTACCCCCGCCCGGGTTGCGTCCACGGTTGGGTCGCCCCGGCTCGGTCTCGCGCCGGGGTGCTCGACGGGACTGCTAGGACACGGGGGACTGTGTGGGTTGGGTGACCGGCGGAGCGACCGCGGTTTGGTCAGGCGAGCGGTGCAGGCGGACCGAGCAGAGCAGGTTGGCCGACAGCGCGATGGTGCCGGCGGCGCCGACGATGTGCAGGATCACCAACTGGATCGGCAGGTTGGAGAAGTACTGGGCGAAGCCGATCCCGCCCTGGGCGAGTTCGATGATCAACAACGCCACCGCGGCACGATTGCGCAGCACGATGATCGAGACGATGGTGGCCGCGGTCAGCAGGTAGACCGAGAACGAATGCAGGTGACTGATGTCGTACGGGTTCAGACCGGTACGCACGGCCTTGACATCACCGGCATGCGGCCCGGAGCCGGTCACCACGGTGCCCAGGCTGACCACGACCCAGCCGAGCGCGAAGGTGATCAAGGACAGCAACCGGGCGGCCCGGCCGACCTCCTTGGCCGGCGCCGGCCAGGTCAGCCGGACCAGCCAGGTCGCCAACGTCACCAGCACCAGCGAATTCAGCATGTGCAGCCCGACCACGTACGGGTTCAGGTGGGTGAGCACGGTGATACCGCCGATCACACCC
>DATCVL010000377.1:0-7220 GCA_036566865.1 Microlunatus sp.
CATGTCGGCGTCGCCCCGATCGACTACCGGCGCCGCTTCGGTCAGCTCGGCGTGGGGTGACCGCGGTCGACGTCCTCCCGGACCGTCGGTCTCGGTACTGAGCCGGATCGAGACACGGGACCTGTGCAGGACCACCTGGTCAGGTGTCGTCGTCCGACCCGGCGGACTCTGCCCGGGTGGCCTCGACCTTGGCCTTGGCGCCGTCGAGCCATTGCTGGCACAGCGCGGCCAGCTTCTCGCCGCGCTCCCAGAGCTCCAGCGATTCGGCCAACGGTGCTCCGCCGGACTCCAGCCGCTGAACCACGGCGACCAACTCCTCGCGGGCCTGCTCGTAGCTGAGCTGGGAGAGGTCCTCGTCCTCGGCCGGCTGATCCGTCATCGTCTGCTGTGTCCTCACTCGCTGCTCGCTGAATCGCGTTCTTGATCATGGTCGTCGGGATCGACGCCCTGACCGTGATGATCTTGGTGCCGTCCGGTCACCGTCGCGGTCAGCCGGCCATCGGCCAGATGGGCGGTCAGCTCGGACCCGTCGGAAACGTCGCCGATCGAGCTGATCGTCCGGGCTCGATCGTCGACCAAGATCGAATAGCCGCGTTCCAGGGTGGCCTTCGGCGACATCGCCCGGACCCGCGCCAGGGTATGGCTGATGGTGCTGGACTCCGTACTCAACAACTGGTTGATTGCCCGGTGGCCGCGATGCCGTAGCGCCTGGAGTTGCTCGTAGCGCAGGTCGAAACTGGCCGTCGGCTCAGCCAGCACCGGCCGGCTGCGGATGGTGTCCAGGAATTCCTGCTGCCGGTCGATCAGCTTGATCATCGCGGCGTACGCCCGCTGCCGTGCCTGGTCGACCCGGAGCAACTCCTCGGTCACGTCGGGCACCACCCGGCGGGCCGCGTCGGTCGGCGTTGAGGCTCGCACATCGGCGACCAGGTCGAGGATCGGCTGGTCGGTCTCGTGCCCGATCGCGGAGATCACCGGCGTACCGCAATCGGCGACGGCGCGGATCAGACCCTCGTCGGAGAAGGGGAGCAGATCCTCCAGGGATCCGCCGCCGCGGGCGATCACGATCACCTCGACGTCGCTCTTCTTGTCCAGCTGCTGCAGGGCGCGGATGATCTCGGCCGCGGCCTGCGGCCCCTGCACCAGGGTGTTGCGGATCTCGATCTTGACCGCCGGCCAGCGGCGTCGAGCATTCTCCACCACGTCACGCTCGGCGGCGCTCTCCGCTCCGGTGATCAGACCGACCGATCGCGGCAGGAACGGCAGCGCACGCTTCCGGAACCGGTCGAACAGGCCCTCGGCCTGGAGCAGCCGCTTGGTCTGCTCCAGCTGGGCGAGCAGCCTGCCTTCGCCGACCGGTCGGATCTCGTCGCAGTAGAAGGAGAAGCGGCTGTTCGGTGTGTAGAAACTGGGGCGCAGATGCACCGCGACCGTCGACCCCTCGCGGAGCGGACCGGCAAGGTCGAGATTGGCCGGCGAGATGGCGACGCTGGCCGAGACGTCGGCGAGCTTGTCCCGCAGGGTGAGGAAGACCGTTCGGGAGCCGGAGCGGCGATTGATCTCGATCAACTGGCCCTCGACCCAGACCCAGCCGAGACGATCGATCCAGCCCTTGACCGCCTGCGCCACCACCCGCAGTGGCTGCGGTTGATCGGGAGAGGACTCCAGGGCCATGCCGCAGACCCTAACGGTCTGCACCCACGGCGCGTTGTCGAACCACAGCTACGCGCTCACCGGCTGCTGGGCCGTCGTCGTGCCCTGCGGCGCAACTCGATCAGTTGTCAGGACCTGGGATCGATGCGTGCGGACTCACCCATCGGGGCCCGCCCCAGAGCTCATCGCCCTCGGAATCCCTCACACCGAACGACGGGCAGCCGTGGATACCTCGGGAAGCGGTCGTCCTCAGCAGCCAGCCCGCAACGCAGATAGGTGGTGCCGCGACGGGTCCGGTTGAGCAGGGTGAAGCGGCATTCGGCGCACAGGCCGGCAGGCGCCCCGAGGGTGCTCAACAGGTCCGCCCGATCATCAGCCACCCGGAGACCGTACCGCCGACTCGTTGGGTACTCACCGGCTCGACGCCGCAGTTCGCGCGAACCGCCGGCGGGAGGTGGTGCGATGCACACCGCGCGGGCCCGGCCGACCGGACGTCGGCTCATAGACTGACCGCCATGAGCTCGCAGACCCAGCCGATGAACACTGCCCAGGACCCGGCCGAGGCACCGTCGCCGGCAGTCGACGGCAAGCGCGTCGTGGTGGCGGCGCCGCGGGGTTACTGCGCCGGGGTCGACCGGGCGGTGATCACGGTCGAGCGGGCGTTGGAGACGTACGGTGCACCGATCTATGTCCGCAAGCAGATCGTGCACAACAGGCACGTGGTCGAATCCCTCGAGCAGCGGGGCGCGATCTTCGTGGACGAACTGACTGCGGTGCCGGAGGGTGCCACGGTTGTGTTCTCCGCCCACGGCGTGTCCCCGGCGGTCCGGGACGAGGCCAAGGAACGGCAGTTGAAGACCGTCGACGCGACCTGCCCGCTGGTCACCAAGGTCCATCACGAGGCGAAGCGGTTCGCCCGGGAGGACCTGGACATCCTGTTGATCGGGCATGCCGGTCACGAGGAGGTCGAGGGCACCACCGGTGAGGCACCGGAGAATGTGATCCTGGTCCAGTCACCCCAGGACGTTGCGGGCGTCGAGGTCCGCGATCCGGCCAAGGTCGCCTGGTTGAGCCAGACCACCTTGAGCGTGGACGAGACGATGCAGACGGTGACCAAGCTGCGGGAGAAGTTCCCGGCGCTGATGGATCCGCCCAGCGACGACATCTGTTATGCGACCCAGAACCGCCAGCTGGCGATCAAGCAGATCGCGGCCCACTCCGATCTGGTGATCGTGGTGGGTTCGGCGAACTCGTCCAATTCGGTACGACTGGTCGAGGTCGCGCTGGAAGCGGGAGCGAAGGCGTCCCATCGGGTCGACAACGCCGGCGAGATCGCCGACGACTGGCTGGACGGAGTCGACACGGTCGGCGTCACCAGCGGCGCCTCGGTGCCCGACGACCTGGTCGACGGGGTTCTGAAACACCTGCAGGACAAGGGTTTCCCGGCCGCGACCGAGGAACGACTGACCGAGGAATCGCTGGTCTTCGCCCTGCCGCCGGAACTGCGCCGCGATCTCCGCCAGGGCGCGCTGAACGACTGACACCGGTGGGCCGGCCGGCTCAGCTGCCGGTGTCGGCATCCCGGGCGCCGCGGTCCACGTCGCCGGCCGTGAGCTCGAACAGATCCGGCTCTCCGCGGACCAGCTCGTCCGCCTCCGGGGGCGCATTCCGCTTCCGTGATCGCCGTTTCGGCGCGTCCTCGCGCCCGATCATGGGCTCCACCCGGACCGCGTCCTCGACCAATTCCTGGGCCTGGATCTGGCGGACCGGTTCGTCGACGGAGGTCGGCGGCCTGAGCTCGGCCTCGCTGACCCTGAGCTCGGTGAACTTCCGAGCCCGCACCAGCACCGTGCCCTCGACGGTGGCGATGGTCTCGTTGTACGCGTTCACCGAGGTCCGCAGCGCCCGGCCCAGCTTGTCGAAGCGGTTACCCATCAGGCCGAGCTTCTCGTGCAGCTCCCGGCCCAGTTTGAAGACCTCGGCCGCGCTCTCGGCCAGTGCCGCTTGTCGCCAGCCGTACGCCACCGAGCGCAGCATCCCGATCAGCGTCGTCGGCGTCGCGAACACCACATCCTTGCGGGCGGCGTAGTCGAACAGGTCGGGCTGCTGCTCCAGCGCGGTGGAGTAGAAGGCCTCGCTGGGCAGGAAGAGCACCACGAACTCCGGCGTCTCGGCCGCCTTCCAGTACTGCTTGGCCGACAGTTGATCGACGTGCTTGCGGATGTGTTTGGCATAGCGCTGCAGCTGCTCGGCCCGTCGACCTTCGTCGTCGGTCTCGGCCGCATCCAGGAACGCACTCAGCGGCACCTTCGAGTCGACGAAGATGTACTTGCCCTCGCTCAGATTGACCCGCATGTCGGGACGGACGGTGCCGTCGTCGGTCCGGGTGGTCGTCTGCAGGTCGAAGTCGCAGTGCTCCAGCATCCCGGACAGCTCGGCCACTCGCTTCAGCTGGACCTCGCCCCAGGCGCCGCGGACCTGCGGCTTGCGCAGCGCGGTGACCAGCGCCCCGGTCTCCCGGCGCAGGGTCTCGCCGGTCTGCCGTACGGTCTGCACCTGCGCGCGCAAGTCTGCCGACATCGCAGCGCGCTCCTTCTCCACGTCAGTCAGCCGGCTGTTGAACCGGTCCAGCGATTCGCGCACCGGCGCCATCAGCTGCTCGGTCGCCTTCAGCCGCGCGTCGGCGGCGGCATCGGCCTGCTTGCTCTGCCGCTCGATCGTCTCCGCTGACAGCACCTTGAACTGATTCAGCATGGCTTCCCGGTCGGCCGCGATCTCGCCGGCCCGCTGCACCGCGCCGTCCCGCTCGGCCAGCGCCTTGGCCAGTCCGGACTGCACCTCGGCCGCTTCTGCCTGGGCCGCCGACGCCTCGGCCTTGCTCTCGGCCACGGCCCGATGCATGCCGGCCAGCTCGGATCTGGCCTGGGCCGCCTCCGACCGCGCCTCGGCCGCCTGGCTCTGCGCGAGCGCCAACTCGGAACGAGACTGAGCGCTCTGGGCATCATCCTGGGCGCCGCGCGTCTCAGCCCGGGCGCGGATCACCAGCCAGCCGGCGACACCGGCCAACAGGGCGCCGAGCACGAGTCCGCAGACCAGGGCGAGGATCGAAGTAGCCACGTGCCCGATCTTGTCCCCTGGCTCTGACAAAACCGGGCAAGGCTGTCCGGCGCGCCGGTAATGCGTCAGGTCGCGGATGCCGTCGTGCTCGATCGGCCGAGGACCCGCGGCCGATCGCCGGTCCACAGACCTCCCGATCTGCTGACCGGGCTCGGGATGGACCGGGTGCGGACGGGGCGTGGTCACCAGGCGGTGCCGATGTTGTTGGATGAGCGCATGACCGTCGACCCGACCGCTGCCCGCACCCATACCGAGGATCTCGCCGCCTTTGTGGTGGCCTCGCCGACGCCGTACCACGCGGTGGCCGAGGCCGCCCGCCGGCTGACCGCGGCCGGGTTCAGTGAACTCGACGAGACCGCGACCTGGGAACTGTCGGCCGGCGGCTACTTCATCATCCGAGACGGCAGCCTGGTCGCCTGGCGGATCCCGGCCGGTGCGACCGCCGGCACCGGCTACCGGATCGTCGGCTCGCACACCGACACGCCGACCTTCAAACTGAAGCCGCGACCCGACATCCGGACCGCGGACGGCTGGCAGCAGCTCGGGGTGGAGATCTACGGCGGTCCGCTGCTCAACACCTGGATGGATCGTGATCTTGGTCTGGCCGGCCGGCTGGTGATCGCCGACGGCGACCGGAGTGATCCGGGATCGATCAAGACGGTGTTGGTCAAGACCGGCGCGATCATGCGGATCCCCGAGCTGGCACCGCATCTGGACCGATCGGTGAACGAGGCGCTGAAGCTCGATCGGCAGCAGCACACCGCGCCGATCTGGGGTGTCAGCCGGCCGGACCGCAGCATCCTTGATCATCTCGCCGAGCTGGCCGGCGCGGATCGTGATCAACTTCTCGGGTTCGACGTGACCGCCTACGACACCGCGTCGCCGGCGATCATCGGCCTGGACGGGGAATTCTTCGCCTCCGGCCGGTTGGACAATCTGAGCAGCGTGCACGCCAGCCTGGCCGCGCTGGAGCAGGCCGATCCGGGCGACCACATCCCGGTGCTGGCCGCATTTGATCATGAAGAGGCCGGCAGTGCGACGCCGTCCGGCGCCGCCGGTCCGATCCTGGAAAGCGTTCTGGAGCGGATCAGCAGCGCACTCGGTGCCGCAGGCCAAGATCATCTGCGGGCGCTGGCGGCCTCGATCTGCCTGTCCTCGGACACCGGGCACGCCGTCAATCCGAACTATCCGGGACATCATGATCCGCAGCATCGTCCGGTGCTGAACGGCGGGCCGCTGCTCAAGGTCAACGCGGTCCAGCGGTACGCCACCGATGCGGTCGGTACGGCGGTCTGGCGGCTGGCCTGCGCTGCCGCCGGAGTGCCGACCCAGGAGTTCGTCTCCAACAACGCCGTACCGTGCGGATCGACCATCGGACCGATCACCGCGACCCGGATCGGCATCACCACCGTCGACGTCGGAGCGCCCCTGCTGGGCATGCATTCGGCCCGCGAGCTGGCCGGCGTCCAGGACCTCTACGCGCTCAGCCGGGTGATGCGAGCGTTCCTGGCGGCCTAGCCGTCCCGGACGGGCGGCGTTCGGCGCGGCGTCGGGTTGTCCACGGCCAGGTGATCAACGCCCACACGATGAACATCAGCACGAAGCAGACCAGCAGGTAGATCGGCCACGGGCCCATCAGGTCCAACGGTGAGGCCGCGGCCGGCTTCCGATTGAGGAAGCCGTAGTTCGTGCCCAGCAGGAAATTGAGGCCGAGGGTCATCGCCGCCCACCCGAGGGTGAGCACGATGGCCATCCGATAGCTCCGCCAATCGGGATGCCAGCCCTGCCCCCACACCAGGTAGATGGGCGCCCACATCACCAGGATGTGCAGGACCCAGTACGCGGTGAAGTCATACCAGGGCGCGTTCACGTAATGCAGATTCGGGGTCACGATCGACCACGGGTTGAAAGTGAGTCCCCAGTAGTAGGTGATCACCAACGCCCAGCGCCAGCGGAACCACAGCGCGGCCGCAGCGATGAAGCGCAGAGCATCGGAGAACTGCAGCGGCAACGAGGCACCGATCCGGAAGTTGGCCGGCAGCAACCCGACGATCAGGTGGATCGTTGCCGCCGTGGCGAGGACGAGAGCCAGTGTGCGGGCGATGATCGTGGCCGCCGGCCGGTCCCGCAGCCGGCGTCCCGCGACCACCAGCGCCACCGCGCCGACCCCGGTGATCGCGAGCATCAGCCAGTGCCCGGCTCCGTACGGCTGGAAGGACTCGCCGACGATGTCCACGGGATCAATCTACGAGCCTCGGTGCGATAAGAATGCAGCCTCAGATCGATCCGAACCCGCCGATCCGGGCCGTCCGGGCCAACTACGGTTGCGTTCTTGTCGCGGCAGCGGCGCGAGTAGGGTTGGCGCTTGCCGATCCACCCCTGATCCTCGGAGTCTGTTGAATGGCCCTCACCATCGGAATCGTCGGGCTGCCCAATGCGGGCAAATCGAC
>DATCVL010000378.1:0-8293 GCA_036566865.1 Microlunatus sp.
GGAGTCACGGGGCGAAAGTCGACTCCGGATGGAAAACGAACAGCCGCCCACGAGCGACGCGGCACAGAACTCGACCCCGGGTGGAAAACGAACAGCCCAGCACGAGAACCCGCGCACAGAACTCGACACCGGGCGGAAAACGAACAGCCCAGCACGAGAACCCGCGCACAAAACTCGACACCGGGTGGAAAACGAACAGTTCCGAATTGACGGGCACCTGTGACGGGAGTCCGGATGCGGGACGTGGGTCGGTGGGACGGGTGGGATGGCGCGTTGGCCCGGTTATCGGTGTGATGCGTCCCGTGATCATCGTTACCACCAACGAAGTGCCCGGGTACGAACTGATCAGTTTTCAAGAAGCCGACGCGGGCCTCCGCGATCTAGGTTTGTCTCGTTCGATCATCAATGGAAAGGAAACGATCATGGCTACGAAGGCCACCCGCAAGTCCAGCACGAAGCCGAGCTTCTCCGATGACGAGCGGGCCGCGATGAAGGCGTACTCCCAGGAGCTGAAGACACAGAAGAGCCGTGGCGGCAGCAGCACCAAGTCCGAGGGCGAGGCAGACCTGTTGGCCAAGATCGCCGAGATGTCCGATGACGATCGGGCTCTCGCCGAGCGCTTCCATGCGATCGTCAGTGAGGTCGCGCCGGAGCTGACCCCGCGGACCTGGTACGGGATGCCGGCCTACGCCAAGAACGGCAAGGTCGTCTGTCACTTCAAGAACGCCGCCAAGTTCAAGACCCGCTATGCCACCATCGGGTTCAGTGATCAGGCCGCCCTCGACGACGGCGACATCTGGCCGACCGAGTACGCGATCACCAAGATCACCCCGGCGACCGAGAAGAAGATCATCGAGCTGATCGAACGCGCCGTGAGCTGACCGGCCGAGGGGCGCGCCGTTGACCAAAGCGGATGCCGGTGCTTGGATGGGTCACGAACGCGCCAGGGGGCGCGTCGAGGACTCGCCGGAAGGCTGGAAGCCGCCCCTACCTGATGCCGTGTGTGGCAGTTCCACCGCCGCTTTCGCAGCGCTCGTGCGAGTCCGGGCCGAAAGCGAGCCACCATGCGTATCCTGCCTGACAGCCCGAATCTCGACTTCCTTCGTCGTGAGGCGAAGGAACTTCTCGGCGCACTTCGCGAGAATGACCCAACGTCTCGGCTGTCCGATGCTCAGCGCCAGATCGCCGAACAGTACGGCTTCCACACCTGGCCGGAGTTGGGCGCCGAGGTCGAACGACGCCGGTCCGATCCACCGACCTCCGACCAGGCTCTGGCGACAACCCTCGCGGGCGCCTTCGGGCTCGGCGAGGTGATCGAACCGATGACACCGATCGCGTACGCGATCATGGGGCGCCGGTGGAGTCTGCGGACCGAGCATGGCCACTGGCTGGCCACGCCGGTGTTCAACTGGATCGACGAGGACCAGGCCGAGCGTGCCGATGATCTTCGTGGGCGGGCCAGGGCTGCCGGTGTGATGGCACCGACAGCCGTCCGCAGCCGCGATCACACACTGCTGTTCCAGGTCGAGGGGCAGCGTTGGCGTGTCGATCGCTGGATGGATCTCGGTCGGGAAGTCCTGCAACCAGTCCGGTCGTCGGTTGCCCGCGCGGTTGGACGCACGCTGGCGACGCTGCACTCGGTCGGTCCGGCGACCGATCATCGGTTGGCACCGGGGCAGTCCGGACACCTCACCCATCGACACTCCGACGACGACTGGGATCAGCTGATCCTCCGGACGGCGGCGGCCAAGAAGCCGTGGCTGGATGACTTGATCAACTTGGTGCGCAACGTCTTGCGACCGTTGCAGTCGATCGACTTCCGACCCGAGAGCTCCTTGATCATCTGCATCAACGACCTGAGCGTGGGAACGGTCCGGATGGGTGCTGACGACCAACTGGTCCTCACCCATTGGGACTTCGCCGGCCCGAATCATCCAGCCTGGGAGCTCGGCTATGTGCTGGTGCACTGGGCAGTCCATGCACCGACCAATCCCGGCACCGCTCGGGCACTCGTCGACGGCTACCAAGATCAACGCGTGCTTCCCACACTCGACCTGTCGTCGTTCTGGCCGGCGATCACCGCGAACCTGAACTGGATCTACAACCAGTTCTGCTTCGGGCTGGACGCCCCGGACGAGCAGCAGTCCTATGCCGAAGGCGAGATCCGCAGCTTGATCGCCGCCCCGCTGTCGGTACGCAAGCTGGAGAACATCATCGCCGAATTGCGGCGGTGACCTGGTCCGGGTGCTCAGGGACGGATGCTGCTCAGATAGGTCAGCACCGCGAGCACCCGGCGGTTGGCGTTGTCGTCATTGCCGATGCCCAGCTTGTCGAAGGTCGAGGTCGTGTACTTGCTGATCGCGCTTTCACTGAGGAACAGGCGCTGGGCAATGGCCGCGTTGGAGAGGCCCTCGGCCATCAGCGCCAGCACCGCGTGTTCCCGTTCGGTCAGCCGGCTGAGCGTGGGCGTCGCCGCCGGTCGCGCCAGCAGCTTGTTGACCACCGCCGGATCCAGGGCGGTGCCTCCGGCGGCGACCCGCTCGAGCGCGTCGATGAACTGGTCGGCCTCGAAGACGCTGTCCTTGAGCAGGTAGCCGATCCCGCCGGCCTGATCGGCGAGCAGTTCGCGGGCGTACAGCTGCTCGATGTGCTGGGACAGGATCAGCACCGGCTGTCCAGGGGCCCGGCGCCGTACGGTCAACGCAGCAGCGAGCCCTTCATCGGTGTTGGTCGGCGGCATCCGGATGTCGAGAACGGCCACGTCGGGACGGTGGCCGAGCACGGCGGCGACGGTCTCCGGGCCGGTGGCCGCCGTCGCGACGACCTGGTGACCGTACGCCTCCAGCAGCCGAACGATCCCGTCCCGCAGCAGGTAGAGATCTTCGGCAACGACTATCCGCATGGCACCTCGATCATCGCGTGGGTCGGGCCGCCGGCCGGGCTCTCCACCCGGAAGCTGCCGTCGAAGGCTTCGAGTCGCCGACGGATCCCGTCGAGTCCCCCACCGGTCCGGGCCTCTGCACCGCCGGGACCGTCGTCAGCGACCTCGACGACGATGCCGCCGGTTGATCGATGGATCCGCACCTGCACGCCGGCCGCCGGAGCATGCTTGGCGACATTGGTCAGCAGCTCGACGACGCTGAAGTAGAGCGCGGCTTCGAGAGGCGCATCGAGCCGTCGGTCCAGATCGGCACCGACGGTGATGTCCTGCTGGCTGTCCAGAGCAAAGGATCGGAGCGCGTCGACCAGCCCGCGCTCGACGAGCACCGGCGGGTTGATCCCGCGGACGAGTTCACGCAGCTCGGCCAGCGAGGTCGAGGCCCCCTTGCGTGCCTCACGGAGCAGCGCACGAGCACGCTCCGGATCCTTCTCCATCAGCTTCTCCGCGGTGGCCAGGGTGAGTCCGAGCGACACCAGTCCCGCTTGTGCCCCATCATGCAGGTCGCGTTCGATCCGACGGATCTCGGCTGCCTGGGTCGCAGTGGCATCGGCGCGCTGAGCTTCCAACCTGCGCACCCGCTGGGCCAACACGGCCCGCTCGGAAAGCCGGAGCCAGCGGTGGGCCAACGGTGCCAGGATCTTCCAGCAGTACGGGGCTGTCGCTGTTGCTGTCAGGAGCAGCAGCATCCCGATCGCCACGCCGGCGGCAGCTGGATGGACGAAGATGATCACGGCAACGACGACGGCGACGGCGGGGATCGCGCAGACCGGCCCGAGAATGACCGCCGCGATGATCACCCAGCGCACATCCCGCCAGTAGGCCGGGTCGCTCCAGCGCTGCCGTCGCTGGTCCAACTCGGCGTCGCGCCGGGTGCGCTCGTAGGAGTGGCCGTTCCACCAGTAGCCGGTGGCCAGCTGGACCGGTTCCGGTTCGTCCTCCGGGCGTCGATAGCCATCGGTGATCTTGATGCCGCACCAGTCTGCGGTCAACCGGCGGAAGATCCGCCCGATCAGTCGGGCGAACAACAACGCGAGCACGCCGAAGATGATCAAGAAACCGACCCAGGACCAGACGTTGGTCGGCGACCACGGCGAGCCCAGCAGCCAGCCCATCAACGCCGGTAGCGTGGACACGGCCGGCACGAGCAGGGCCAGTGCGGACAAGATCACCGACCGTACGAATCCGGTCAGGATCTTGCCCGGTCCGCCGGCCGGCGTCGAAGTTCCTCGCATCTGATCTGCTGCCTTTCCTGTCCTAGGAGATCATGCCGCGTCCCGGACCGAACGGTTGGACCGGATGGACCGAACTGCTCCGGCCCGCCGTACGGCTTCGGGCTCCACTGTGGCCACGGATCCGAACGTTCACCATCGTCTCCCGGCGAGTGTGGGTCCAGCCCCACCCCGCTGTGGGTCCAGACCCATACTGCGAACGATCGAGTCTTCGTAGCTTCGTGATGCTCGGTCGGAAATGCCGGCCGATCAGTAGAAGGAGGCTGCGAGATGCAGCACACAGAGGACATCAAGACCCGGCACCACCGGCCGACGCCGGTCGACAGCACCGCTGTGCAGACCCGAACCGCGTTCCGGACAACCAAGATCATCTTGGCCGGCTACCTCGGCATCGGCCTGGCCCTGTTGTTGATCAACCTGGTGTTGGCGCTGAGCGGACACGGCAGTTCGGTCAGTTCCTTCATGTGGGGCCGTTCCTGCGGGGTCACCGCGAGCGGGGCAGTCTTCGGCTGGTTCGCCGACGCCGCATCCCGCGGACATCGCTGGGCCTATCGACGGATCCAGATCATCTCGATCATCCTGCCGGTGATCATCGTCGCCCTGGCCCTGCTCCCCGGCGTCGCCCCGCTCTGGTTTCGCCTGGCCCAGTTCGCCTGCGCCGGTTGCATCGGGGCCGGAGCGTTCGTGATCAACCGGAAGTCCCTGCGCCGGCTCTACGCTCAGGGCCGGTGAGGCACAATCGCTGCGTGGTCGAGGTTGAGCCGGAAAGATTCGAGGAGATGGTCGGCGAGGCGCTCGACGGGCTGCCCGAGGAGCTCAGCGCCCTGATGAGCAACGTGGCCGTCACTGTCGAGCACGACAAGGGGCCGAGAAACCTGCTCGGTCTGTACCGGGGCATCCCGCTGACCCGCAGGACGACTGCCTACTCCGGCGTCCTGCCCGATCGAATCACGATCTACCGCCGCGCCATCTGCGCGATCTGTCACAGCGAGGCCGAGGTTCTCGAGCAGGTTCGGCGCACCGTCGTACACGAGGTCGGTCATCACTTCGGCATCGGTGATGCCCGACTTCGTCAGCTCGGCTGGTGAGCAGCGAAGCCCGCTGAAGGCCCAGCAGATCCGATTGCTCGGCGAGGCTCCGAGGTCAGTAGTTGACCCAGTCCCGACCGAACCAGCGCCGGACGCGGCTGCTGCCGAAGCCGGCCTTGTCCGCACGCAGCACCTGCGACGGCTCGTCGAAGGTTCCGGTCGGTGGCTCGCCACTGCGGAATGTGACCTCGACCCGGCCGATCCGTTCCTGCCCGAACTCGATGTAGCACAGCCCGGTGCCGTCGTAGATCGATCCCGCAGTCTGGCTCCGGTGGCGGGCGATCAGCCGATCGGCCACGACACCCGCCTGCCGCTCGGCGAACACTCCCGCCTTCGGGGTGCCGACGCTGGTCACATCACCCACCGCGTACACCTGGGGATAGGCCGTCTCGAGCGTCAGCGGGTCGACGGGAATCCAACCGTCGACGCACATCCCGGAGGCGGCCACCACCTCGGGCACCCGGTGCACGGGCACCCCCAGGAACAGATCGAAACCCAACTCGCCGCCGTCGGCGAGCACCGCGACCCGGCGCTGTGGGTCGAGCCTGCGCACAATGCAGTTCGGACACCAGTCGATCCCACGTTCGGCGAATGCTGCCAGCAGGGCTTGTGACGCCGCCGGGGAGGGCGGGATCGGTTGGCCGAGTGGCATCACCAGCGAGATCTCACTGGCCTCGCGCAAGCCGCGGCTGACCAGGAAGTCGTGCAGCATCAGCGCCGTCTCACTCGGTGCGGGTGGGCACTTGAACGGGGTCGAGGTGACACCGATGATCACCCGCCCGCCACCGAAGGAATCGAGCGCCTCACGGGCCGCGAACGCACCCTCGTTCGTGTAGTACTCGCAACCGGCCTGCGTCAGGCCCGGCGTCGCGGCAGGATCGAGGTCGGCACCGAGCGCCACCACCATCACATCCGCCTCGAAACGACCGGCGTCGGTCTCGACCGTGCGATGGACCGGATCGATGGAGCGGATGACACTGTGTACGAACTGGACGCCCGGTTTGACCAGGTCGGCGTAGGAATGGCGTACGGCCTCGGCGGTGGTGCGCCCGAACATGACGTCGAGCTTCGAGAAGCCCAACACGAATCCGTCAGCCTTGTCGATCAGCACGACGTCCGCCTCGTCGCCGAGCTCGTCCGACAGCCGAGTCGTCAGTTCCAACCCACCGAACCCGGCGCCCAACACAAGAACTCGCATGGTTCCCCGTTCCATCGGCCGGCCGGTGAGGTGAGATCACCCCACTCGCAGCCGACTACGTCAAGACCATACACACAGACACCGGAGGGAGTTGTGGCTCCGACAAGACAGTCCAAGATCAACAAGATTCACCCGGCCGCCCTGACGGGCCGGCTTCGGAGGCAGTTGACAGCAATCGAAGCGCGCCCTAGGTGCCGAGCTTCAGCCGTAGGATGCGGTCGTCGCCGGCGGCGGGATCACCCCGGCCGTCGGTGTTGTTTGTCAACACCCACAGCGAACCGTCGGGTGCGACGGTCACGTCGCGCAGACGGCCGTACTCGCCGACCAGCTGCTCGGTGGAGCTGGACAGCTCGTCGAGTGGGACCCGGCGCAGGCGCTCGCCACGCAGGTTGGCGATGAAGATCGACTCGTCGGCGATCGCGATGCCGCTCGGGCTGGCGTCCGCCGGCCGCCACTGCTGGACCGGGTCGATGAAGCCGTCGCGGTCGGCGATGCCCTCGACCTCGGGCCAGCCGTAGTTGCCTCCGGGTTTGATCACGTTCAGTTCGTCCCAGGTGTCCTGTCCGAATTCGCTGGCATACATGGTGCCGTGGGCATCCCAGGCAATGCCCTGCGGATTGCGATGGCCGTAGCTGTAGACCAGCGAACCGGCGAACGGGTTGTCTGCCGGCACCCCGCCGTCCGGTGTCATCCGCAGGATCTTCCCGGACAGCTGGGTACGATCCTGCGCACTGTCTCGGTTGCCGGCGTCGCCGGCGGTCACGTACAGCATCTGGTCGGGACCGAACGCGATCCGGCCACCATTGTGGAAACTCGCGGCGGGCAGGCCGCTCAGGATGATCTTGCCGCCACGCAGCGCGAGATCGCCCGGCCGGCCAGTCAGCTCGTATCGCATGATCCGGTTGTCGGCGCCCGCGGTGAAGTAGGTGTACAGCTGATCATCGTTGATCGCGATCCCGAGCAGCCCGCCCTCACCCGACGGTTCGGCCTCCGCGACCAGCCCCACCTCGCGGGCATTCCCGTCAGCGTCGAGTTCGAGGATGCGGCCGGAGTCTCGCTCGCTGACCAGCGCGGTATCACCGTCGAAGGCGATCGACCACGGAGCTTCCAGGTCCTCGGCAATCGTCGAGAGCGGCCCGGCCGACGTCAATGGCGAGGTCGTCCGCGGAGCGGGGTCCTCGGCCAGGCCAGGCGTACAGGCGGCCAGCCATGCCAACGCCAGCACGGAACTCGCCAGCTGCAGAAGTCGCCGCCGTGGCGTCGTACCCGTTTTGCCCACTGCCATGAGCTCATGATCGCTCAGTGTCGCCGATCACCGAAACGACGACCTCCGGAATCAAAGACCAGCGAAGATCACGTTCAGCTCCCGCCCGCACTGACGATGCTGTTGAATGTGCTCAAGATCAGCATCGCCATGCTGCACGATCAAGATGTCCTGACCGCGTTCGGCAACATGAGCCCTGCTGGTGTTGAAACCGTGCTGCTGCTTCGAGTTCCAATGACGCGAGCTCGGACCGAAGTCAGGTGAAGACGTCGAGTAACTAAGCGAGGACTCATGCCCACTGGTCGCTTCGAACTGCATTCCCGACTGGCGCCGGATGCGGCGCTTGCGGTGCTGACTGACTTCGGTCCCGATCGGCCGTCCACCTGGCCGGGGATCGACGAGGCCCATTACGAGGTTCATGATCAAGGCGCCGGCTGGGCCGAGCTCACCGAGGGCAACGACCAGACCTGGGAGCGCGTCCGCTACGACTGGGACACTGCGGCCGGGACGGCAACGGTGAAGACCCTGGACTCCAACATCTGGGCCGAGGGTTCCGGATGGAGCTATCGGTTC
>DATCVL010000379.1:0-10226 GCA_036566865.1 Microlunatus sp.
GGTCAACGCCATCGCTGCACAGGAGGCGGTCTTGCCGACCAGGAATCCCCAGCCGGCGGTGAATCCGGCCCAATGCCCGAGTCGCTCGCGCCCGAAGATGTAGGTGCCGCCGGAGGTCGGATAGACCGCCGCCAGTTGGGCCGATGCCACGGCGTTGCAGTAGGCGATCACGGCCGCGATCGCCAGACCGATCAGCAGGCCGGTGCCCGCGGCGGCCGCAGCCGGTCCGAAGGCTGCGAAGACGCCGGCTCCGATCATCGAACCGAGCCCGATGAAGACGGCGTCTCCGGTGCCGATCTTGCGGGCCAGTGATCCTGGTGAGTCCTGCACGGGCACCATCCTGGCCCGTCGGCCGTGGCCCCGCCAGGTGTGGTCCGCAGGAGGGGACGCGGGCATCCGCGGAGTCGGAGCGGATGGGGCAGAATGACCGGCATGACTGCCGCGGAGTTGCACCTGATCGGGGATCCCGATGTGGATCACCTGCTGTCAACCAGCCCGAACGCACTACTGGCGGGCATGGTCCTTGATCAACAAGTGCCGATGGAGAAGGCATTCAGCGGCCCGTCGGTGATCGCCGAGCGGATGGGTGGCACGTTCGACGTGGCCAAGATCGCCGCGATGGACGTCGACGATTTCGTGGCGATCTGCTCGCAGCGGCCGGCCGTCCATCGCTTCCCGGGGTCGATGGGGAAGCGACTCCATGATGTCTGCCGCGCCCTGGTCGAGGAGTACGACGGCGACGCAAGCCGGCTGTGGCAGACCGCCGAGGACGGCCGGGAACTGAAACGACGGCTGGCCGCATTGCCGGGACTCGGTGATCAGAAGGCATCGATCTTCGTTGCCCTGCTGGGGAAGCAGCGCGGTGTGACCCCGCCGGGTTGGCGCGAAGCGGCCGGCAAGTACGGCGACGACGGGGTGTTCCGGTCGGTGGCCGACATCGTCGACGACGACTCGTTGATCAAGGTACGGGAGACCAAGCGAGCCGAGAAGGCCAAGGCCAAGGCGGCTGGTTGACCGGACGAGTTCGATCACGGTCTGGTGATCGACTCAGATGATCAATTCGTTGGCCCGGGTGCGGAGCGGGCGACGTGGAGCGCCGGATCTGCTTTCCTGCCAGGCCAGCACCAACCTGCGTACTGCCTCCGAGAGCACCGGTAGGTCAGCGACATAGGGGATCCGCAGCTGCCGTCGACCGCCGCCCCGCGGATAGAACCGCGGACCCGGGGTGAGCACCAGATCCCGCTGTCGGGCCAGCGCACTGATCAGATTCGAGGACTCGGTCGGCAGCTGGAACCACAGCGACAGTCCACCGTTGGGTGTCGAGAATTCCCAGTCGGGTAAGGCTTCCCGCATGGTCGCCGCGAGATGATCACGCTGCCGCCGGATCCGGGTGCGTTGATGATCAAGCACGGTGTCGGCGTCCTGCATCAGCTCGGCCACCACGAGTTGCTCGTAGGGCGCGGCGCCGTTGTCCATGGTCGACTGGGTCTCGATCAGCCGGCGGACATACTGCTTGGGGGACCGGATCCAGCCGATCCGTAAGCCGCCCCAGTAGGACTTGCTGGCCGAGCCGATGGTGATCGCGTTGTCCAGCAAGCTGCCCAGCGGTGTCCGTGGCGGATCGCCGTCCAGACGTAGGTCCACCAGCGTCTCGTCCACCACGGTCACCACCTGGTGCCGGTTGAGGGTCCGGGCGGCGGCGCGGCGTTGCTCCTCGTCCAGCCAGACCCCGGTCGGGTTCTGGAATTCGGGGATCAGGAAGGCGATCTTGGCTTGCGACCTGTTCAAGATCGTTTCCAGCCGGGAGGCATCCCAGTCGTCCGGTCCGATCGGGAAGGGCACCAGCCGGGCGCCCATCCGGCGACAGGCCTCGATCGCGTTGTAGTAGGTAGGCGACTCCAACAGCACCGGATCGCCCGGCGATGCCAGCGCCTGCAAGATCACGTTCCAACCGGAGAGTGAGCCGACGGTGATGATCATCTGCTCCGCCTTCGTCGGCAGCCCCCGTTCGGTGAAGGACTCCGCCAGCGAACGGCGCAATTCCTCAACGCCGTCAGGGAAGTAGCCGGTGCCGCCGAGCAATGCCGGCAACCGTTCGGCCGCTGCCTGATAGGCCCGACTCAAGCCGGGCGGCGCGGTCGAGGAGGCGGTGTTGAGGGCGACGAGTGCGTTGTCGTCGTCTCCGCTGTACGGGATCGGCAGCACACTGCTGGCCAGCCCGGTCTCGGGCTGGTGGACGAAGTTGCCGGCGCCCCGACGGGCGGTCAGCACACCGAGGTCGCGGAGCAGCGCGTACCCGTTGGTGATGGTGGTGCGGCTCAGGCTCAGGGCGGCGCTGAGATCGCGTTCGCTCGGCATCCGGAGGCCGTCGGGCAATTGGCCGTCGATCACCAGCAGCCGGATCCGCTCGGCCAGGTCCCGATAGACCGGCGTTTGGAAGCCTCGGCCGTCGAGCAGCGCGGCGAGCTGACCAGCGGTCAGCCATTGCTGGGACGTCATCGTGCGCCTCCGTCGTACGGATGTCGGACTGGTCGGCGGGTCGGGGGAGGGTCCGCGACCTGAAAATTGGCTATTCAAACAGGGGCCAATTGTCGGCATCCTACTCGGCATGCAGCTGCCCGGAACCGGTCGACCCGTCCTCCTCGCGTTGACGCCGAGACAGCAGTTGCGCGCCGGTCGGATGCCTCGTCGAGTGATCCAGTTGTTGGTCGGCCTGTTCCTCTACGGCGCCTCGATGGCGCTGGTGCTGCGGGCCGGCCTCGGGATCGAGCCCTGGGGCGTGCTGCATCAGGGCCTCACCCATTACCTGCCCTTGAGCTACGGCGAGGTGACGATCGGCGTCAGCCTGATCGTGCTGCTGTTGTGGGTGCCACTGCGCCAATGGCCGGGACTCGGCACGATCTGCAACGCGGTGCTGGTCGGGGTCTTCGTCGACCTCGTGCTGGGCGTGCTGCCGACTCCAGAGGCGATGCCGATCAGGATCGCGGCAGTGGTCGGCGGGATCGTGCTGAACGGGCTGGCCGGTGCGATCTACATCGGAGCCCAACTCGGCCCGGGTGCGCGGGACGGGTTGATGACCGGGCTGGTGGCCCGCACCGGTCGGCCGGTGTGGATGATCCGGACCGGGATCGAACTGGCAGTGGTGATCGTCGGTTTCCTGCTCGGCGGCAATCTGTGGATCGGTACGGTGGCCTACGCGCTCAGCATCGGGCCGCTGGTGCAGTTCTTTCTGCCGCTGGTCACCGTCCGGTTACCGGGCGGCCAGCCGGCTGCGGACATCGCCGGCCAGCCTGCGGGCATTGGCCACTGGGGGCAGCCGACGTCCGGCGTTGATCAGCCGCACGATCTCTGAATCGATCCGCCGCCGGGATGCCTGCTCCGAGGCGGAGAGCCGCTGCCGGACGGTCTGCAGCTCTCGTCGCAGTTCGGCCAGCTCACCGCGCATGGCGAACAGCTCCTCCGCTGACGCACCGAGCGGAGTGCGCACCGCCGGCGGGAAGTCGAGCGAGGCCAGCCTGGCGTCGAAAGCGGCGCCACGATCCTCTCCGTCGTCGTAGCTGGTCGGCAATCCGTGCTGATGCAGGAACGACTCGAAGACCCGCCACCGCTCGAGGTGGCCGTCGTTCAGAGGCTGCCAGTCCGCACTGCGGTACAGCTCCGCGGCGTCGATCCCGTCCGGTCGATCGGTGATCAACCGGGTGGGGATCCGGTGATAGTCGGCGAGCTCCCGAGTACGGGAGTCGTGGGCGAGCACGACCGCCGGGGTCCCTGCAAGGAGGGCGGCGATGTTGCCGTGGATCCGGGTGCCGAAGGAGAACTGGTAGTCGCGGAGATGATCGATCCACGGAGTCGGATCGAGGAAGAAACGCACTCGGTCCTGCTCGATCAATGGATGATCAACCGTGACCGGCACCCCGCTGGTGAAGGTGCTCGAGCCCGGCTTGGCCGGATAGCGTCCGGTGATCAGCAACTCAAGGGTGGCTTCGTTCTGGCCGATGTAGATCAGCTTCGGATATCGGGTCGCGTGGCGCTGCGACAACGGTCCCATCTGCCGCACGTAGGGACTGATGTTCAACGCGATCGGTGCATCGAAGGACAGCTCCGGTGCTGCCTTGGTGATCTTGAGATCAGGGCCGTACATGAACATCGACGGGCAGCCGATCACTTGCACCTCGTCGCCGCGGAATCCCAACCTGGACAGGTATTCCCGGGTGTACTCCCCGCGGACGCCGATCGGCCCGGTGGCCTCCCGCAATACCGTGCGGACGAAGTCGGAGACGGCGTGATCCAGTCGCGCCGCCGCTCGTCGTCTGCCGTCGAGTGCCGCCTGTGCGCCGACTCCGAGCACCGTGACCGGGATGCCCGCCTGCTTGATGATCTTGGTCATCCGGTGCAGCCGGTCCAGATAGTCCGGCCGGAACGCGTTCGCCAGCGGCAGAACCAGTCGATCGACCGGCTCGCCCCGCCAGCGACCGTTCCGTAGTGTGTCCAGGCTCGCGAGATTGGCGGTGCGGACATTCGTCTGCTCGGTACTGAGCAGCCTGCAGACCGCTTGGCTGAAGATCAGATTCCCGGCGTTTCGGCCGAGCAGGTTGTGGCTGATGGTCTGTTCGGCGGAGGCGGTCTGGAACGGGCTCTTGTGGGCCCGGATCAGGATGTTCGGCACGGACGGATGTCGCTCTCTGTTGTGGTGGGAGCTAAAGCCTAGTGATCGTACCGGGAATGTCGGAGATGCCGTGACCTCAGGCCCCGCGAAGCGGGATGTCAATCCTGGTTGACGCGCTCCGGTTGTCAACCTAAGATGACAATCATGGCTGGAAGAGCGAAGGCGGAGAGACCCGCCGATCAGGTGTCGGGCGGTTCCGGCATGGACGGACGCTCACTGGACCGGGCGTTGGACAGCGACGATCCAGGCGTCGGGCTGCGTGCCGTCGTGGCGCTCCGCGCGGTGGCCGACCAACTGGAGCTGCTGCATGTCGACCGAGCCCGCGCACAGGGCTGGCCATGGCAGGAGATCGCCAATGTGCTGGGCATCTCCAAGCAGGCCGTGCACAAGAAGTACGGGCGTCGGCAGCCGACGCGAGACCGATGACCGAGAGGAAATGATCATGTTCGAACGCTTCACCACGGCAGCGCGGGATGCGGTGATTCAAGCCCAGACCGAAGCACGCGGGCTCGGACACGAGCAGATCGGCAGCGAACACGTGCTGCTCGGCGCGCTCTGGCACGCCGACGGGGTGATCAAGCCGCTGCTCGATGATCAAGGACTGAGCTATCGGACTGTCCGGGAGCAGGTCGAGGCAGGCATCGGCGGCAGCTATCCCGATGCGGAAGCGCTCCGACAGATCGGTATCGACCTGGACGAGGTACGCCGCCGGGTCGAGGCCAACTTCGGCTCGGGGGCTCTGAATCGTCGCGGGCGCCCTCGTCGCGGGCATCTGCCGTTCAGCCCGGCGGCGAAGAAGGTGTTGGAGCTGTCCCTGCGCGAAGCCATCAGCCTGCACCACAACCACATCGGCACCGAGCACATCCTGCTCGGCCTGACCCGGCTCGACCACGAGCCGGCCGCCACGTTGATCACCGACGCAGGAGTGCAGCCGAGCCGATTGCATGATCAAATCCTGGAGCTGCTGCGAGCGGCGGCCTGAGGACCTCTGCGCGCCGTCACGTCCCGGCCGGTGCGGTTCCCGGCCCTTGTCGGGCAGTTGGCAGGATGGGCGACGTGTCCGAGCAGCCAGCAGAATTTCCGAGCGACCCTGTTGACGTCGCACCACTCGGTGCGGTCCTGGAACCGCTGCGGGCCCGATACGCGCATTGGCTCGGCTTGGATGTCGATCAGGTTCTCGACGATCGCGACGAGCAACCCGATCAGATCCGGGCCATGCAGTTGATCTTGCGGATGGAACGCGACCGCACGCCGTCCTGGCATGCGGCACTGCGGCTGGCTGCCGCCGGAGCCGCCCGGATCTGTCTGGACAGTCGGGTCCGGACCGACCCCGACTGGCGGGCCGCGATCAGCACGTACACCGGCGGGCACATCCGCAAAGTCACCCGGCGGGGTAGGGGAGCGCAGTGGGAGGCGACCGCGGAACTGCCGGGGATCACCTTGCAGGATGGCGAGACCGAGGTCCGGGCGATGCTGCCGGGTCGGGTGGTCGAGCTGGACAAACGGGTCAGCAAACTGCAGGTCGGCGGCACCGACGCGCCGGTGGACGAACCGCCGGCCGCCGCGCCGACCGACGACACCCTGCAGGTCTGGGTGCCGCCGGAGCCGGTGATGACGCTGGGCAAGACCATGGCTCAGACCGGGCATGCCGGGATGATCGGTGCTGCGCTGCTGGCCGGCGACGATCCCCAGACTCTGCAGAAATGGTCGGCGGCGGGCTGTCCCACCGATGCGCGCCGAGCAAGCCCTGATCAGTGGCGGTCGCTGACCGAACGGCTGGTCGATCCGGCCGACGGCTGGCGTCGGCATCGGCTGCTGGCAGTGCGGGATGCCGGCTTCACCGAGATCGCACCGGGCACCGTGACGGTGATCGCCCGGGCGCCCCGGTGATCAACCGGCCCAGGGGGTCTGCCAACCCGCACCAGCAGGCTGCAGTCGAGCAGAACGTCGGCTGCCGATCCGGTCGATCCTGATCGCCGCGCCGTCGATCAGATTGGCCGGATTCGTGGCCGCTCCGATCAGCTCGCCGCGCGGATGGATCAAGTCGCCCTCGACCAGCTCACCGAGAATGCAGGTGATGTTGTCTCGCCCGCCGGCGCCGAGCGCAAGGTCGACCAGGACCGCCACCACCTCATCAAGATCATCGGCGGCGATCGCCTTGCCGATCAGCTCGGCGGGAACCAGATCGGTCAGGCCGTCGCTGGCCAGCAGCACCCGGTCCCCGGCCTGCAGATCGAGCAGCACCAAGTCCGGCTCCGGCGCGTCCATGTGGTTGATCGAGCGCGCGATCACCGATCGATAGGGAAACGACTCGGCTTCCTCGGTCGAGAGCTCACCGGAGTCCAGCAGCATCTGCAGCAGGCTGTGGTCCTTGGTGATCTGGTGACACACACCGTCCCGCCACAAGTAGGCCCGGGAGTCGCCGACGTGGGCGAGTCCGAAGCGCTCTCCGTTGCCCAGCACCGCGGTCAGCGTGGTGGACATCCCGTCCCGTTCGGGATCGATCTCCACACCGTCACGAAGGTGTTGGTGGGCGAATTCGACGGCTTGCGCCAGCACGGCCAGCGGGTCGTCGTCGCTGATCATGGAAACCGTGCTGGCCACATAGGCAGTACTGGCCGATGCGACCTCGCCTGCGGCGGCCCCGCCGACGCCGTCGGCAACCAACAGCAGGTAGGCGCCGGCATACCCGGCGTCCTCATTGTTTGACCGGACCAGCCCGGGATGACTGGTCGCGGCATACCGAAACCTCAGCACTCGAACCTCAGCATCCGCAGTGACATCCCCCGAACCCCAATGCCTCCCGGCAAGCGCCTTCAGGCGGCGCGATGCGCGACACGATAGCCCGATGACGCCGATTTGCGCCTCCGCGACGCAAACTTTTCGCACGGAGTTGCCAAGTTTCGTTGGATTCGCGCCGTGGCGTCGCCGACCATCGGCGGCTGAACGTGGCCGGCCACGGCGAGCCAGGTTTGCACCGGCTCTGGGTTTCCCTATTGTTGTCGCCCGTCGGAGCGGTGTGAACCGGGCCGACAGCTCGGGGTGCCCGGGCTGGGTTCTTGACCTCCCAGAAGCCTGGACTCGCGGCCTTCCGACCCCCGGCTGTGTCAGGGTGCCGACGGCGTGGATTCCCGGCATTGCAGAAAGAGAGATCTGATGAGTTACGCAGCCCCGACCCCCGGTCCGTACAGCGCCCAGGGCCAGCCGCCGGTGGGCGACCCCGGCACCCTCGACCTGCCTTACTACGGCATCGGCTTCGTGGATGCCGTCAAGCGTGCCCTGAAGAAGTACGCCCGATTCGACGGCCGGGCCAGCCGCGGCGAGTACTGGTGGTGGGTCCTCGGCGTTGCCATCGTCGAAGGCGTACTGGGTCTGCTGGCGACGATCCTCGGCGTGGCCGGAGCCGGCGACAACGGCATCGGCGCCGGTGCGTGGCCGTTCCTGATCTTGCTCTGGTTGGTCGCCCTGGCGGTGATCGTGCCCGGGATCGCGGTCACGGTACGACGTCTGCACGACGTGAACATGACCGGACTGCTCTACCTGCTGGTGCTCACCTCGATCGGCAGCATCGTCATCCTCGTCCTGGCCCTGATGCCGAGCAACCCGCAGGGTGTGCGCTACGACCGGGCCCGACCGCAGGTCTGACGGTCGTCCAGATGAGTGATCAGAACCCGTACGGTCGCGCCGATGATCATGCCGAGGGCAATCCTTGGCGACCGGTCGGTTCCGACCCGCTGCAGTCCGATCCCTACTACGGCGGCGCGGCGTCGTCCTACGGTGGCGCGGGACAACCACCACCAGGCCCGCAGTACGGCAGTTCCCAGCAACCGCCGTCGAGCGGACCGTACGGTCACCAACCCACGGCCGGGCAGCACGCGTACGGTGCCGCGGGTCCGAACTTTGGAGCGGGCGGCGGCTACGGAGCAGGGCAGCCCTATCCGGGCGGCTACCCGGCGGCGACCACGTATCCGGGCGGACGTCCACCGGTCGGGGATCCCGGCACTCTCGACCTGCCGCACTACGGCGTCAGCTTTGCCGGAGCGGTGAAGCGGGCCTACGCGAAGATCGTCCGCTTCGACGGCCGGGCCAGTCGCAGCGAGTACTGGTGGTTCGCGCTGTGGAACGCGCTGGTCAACCTGGTGCTGATGGTGCTGTTCACCACGCTGGCGCTCGCGACCACGTCCGACGGCTCAGAGCTCGGGGTGGGTGCGTACCCGATCGGGATTCTCTGGGTGATCTTCATGCTCGGCAGCGTGCTGCCGATCATCTCGATCACCATGCGGCGCTTGCATGATCAGAACCAGAGCGGTGGTCTGGCCGCGCTGATGTTCATGCCCTACGTCGGTGGCACGATCACAGCGATCCTGGCCCTGATGCCGTCCAACCCGCAGGGCGCCCAATACGACCAGTTCCGCAGTGGTCGGTCCCATCCGGGGAGCACGCCGGGTCACTACCCGGGCTGAGTGACGAACGCGGATGGTGAAAATCAGTTGCCGTAGGGCGCGATCGGTGATCGACTTGCCGCGTTCACGGCAGACATCGAATCGGAAGGCAGAGCAATGCGAGGAACTCGTAGGTCCACCCGCTCCTTCCTGATGTCTACTGTTGAGGACCTACTCGTTGCGCACGCTCAACCTCGGAATCCTGGCGCACGTCGACGCCGGTAAGACCAGCCTGACCGAGCGGCTGCTGTATGCCGCCGGAGTCATCGACCACATCGGCCGGGTCGACGACGGCGACACCCAGACCGACACGCTGGCGCTGGAACGCCAGCGCGGAATCACGATCAAGTCCGCGGTGACCTCGTTCATGATCAACGACATCACCGTCAACCTGATCGACACGCCCGGCCACCCTGACTTCATCGCCGAGGTCGAGCGCGTCCTGGATGTGCTCGACGGGGTGGTGTTGGTGATCTCCGCTGTGGAGGGCGTGCAAGCCCAGACCCGGGTGCTGATGCGGGCGCTGCAGCGGCTCGAGTTGCCGGTGTTGATCTTCGTGAACAAGATCGATCGGGCCGGAGCACAGAGTGCCGACCTCGTACCGGAGATCGAACGCCGGCTCGGCATCACCGGTCTGCCGATGGGCACGGTGTACGACGCCGGCCGTCGCAACGCCCGGTATGTCGCCGACAGCGACGCGGACCCGGAGGTCCGGCTGCGGATGGCCGATGCGCTGACCAAGGCTGATGATCAACTTCTGGCCGACTATCTCGCTGCGGGCGACCTGCCGGCGGACCGACTGCGAGCAGCGCTGACGGCGCAGACCCGGACCCGGCAGTTGCATCCGGTGTTCTTCGGCTCGGCGGTAACCGGGGCCGGGGTGCCGGAGTTGATGTCCGGGATCGGTGAACTGTTGCCTGCCCGTGAACCGGCGAGGACCCGGGCCGGCGCGGTGGTCTTCAAGATCGATCGTGGCCCGCAGGGAGAGAAGATCTGTTACCTGCGGGTGTTCGGCGGCGATTTCGGTGTCCGCGACGTGGTGCCGATCTGGAGCGTCGACGGCTCGCTCGTGGGGGAGAGCAAGATCACCGCCGCGAAGATCTTCGCCAACGGCGCTG
>DATCVL010000380.1:0-10045 GCA_036566865.1 Microlunatus sp.
CTTCGGCTACATCACGTTGATCGCCGCCACCTGGGGCATCACGGTTCTGTCGGTGGCCGTCTGGGCGCACCACATGTTCGTCACCGGTGCGGTGAGTCTGCCGTTCTTCTCGTTCATGACGTTCTTGATCGCGGTGCCGACCGGGGTGAAGTTCTTCGACTGGATCGGCACCATGTGGGGCGGCAGCCTGTCCTTCGACACTCCCATGCTCTGGGCGATCGGCTTCTTGGTGACCTTCCTGTTCGGTGGTCTGACCGGGGTGATCTTGGCCAGCCCGCCGCTGGACTTCGCGGTCTCCGACAGCTACTTCGTGGTGGCGCACTTCCACTATGTGGTGTTCGGCACCGTGGTGTTCGCCATGTTCGGTGGCTTCTACTACTGGTGGCCGAAACTGACCGGGCGGATGTTGGACGAGAAGTGGGGCAAGATCCACTTCTGGTTGCTGTTCATCGGCTTCCACACCACCTTCCTGGTGCAGCACTGGCTCGGTGTCGAGGGCATGCCCCGGCGATACGCCGACTATCTCCCCGGAGAGGGATTCACCATCCTGAACCAGGTCTCGTCCTTCGGCGCATTCCTGCTTGCGGTGTCGATGTTCCCGTTCCTCTTCAACGTCTGGAAGACACGCAAGGCACCGATGGTCAACGTCGACGATCCGTGGGGTTGGGGACGGTCGTTGGAGTGGGCCACCTCCTGCCCACCGCCGCGGCACAATTTCGACTCCGTACCAAGGATCCGGTCGGAGTCCCCGGCCTTCGATCTTCACCATCCGGAGATCGCGCACGCGGAGTATCCGGAGGATCTCCTTGCCGACGATGATCAACTCGTCGGCGCTGGAGATGATCATCGGTACGACCGGTAGCCGCCGGCCCTGCGCGAGCGTTAGCTCTTCGGTCCCGTCCGACGCGTCCGTGACCTCGCCTTGGTACGCCGCCGTCCGGCCTTGGTCAGAATCGTCACATTCGTCTGCAGATGTGCACGCATGGCGTCCCGAGCAGCCGACGCATCTCCGCCCGCAATCGCGTCGTAGATGCCTTGATGCACGGCGGTTGCGTCGGACAGCCCGTGCGGCTCGTCGTTCGTGACCCGTCTGCTGGTCGCCAGCAACCATCGCGCCGAGTACATGATGCGATCGAGGATTCGGTTGTTCGACGCCCGGCAGATCTCCAGATGGAAGGCCATGTCGAGTGCGAGGTACTCCTCCGGTGACCCTTCGGCCCGCTCCATCCGCACCAGCAGGTCTGCCAGGGCTCGCAGCCTCTTCTTGTCGATCGTCTCCGCCGCCTTGGCTGCCAACTCCGGCTCCAGCATCAGCCTCGCTTCCTGCAGCTCCCGCAGCAGCTCCGCGACGAGATCCTCGGGCAACCACTGCAGCAGTTGCACACTGAGGTAGTCCCACTCCTCCGGCGGCCGCAACGTCACCCGACGTCCCTGGGCCACGCGCACGATGTCCAACGAGGAAAGGATCTTCAGCGTCTCGCGGGCCACCACCCTGGAGACTCCGAACTCCCGGGTGATGTCGAGTTCCGACGGAACGCGATCGTTCTCCAGCTCCGAAGCGACGATCTGCCGGATCAGATGCGCGGCAACCTGCATCGGCAGGGTATGGACCTTGACATCCGTCCGGAGGTCATGTTGGCTGACCATGTCATCAGCTTATAGGACAAGTTGCCTAGAAGCCGGTCTTGACATCTCGGGGGATTCGACAACTCCAATCGCCGACGCTGCCGTCGGCCCGGGAGCGAGATCAATGAAGATCACCAACATCTCGACCGCTGTCGTCCGCTATCACGGCGAGGCCACCCTGGTCCGCATCGACACCGACGAGGGACTGTCGGGCTACGGCGAAGCCAACCCCGATGCCGGCGCCGGCGGTGTCGTCGGTGTGATCAACTCGATCCGCGAACTGCTGATCGGAGAGGATCCTCGCGACGTCGAGCACTGCTGGGAACGCTTACGACGCAGGGTTTTCTCCGGGGCCCAGTCCGGCGTCTACGTCATTGCGATGAGTGGGATCGAGCTGGCGCTGTGGGATCTGGCTGCTCAGGCGATGGGCCAGCCGATCTATCGGTTGCTGGGCGGGAAGTTCCGCGATCGGATCAGGGTCTATGCCGACTGCGGCGACGGCGACGACCCGGAGGGTTCCGTTTCCGGCTGTGTCGATCGCGCCCAGCGGATGGCGGATGAAGGATTCACCGCGATCAAGTTCGATATCGATGATCTTCGGCATCCGGCCAAGTTCGACGCTCACAACCACACCTTGGGTGCTAGCGAGATCCGCGACATGGTGGCCCGGGTGGCTGCTGTCCGGGAAGCGATCGGCCCGGACCTCGACCTGGCGATCGACCTGCATGCTCGCTATGACGTCCCCAGTGCGCGCCGGATCGCCACCGAGTTGGAGCCTTTTGCGTTGATGTGGTTGGAGGAGCCGGTCCCGCCGGAGAACCCGCTGGCCCTCGCGCAGGTTCGAGCGAGTACCACGACACCGATCTGCGCCGGCGAGAATCTCTATCTCCGCTGGGGATTCCGGGAGCTGCTGGATGCCGGCGCGGTTGACGTGATCGAACCGGACATCCCCAAGTGCGGCGGGCTGGCCGAGAGCAAGAAGATCGCCAACCTGGCCGAGATCTACTACGTACCGTTCGCCCCCCACCTGGTGTCGACCCCCTTGGGAACCATGGCGTCGGCGCACCAATGCAGCACCGTGCCCAACTTCCTGGTCCAGGAGTGGCACGCCCTGGAGGAACGTGACGTCTGGGACAGCTACGTGGTGCCACCGACCGACGCCGCATCGATCGTCAAGGACGGCTACATCACCCTTCCCGACGTTCCGGGCGTCGGGGTCGAGCTCGACCTGGACAGCGTCCGTCGCCACGCAGTGCCGGGCTTCGGCATCTTCGCTTGAGACAAGGAGAGACCCGAACATGATCAACAGCGGCAGCGCAGCCGCACGCCGGGATGACCCGGCTTGGGTGCAGCAGACTGCGCAGCGATTCAAGAATCTCTACTCGGCTGTCGTCTACGACATCCTCGACGAACAAGGCCTCCCCCATCAGTGTCTTGACCTCGCGATCAGCCCGTTGAGTCGCGACATGCAGGTCGCCGGCCCCGCGTACACGGTGGCTGCCGGTCCCGATGTCCGGCAGCGGGACGAGATCCCGCCGAACATCAAACTGGCCGACTTCGGCGTGTTCGACGCAATGTACGAAGGCTGCGTGGTGGTCGTCGGGGCTGCCGGCGAGACCCAGAGCGGCATCTGGGGCGAGCTGATGAGCAATGCCAGTCGCGCCCGCGGCGCGACCGGAATCGTGATCGACGGTGGCATCCGGGACGCTCGGCTGGTCCGCCAGATCGACGGCCTGGACGTGTTCGCCCGCTACACCTCGCCGATCGAGTCACTGCACCGATCCCGGATCCACGACATCGAGGTTCCGATCTCCGTCACCGGGACGCTGAGCAGTCAGGTCCGGATCGATCCGGGCGACTGGATCTTCGGCGACGAGGACGGCGTACTGGTGATCCCCGATCAGAGCCTGGACGAGGTCCTGGCGAGGTCCGAGGAGGCGAAGGAGATCGAGAGCAAGGTCCGCGCCGACGTGCAGTCGGGCGTGCCGGTGTCCGAGGTCTATCGGACGTACGGGCGGCTGTAAAGCCGCCGCATTCCGTGTGTGACAAGGCAATCCTCGCATCCCGAGGGCTGTCACCGGGACAGAGCCGTACCCATGCGCGGTCCAACGCGCGGCAGGAGGAATCATGAAGTCACCATCACCGCTCTCGTCGTCTCCGGTCTCTCGTCGCAGCCTGCTCGGTATCGGCGGCGGCATCGCACTGGCCGGCGTCGCCGGATGTCAGAACAGCGCTCAGCAGGCCGCGTCGACGTCATCGGTTGCCGTCGACCCGTCGGTCGTCAAAGCAGCCAAGGGCCTGAAGGGCACCCAGCTCGGCATCCTGGCCCAGAAGCAGTACGCCGAGTCGGCCAACACCGCCTTCAAGAACGCGATCTCCGCCTTCAGCAAGGCCACCGGCACCACCGTGACGTCGAGCACCATCGAGGGCGACACCGGCGACCTGGTCGCGAAGACCGATGCTGCGATCAAGGCAGGAAATGCCAGGAACATGGCGTTCGTCGATGACGGCCGATTTCTGGCCGAGTTCCACGAGCTCGGCGATCTCGAGGATGTCACCGACATCGTGGAGGAACTGAAGAAGACCTACGGCGAGCCGTCCCAGGAGTCGCAGCTCAACTGCGTCTTCGACGGCAAGTGGTACGGCATCCCGTACTACTTCATCGGCCAGGGCTACTTCGCCCGCAAGGACTGGATGAGCGAGAAGGGCATCGACACCAAGGAGCACTACAGCTTCGAGGAGCTGCGGGACATCTGCATGGAGATCTCCGATCCGTCCAAGAAGCGCTTCGGCTGGGGCATGACGGTGAACCGCTCCGGTGACGCCAACGGCATGATCGAGGGAGTGATCAACGCCTACGGCGGAGCGATGACGGACAACTCCGGACGCAAGGTCGTGCTGAACAGCGACGAGACGATCGACGCGATCACCTTCCTGGCCGACATCTTCACCAAGGACACCTACAAGAAGATGCTGCCGCCCGGAATCGAGAGCTGGACCGATTCCAGCAACAACGAGAACTGGTTGGCCGGCATCATCGGCGTGATCAACAACCAGTTCAGTGTCTACGCGGATTCCAAGGCCACCAAGAATCCCGTGTACGAGAACACTCACGCGTTCATCGGCTGCACCGGCCCGGCCACCGAGGCACCGCTGTCGGCAGGTGCCAGTCAGGCATTCGTGATCTTCAAGGGCGCCAAGAACGCCGAGCTGGCGAAAGTGCTGGCGAGCTACCTGATGCACGGCTCACCGCTGCTCGGCATGGCCCGTGACTCGGTCGGCCTTGTGTTGCCGACCTGGCAGAAGGTCTGGGACTCGGATCCCTTCTACACAAAGGGTGATCCCGCATTCACCACCATGCGGGACATGCAGGAGGCAAAGCTGCCGCACAAGACCACCACCGGCTATACGTTCCCGTCGGTGCCGAGTGCCGGCCGTCAGGCCGCCCTGCAGTCGTACGTGTTGACCGACATGATGCAGCAGATCCTGCGCGGCACCTCGGTCAAGGACGCGGTCTCCGCCGCGCAGGAACGGTTGATCAAGCTGTTCGAACAACAGGGCATCAAGCAATGACGGCAGTACAGGACGCTGCCACCAAATCTGTCGACCGTCGCCCCTCGCCGACGTTCAGTCGCCGTGCGAGGCTCGGCGGGGACTGGCGTCTGGCCTGGGGATTCCTGACACCGACGGTGATCTTGGTCGGCGCGTTGATCCTCTTCCCGATCATCTACTCGGTGGTGCTGAGCACGACCCAGCGGCACGGCGCAGAAACGGTCTTCGTCGGGCTGGCCAACTTCACCGAGCTGATCCATGATCGACTCTTCCATGCCGGTGTGGTGAACTCCTTCGTCTTCACGGCGTATTCGGAGGTCTTCAAGGTCACTGCGGGTTTGGTGGCCGCCCTGTTGCTGCACAACCTTCGCCGTGGTCGCGCGATCGTGGCCGGTGTGTTGCTGTTGCCGTGGGTGGTGCCGACCATCGTCACCGCATTCACCTGGCGGATGTTGCTGGATCCGATCTTCGGCAGTGTCAACACGCTGCTCACGGTCAGTCACATCGGTCCGTTCCTGGCGTCGGTCCATCTGCTGCCCGGTTGGCCAGCTGCCTGGCTGTCGGACCCGCAGGTGGCGATGCCGTCGGTGATCATGGTCAACGTGTGGAAGGGAATCCCCTTCTTCACCGTGAATTTCCTGGCCGGGTTGAAGGCCATCGACTCCGGCCTGTACGAGGCTGCGATGGTGGACGGCGCGTCCTCCTGGCAACGTTTCGTCCACGTCACCCTGCCCGGCCTGCGGTACGTGATCATCGTGACCACGCTGCTGTCGTCGATCTGGACCTTCAACAACTTCGATCTGGTCTGGCTGATGACCCAAGGTGGGCCCGGCGACGCGACGGCACCGTATGTCCTGGTCGCGTACACCAAGGCGATCCAACAGCTCCAATTCGGTCCCGGCGCGGCATCGACCTTGATCTTGCTGCCGCTGATCGCCGTGCTGGTGGTGATTCTGGTCCGGTTCATGCGGACCGGTGATCAACACCGGGGCGATCGGCCGCCCCGGTTGAGCGCCGGCCAACGACGGGGCGTGTTGCTGGCGATCATCGCGGTCGGATTGATCTTGCTCGGACTGGCCGAGTTGGGCTTCCTCTGGCGTGCGGCCGTCCTGTTGGTCGTGCCATTGCTGGCAGTCGCCGCGGTCGGCGCACTGATCTCCCGACTGGCCGCGCGGAGCAAGATCAGATCGTCACGGCTGGTGCAGGGCGTCGGCACCGGCATCGTGCTCGCACTGCTGTTGGGCTTCGTGCTGCTACCGCTCTACTGGATCGTGGTCACCGCGTTCAAGTCCGATCTGCAGATCACCAGCCGACTCAGTGATCTTTGGCCGACTCCGTGGAGCACAGAGCAATTCACCGGGCTGATCTTCGACCAGCCCTTCGGCACCTGGTATCGCAACACCCTGATCGTCGCGTTGTCCTCGACGGCACTCACCCTGGTGTGCGGTTCGCTCGCCGGCTATGCCCTGGCCAGGTTACGTTTCCGCGGCTCTCAGAGTTTCACCACGACCATCCTGCTGACCTACGTGATGCCGGGAGCGTTGCTGTTCATCCCGCTCTACCGGCTACTCAGCGGGGTCCATCTGACGGACTCGCTGTGGTCGTTGTTCCTGACCTACCCGACCTTCACCCTGCCGTTCGCAGCGTGGCTGCTGATGGGCTACTTCCGTTCCATACCGGTGGATCTGGAGGAGGCAGCGCTGACCGACGGTTGCTCTCGATTCCAGGCCTTCCGGCGGATCGTGCTGCCGCTCGCCAAGCCCGGCCTGTTGGCTGTGGCGCTGTTCACCCTCACCAACGCCTGGAACGAGTTCTTGTTCGCCTTCGTGTTGATCACCAAGGACGAGCTCAAGACCCTGCCGGTCGGCATGCAGTCGATGATCTTCGGTGACGTCGTACCGCAAGGCGAGTTGGCCGCGGCATCGCTGCTGATCAGCGTGCCGGTGGTCCTGATGTACGCCTTCGGTCAGCGATTCCTCACCGAGGGACTGACCGCCGGCGCGGTGAAGGGATGACCACTCCTCGGAGCGAGCCCGAGAGTGGAACCGTTTGGGGGTGCCGAACCGTACGGCCGGGACCTCGTTGTCCGCGGTCAGTTCGGTCTACCTGACTCGATCGCTGTCAGCGCGTCGATGAGACGTCGGCGGGGATGTCAGCGGTGCAGTACTTGCACTTGGTGGCGCCGATCGCGAGATCATCAGACAGGCAGGACGGACAGGTCTGCGCGGGCGCCGGGTCGCCGAAGACCGTCACCCCGCGCCGCGCCTGAATGTGCTTGTAGGGCAGCACGATCACGAAGTAGACGACCGTCATGAAGATGATGAAGTAAATGATCGCCGAGATCAGCTGCCCGAGGTCGAGGAAGGTCGCCGGGTTTCCCTTCGCCCCCAGCTGCCAACCGAGGCCCTGGGTGTCCGGTCCGGCACCCTGGGCCCGGGCGACGATCGGGTTGATGATGAAGTCGGTGAACGACTTGATCAAGGTGCTGAAAGCCGTAGCCACGACCAGGCCGACCGCGATCGTGATCACGTCGCCCCGCATCAAGAAATTCTTGAAGCCCTTCATGGATCTCCTTGTTGCTCTTGCTCGTGCCGGCCCGACCGCGAAACGGGCATCCCACCCGAAGGGCCCGACGATCCCCGACAACACATGGGACAGAACGCAACGGACCCTAGCGCAGCGGGCGCGCCGATCTCATTTCCAACCCGGTAGCGAAAACAAGATCGGAACCGTTCCAAATTCAGCCGAGTGTCGATCCTCGGGCCAGTCGGACCGGTTCGAACGTCCGCTGTGGCGCGGCAATCTCGTCCTGTGCCGCCACCAACTGCAACTCCCGGGCGCCGGCCCGCGCAGTGATCGACAACACCCCGTACGCCACCGCAGCGGTATCGGCCAACGCCCGTACGGGATCGTTGGCCGACAGCAACCCACCGAGGAAGACGGCCGCGGTCAGATCCCCCGCACCGGTGAACTTCTCCTGCAACAACGGCGTCCTGACCTGCCAGGCGCCATTGCCGTCGACCATGATCATCGACATCTCGTCGGGCTGGTCCTCGTCCACCACGCTGGTCACCAGCACGGTCTGCGGACCAAGATCACGAACCGCCCCGGCTGCAGCCAACACCTGTTCTGTGGTGGCCGTCGGCAGCCCGGTGAGGATCCCGAGCTCGAACTGATTCGGCGTGATCACCTGTGCGGCCGGCACCATCTTCGCGCGCATGAACTCGGGTATCGACGGCCGGACGTAAACACCTCGGTCGATGTCGCCCATCACCGGATCGCAGCAGTAGATCGCCTTCGGATTCCGTGATCGCACCAGCTCGACCGCCTGCAGCACCGCGGACCCGGTCTCCTCTCCGCCTTGATAGCCGGACAACACGGCATCGCACTGCCCCAGTACGCCCCGATCGTCGATCCCGCGGACCACGTCCAGCACGTCCGCGGCCGACAGCGTCGGACCACGCCAGGCCTGATAGCTGGTGTTGTTGGAGAAGTGCACGGTGTAGACCGGCCATACCTCGATCCCCCGACGCATCAACGGAAACGCCGCCGCACTGTTGCCGACATGGCCGTAGGCGACGGACGACTGGATCGAAAGGATGGTTGTCACGCGCAGAGGCTATCTGTTGCCCCGGCTGGAAGTCCGACACACTGTCCCCGTGACCGACAACCTGGACAGCGCAACGGACTCGGCCGAGACGGCTTCCCCCGGATTGCAGACCGAACTGGACGCGATCATCGAAAAGGCACGGGCCGAGCAGACGACGCTTCGGATCTCGTACGAACTCGCCACCCCGGCCGGCGTCGTCGCCGCACATGAACCGGATGCCGACCACTACGCGGCCAGCACGATGAAGCTGCCGTTGGTGCTGGCCGCCTACCGACTCCGGGATCAGGGCAGCCTCGATCTGGACTCGACCGTCAAGGTCCACAACAGCTTCACGTCGAGAGTGGGCAGCACGTTCGGCATCACCCGCGAGGACGATTCCGATGAGGAGGTCTGGGCCGCGTTCGGCCAGCCGGTGTCGCTGCGCTGGCTGTGCCGGCGCAGCATCATCCGCTCGTCCAATCTGGCCACCAATCTGATCTTCGAGACCGTCGGCACCGACGCGATCGACGAGGCCATCGCGGCCTGTCAGGCCGGTGGCGTGCGGGTGGTCCGGGCCATCGAGGACTACGCCGCCCAGAGTCAGGGCCGGGGCAATCTCGTCAGCTGCCACGGCCTGAACACGATCCTGCTCGCCCTCGCTGCAGGCACCGCCGCCGATCCGGACACCTGCGAGGAGGTGCTCGGGGTGCTGGCCGACAACGAGGTGGACACCGACATCCGTCCGGGACTGCCGGACGGCATCTGGGTTGCACACAAGAACGGGTGGGTCAGCGATGCGGTGCTGGACGCCGCGCTGATCCGACCGCACGGCGGCGACGACCCGGCCGATCAGTTCGTGCTCACCGCCGCGGTCAGCGGCGAATGGCCGAGCGACCGGCAGCATGAGGTGATCCGGCGACTGGCGTACGCGGTCTGGCAGCGCCGGCCGGACTGGCAGTCAGCCCCGTACTCCGGCAGCGTGGACTGACCCGGAGCGGTCGAGATGGCTGAGAGTTTGCGCAGAGCTCCATCGGGAATTCCGGCTGCCCGCAGCCTGCCGCCTAAGGTTAGGGCCATGTCGATCGGGGATGCGTCAGGCCGAAATCGGCCGACCGGCCAGCGCACTCGTCGACCCCACGAACATCGGGCAGATCACCCCGAGGACGCCGAGGCCGATCGCCCGGAGCCGACCTCGGTCGAGGAGCCGTCGGCAGAGCACCCTCATCGCCATCATCTCGGCGATCATCAGGTCTTCATCGACAGGAGCGAGGACCGCTG
>DATCVL010000381.1:0-29923 GCA_036566865.1 Microlunatus sp.
GCCCGAACGGCACCGGCAGCTTGTCGATCACCGCCACCTGAACCGGTATGTCGGACTGCTGGGTCAACGCCTCCGCGGCATAGATCCCGGACGGACCGGCTCCGACAACGGCAACCACCAGCGGTCTCATGGAGCACACCCTAGGACAGCCCGTTGCCGAGCGATAAGAACGCGACCGCAGTTGGCCCGCAACCACCGCGAGGGCGGGTTGCGGGCCAACTGGTGCTGCGTTTTTATCGCCGGGTCAGCCGACCGAGGCCGTGTCGTGCTCGCGCTCGGACCTACCGGACTCAGACTTGCCGGAGTCAGACTTTCCGGAGTCGGACTTGCTGCTGCCGGACTTGTCCTTGCCGGACTCCGACTTCTCGTTGCCCTTCTCCGACTTGTCGCCGCCCTTGCGGCCGCCCCGGTTGCGGCGCTTACGGCCACCGCCGTGATCGTCACGGGTGCCACCGTCTGCGAGCTTGGCATCGGCAACGGGGACGTCGTGCAGCTCGACCCCGCGTCCATGGCAGTGCGGGCACTCGGTGCTGAACGCCTCCAGCAGCCCGGTTCCGATCCGCTTGCGGGTCATCTGCACCAGACCGAGGCTGGTCACCTCGGCGACCTGATGCCGAGTCCGATCCCGGCCGAGGCACTCGACCAACCGGCGCAACAGCAGCTCCCGGTTGTTCGGCAGCACCATGTCGATGAAGTCGATCACGATGATGCCGCCGATGTCACGCAGCCTCAGCTGACGGACGATCTCCTCGGCCGCCTCCAAGTTGTTGGAGGTGATGGTGGCCTCGAGGTTGCCGCCGGATCCGGTGAACTTGCCGGTGTTCACATCGATCACCGTCATCGCCTCGGTGCGGTCGATGATCAGCGACCCGCCCGACGGCAGGAACACCTTGCGTTCCAGGCCCTTGGCGATCTGCTCGTCCAGCCGATAGTGACCGAAGAGATCGCCCTCGGTATCGGTGCTCCAGTGCTTCATCCGATCGGCCAGGTGCGGCGCGACATGCTTCACGTACGCCTCGATCGCGTCGTACGCGTCCGACATCGAGCCGTTGCCCTGGATGATCAACTCCGAGAAGTCCTCGGTGAAGAGATCACGGACGATCCGCAGGGTCAGGTCGGGTTCGGCGTAGAGCAGCTGCGGGGCGTTGCCGCTCTTCACCTTCTTCTCGATGTCCTCCCACTGCGCCTGCAGCCGGTTGACGTCGCGGGTCAGCTCGTCCTCCGACGCGCCCTCGGCCGCGGTCCGGACGATGACGCTCGCCGAGTCGGCGACCGCGCCGTCGAGGATCTCCTTCAGCCGCTTGCGCTCGTTGTCGGGCAGCTTGCGGGAGATGCCGGACAGGTGACCGCCCGGCGCATAGACCACATAGCGACCCGGGATGGAGACGTGGTTGGTGAGCCGAGCTCCCTTGGCACCGATCGGGTCCTTGGTGACCTGTACCAGCACGGTCTGGCCGGACTTGAGCACCTTCTCGACCTTGCGGTCCTGGCCTTCGACCCCGTACGAATCCCAGTCGACCTCGCCCGCGTACAAGACCGCATTGCGGCCGCGACCGATGTCGATGAACGCAGCCTCCATCGACGGCAGCACGTTCTGCACCCGGCCGAGGTAGACGTTGCCGATCAGCGAGTTGGCGCTCTCCCGGTCGACGTAATGCTCGACCAGGACGCCGTCCTCGAGTACGGCGATCTGGGCCAGGTCATCGCGTTGACGGATGATCATCTTCCGGTTGACCGACTCTCGGCGGGCCAAGAATTCGGCCTCGCTGATGATCGGTGCTCGGCGCCGGCCGGCCTCGCGTCCCTCACGGCGACGCTGGCGCTTGGCCTCCATCCGAGTCGAACCGTCGATGCCGGTGACCTCGTCGGATGCCTTCCGCGGCTCCCGGACCCGGACCACGACCTCGGTCGGGTCGTCGGCCGAGCCGCCGGTGTCCTCTCCCCGGCGACGACGCCGGCGCCGCCGACGCCGACGGTTGGGATCGCGGTTGCCGTCGTCGCTGTCGCCGTTCTCGTCCTTGTCGGTGTCGTCGGACTCGACGTCAGCCGACTCCTTCACGGGCTCGGCGTCGGCAGAGCCGGAGTCAGCGGATTCGGTCGCGGCAGTCTCGGCCTTGTCGGCCTTGTCTACCGTGGCGGAATCGGCGGCCTTGGCGGCGGAATCGGATCCGGCATCGGCCGAGTCGTCCTGCGCGTCGTCGCTGTCGCCGTCCGACTCATCCGGGCCATCGGAGTCGCGATCCCGTCCGCGCCGGCGGCGACGTCCACCGCGGCGCCGGCGCCGGCGACGGTTGCCGTCGCCCTGCCGGTCCTCCGAACCCTCGTTGTCGTCGCCCTCGTCGTCGGCGTCCTCGTCATTGTCGTCGCCGTCATCGTGCTCGGCGTCGGACGACTCCGAGCCGTCGGCAGACTGGGGCCGCTGGGCGCGAGCGGCATTCAGCGCGGACTCGATGGCGGCCTGCAGGTCGTCGGTCTCGGCGACCTCGCCGGACTCCGCGGCGGCCTCGGTCGGGGCTGCTGCCGCCGCGTCGGTCTCCGGTACGGGCTCTGCCGCTGTCGACCCGTCGGTCGCGACGGCGATCTCGGGCTGCTCTTCGGCGACCGGCTGTGCGGAGCCGGTGGCGTTCCGGGCCGGGCGCTTGCGGGTCGTGGTCTTCCGCGTCCGCGACGTCTTCTTCGCCGGAGCGGATTCGGCGCTCGCGACGGAATCAGTGCCGTCGGCGGTGTCGGGTGCGTCGGCGGGGCTCGGGGCATCGACCGAGTGCGCATCGGAGAACAGCGGCACCGCAACAGCTGCCGCGGCGTCGGCGGACTGCGTCTGCGGGGTCTGTGCTTCGGAGGTCGGGGCTTCGGACGTCGGGGCGTCAGCGGTGAGTGCCTCGGTCACCGGTTCGGCAGCAACCACGTCCTCGCTCGGCGCGGCCTCGGCCCGCTTGCCGGTCGCCTTCTTGGCGGTCGCCTTCTTGGCGGTCGCCTTCTTCGCCGTGGTCTTCTTGGCCGCCGTCTTCTTCGCAGTGGCGGTCTTGCTGGCGGCCGTCTTCTTCGCGGCCGTCTTCTTGGCCGCGGCCTTCTTGGCAGTGGTCTTCTTCGCCGGCGCGCCCTCGGCCCGGATCTCGGCTTCGGCGACCGGGGCCGAATCGTTCGCCGTCGCCGGTGTCACGCCCGTGGTGAGCTCGGCTGCGGCGGCGCTGCTGGGTGGTCCGGCAGGGCGGCTGGCCGCTCGACGCCGCGGACGGGCGGGTGCCGCATCCGGGTTTTGCGTCTGGCCGGTCGAACCGGCGCCGGTCGTAGTGGTGTTCTCGGGCTCTGAATCGAGCATTCAGTCCTCCTCGGCGCGTGACAAACGCGCCGAATGTTGTACGCGGCTGGTGAGCCGCAAAGCCTGTCCGGTGCAGAACGCTCCGGGTCAACCTGCCGCGGTCGAGCGACGCCGAAAGGCATCTCTTGCTCGTCGCGGTCCTGGCTGTCGTGTCCCGGTCGCGAGCTGTCACCCCGCTCGGGACGTGTTCTGCAGATCGACGTCGGACGCTGGTCGACCTGGATGACCCGGGGTCCCGGGGGTACCAGAAATCGACCTGCACGTGTCCGTGCCTGCAGTGAGTATCCCACACCCGTACCAGTTGGCCGACCAGCGCGGTCGACTGCCGCGTCAAACTCTGCCGTCGGCCGGCGCCGATCGGAACCGTGCAGTCTCAGAACGGCTCGGAGATCTCGCCGCTGGTGTGGTCGATCTCACCCTGGGCGAGCCGGGTGATCTGCGGCAGCTGCGGAGCGAAATTCGGATCCAGCCGGGTCATCGCCGTCAGTACGTCGTCGGGACGAACGAGCGGGGCCTGATGCTCGGTGATCAGGATCAGAGCGCCGTCGGCTGCCTCCAGCCTGACCACCGAGGCGCGTGCGTCGAACGTACGCAGTCCGTTCTTGGTCATCCGCTCGGTGGTCGCCGACTCGGCCGCGAGGAATCCGGCCACGGCGTCGACGATCAGCTGCTGATCGACGTCCGGCAGGTCGATCCGCCAGAGCGATCCGGTCAGCCGGTCGGCCAGTGAGGTTCCGTCGGACTCGACCACCCCGAGCACGTCCAGTCCGGTCGGCAGCGCGGCATCGAGTTCGGCCCGGACCTTCTCGGGCACGCAGACCTCGGCCAGCGCGATCTCCAGGTATTCGGCCTCGCTCGCGGCACCGGTCGGCGACGCGGTGGCGTACGAGATCCGCGGGTGCGGGGAGAATCCGGACGAGTACGCCATCGGAATGCCGGCCCGGCGCAGCGCCCGCTCGAAGGCCCGGCCGAAGTCGCGGTGACTGGTGAACCTCAACCGGCCGCGTTTGGCGTACCGAATCCGGAGCCGCTGAACCGGCGGTGCCTGCTGTTCGGGTTGCCGTCGTGCCACGGGCGAACCCTATCGTCGTGGCGCCGGCCGCTCAGCGCACCGGGTAGGCGACCTCGCAGACCAGTTCGTCCAGGTTGACGCGGTCGGGGTCGACGTCGTCGAGGTAGACCTCCCGGCCGGGGCCGACCACGATCCGTCCCGCCGCCTCGCATTGCAGCCGGATCGCGTCGTACACGGACAGGATCTGCGGCAACTCGAACTGTGCCTTGGTCACCGGCAGGTACGCCTCCCGATGTGCCGCCTCGATCCGGGCAGTCGGATCGAAGCCTTCCGGAACCGCGTCGGGATCGACCGGCACACAGACCTCGACCGGCCCGTCGCTGTCCGCGTTCACCGCTCCGTGGTAGATCACGAACAACCGCCCGGTGGATCCGCCCAGCTCGGCGGCGGCCGCCGTCAGCCGCTGTTTGGTCGCCCGAAGCCAGGGCTCCAGCTCGCGCAGAGTGGGCTGCGAGCGTTCGCAGATCACAGTCTGCTCGGGCACATCGCGCTCGGTGAACGAGGTGGTGATGATCGGCTCCTCACCCACCGCGAGGCTGCCGGTCAGGATCGCGACGAGGTTGCGCTGCCCGGCGATCCGTCGTTCGACGCCGGCCCAGTAGTCCTCCAGCAGCCGGACCGACTGGCCGTCCGGGGCTCGTACCAACTCGGCCACCTGGGCCAGCGGCATGTCCAGCTGTCGCAACAGCAGGATCATCCGGGCCGTGAAGAGCTGGCTCTCCCGATACCAGCGATAACCGTTCGCGGAGTCGACCGCGGCCGGCGACAGCAGGCCCTGTTGGTCGTAGAGCCGCAACGCCCGCATCGACAACCAGGACCGGCGGGAGAACACGCCGATGCTCATCAGCCGGTCGGCCGGCTCACCGCTGTCGTCCACCTGCTCATCGTGCGCTACCGATCGGCGATTCGGAACGCCAATTCCGTCTCCCACTTGGTCAGATCGGGCTCGTCCTGCGGGTCGGTCAGGTAGAACTCCAGCCGCGACGCCCACCGATCACCCTCTGCGGTGTCGGCCCGGTCCCAGCGCCAGCCGTGTTCGTCGCCGTACTGCAGCAAGGCGGCAGTCGCTTCCATCAGGCTGTCCGGATGCCCGGTGTGGGTCAAGGTGGCATACGTGCCGGAAGGCAGGGCTCCGGCTCGGACCCGATCATCACCGGTGATCGGCGCGTCGACGGTGACTCCGGCCTCGATCTCCAGCTGGCGTGCCATGTCGATCACGTTGTATTTCCAGAAGGGAGGCCCGGCGGGTGTCGCGCCGTGTTCGGCCAACCAGCCGAACACCTCGCCGTTCAGCGGCGGTACCACCTCGGCCAACTCCTGCATGGTGACAAGCACCTTGATCGCCGCGTACGGCTGCTCGCTTCGTTGCACCAACTTCGGTTCGGTCCACATGCCGACAGCTTCGACCTTCACCCCGGGTGAAGGTCAAGGACCTGACGTCACAACTCAGCCGCGGTAGAGCCTCTCGCTGTAGGCGGCCTCGTCGTAGTACGCCTGCAGCTTCTCCAGGTCCTCGTCCTTCTTGTCCATCCGCTTGGCGATCTCGGCGCGGGACGGCATCGCCTCCGGCTGCCAGGTCTCCGGCTTCCACAACCTCGAACGCAGGAAGGCTTTCGCGCAGTGATGGAAGATCGTGTCGATCTCGACCAGCAGGGCCAGCAACGGGCGATGTCCCTTGACGATCATCTGATCGAAGAACGGGGCGTCGGACACCAACCGCGCCCGGCCGTTGATCCGCAGCGTGTCGCCCCGGCCGGGGATCAGGAAGATCATCCCGACGTGCGGGTTGGCCAGGATGTTGCGGTAGCCGTCGGCGCGCTTGTTGCCGGGCCGCTCGGCAATCGCGATGGTCCGGTCGTCGATCACCTGCGCCAACTGGCCGGCCGGGTCGCCCTTCGGCGAGGCGTCCACATTGCCGTCCGCGTCGGAGGTCGCGACCACACAGAACGGGGAGACCTTCAGCCACTGCACATCAAGATCATCGAGCCGGTCGCGTTCCTTGTTGGCCACGGCCGGCAGCGGGGTCCCGATCAGCTCGGTCAACTGCTCCAGGCTGGTGATCTCGGTGTACTGCTGGGTGCTGGCGGTCATGCACCAAACGCTACGTCCGGGCAACGGTTTTGTCGCGCCCATTCCCACTCCGCGACCGCTCGCGGGATCACTGACCGACGCGTACGGGACAGCCGGCCGGCATGGTCGGCGGTCACCGATCGGGCCGTACGACCGCAGTCTCGACTTGATCGTTCGGCCTCGGTCCAGGGTCGACAGATCGGCGCCGGACCTGCTGCTGGTCCGGTGCGGCGTTGATGATCACTTCATGCAGAGCCATTCCCACAGCAGTCCCGGACCAGCGAACCGGGTCGGATTCGGTGACCTGGCTCGGTTCGGTGGCGAACGCATCGGAGATGTCGAACGGTCCGCGACCTGCGACACGTTGTCGGAGCACTTCGCGGCCGGCCGGCTGAACCCCGAGGACCTCGAGCATCGTCTGAGCCTGGCCGTCCAAGCCGTCACCCAGGATGATCTGCGGCGGCTCACCGCCGACCTTCCGCCGGAGGCCCCGGTCTTTCCTCGACATCAGTCGTCGGCCCCGGAACCGACGACATCGCGATCATGGCCGGTGATGAGCGTGATCGCGGCGCTCGGCCTGATCGGTGCGCTGGTGGTGGCCGGAGGAATGCTGGTCGTGCTCGGCGCTGTCTCACCGCTGCTGTTCGTCGGCGCCTGCGTCGGCGGGATCGCGGCGGCCGTCGGCGGTGCGTGCGCCGGATACCTGCTGCAGCAACATGTCCGCCTCCGCCGTCCTGATGATCGATGATCATGAACCCGACGAAGGTGGTTGGCCGCGGCGTCAGCCGAGAGCGACGTCCAGCACTTCGGGATCGAGCGGGCGGTCGGCATAGATCAAGCGGATCGCTTGTGGGTCTGGGTTCCCGGCATCCGGGGCGCGGTGGACCAGCTCCAGTCCGACCTTCTCGGCGACCCGTGCCGAGGCGACATTGTGCTCCAACAGGTACGCGATGATCGGCAGCTCCGGACGGACCTCGCGAGCCCGGCGGATCGCAGTCGACGACACCTCGGTGGCATAACCCTGTCCGTGCAGATCGGCGTCGAAGCGGTAGCCGAGGTTCCAGAACGCGTTGCTGCGTACCGAACATCCGCCGCTACCGATGATCGCCGTGGTCCCCCGCAACCGAACGATCCAGGTCGCCAACCCGTCCCGCTGCCAATTCCCCGTCCAGCGCTCGATCAACGCCCGGGTCTGCTCGATCTCGGTCGGCCGGATGCTCGGAAAATGGGTCCACACCCGCGGATCGGTCTGGATCCGGTGCAGTTGAGCAAGATCATCCGGCGTCGGCGGCGACAGCTCGAGTCGGTCGGTCCGGACGACGGCATCGGTGATCAGGGAAACCGGCGCGACACTGTCGAGGCCCCGCGTGCGTGCAGCGGACACTACGCGGTGACCTTGTGCTTGACCTCGGCGATCGGCAACAGCTTCTTGTCGGTCGGGCCGATCTGGATGCTGGTGTCCATCTGCGGACAGACGCCACAGTCGAAACACGGCGTCCAGCGGCAGTCGTCCAGCTCGACCTCGTCCAGGGCGTCCTGCCAGTCCTCCCAGAGCCAGTCCCGATCCAGACCGGAATCAAGATGATCCCAGGGCAGCACCTCGGCGTAGTCCCGCTCCCGGACGGTGTACCAATCAAGATCAACACCGGTCCCGGCGAGCCCCTGCTCGGCGGCGGCAACCCAACGCTGATAGGAGAAATGCTCGTTCCAGCCGTCGAATCGGCCGCCGTCCCGCCAGACCGCCTCGATGATCTTGCCGACCCGACGATCGCCGCGGCTGAGCAGGCCTTCGATGCTGCCCGGCTTGCCGTCGTGGTAACGGAAACCGATCGCCTTGCCGTAGCGACGATCCGAGCGGACCTCCTCGCGCAGCTTCGCCAGCCGGGAGTCGATGGTTTCATGATCAGCCTGGGCCGCCCACTGGAACGGCGTGTGCGGCTTCGGTACGAATCCGCCGATGCTGACCGTGCAGCGGATGTCCGAACGACCACTGGCCTTCCGGCCGGTGTCGATCACTCGCTTGGCCAGCGCGGCGATCGCCAGCACGTCCTCGTCGGTCTCGGTCGGCAGGCCGCACATGAAGTACAGCTTCACCTGCCGCCAGCCGTTCCCGTACGCCGCCGCGACGGTGTTGATCAAGTCGTCCTCGGAGACCATCTTGTTGATCACCTTGCGCAGCCGCTCCGATCCACCCTCCGGAGCGAACGTCAGTCCCGATCGCCGGCCGTTGCGGGACAGTTCATTGGCAAGATCGACGTTGAACGCGTCCACCCGGGTGCTGGGCAGCGACAGCGAGACATTGCTGCCGTCGTAGCGATCCGCGAGTTGTTTGGTGATGTCGCCGATCTCGGAGTGATCAGCGCTGGACAGGCTGAGCAGCCCGACCTCCTCCAGTCCGGTCTGCTCGATCCCGTTCTGCACCATCGCACCCACGGTCTCGATGTTGCGTTCGCGGACCGGCCGGGTGATCATCCCGGCCTGGCAGAACCGGCAGCCACGAGTGCAGCCGCGGAAGATCTCCACCGAGAAACGCTCGTGCACCGTCTCGGCCAGCGGCACCAGCGGCTTCTTCGGGTACGGCCAGGCATCAAGGTCCATCACGGTGTGCTTGGCGATCCGGAACGGCACCCCGCTGCGGTTCGGCGCGACCCGCTGGATCCGACCGTCCGGCAGATAGCCGACGTCGTAGAACTTCGGCACGTAGACCCCACCGGTGGCCGCCAGTCGCAGCAGCAGTCCGTCCCGTCCGCCCGGACGGTCTTCGTCCTTCCACTCCCGGATCACGTCGCTGATCTTGAGCGCGATCTCCTCGCCGTCTCCGAGGACGGCGGCATCGATGAAGTCCGCGATCGGTTCCGGGTTGAACGCGGCGTGCCCGCCGGCCAGCACGATCGGGTCGTGCTCGCGACGATCGACGGCGTGCAACGGCAGCCGGGCCAGGTCGATGGCGTTCAGCAGGTTCGTGTAGCCGAGCTCGGTGGCGAAGCTGACCCCGAGCACGTCGAAGGCGCCGACCGGGCGATGGCTGTCCACGCTGAACTGCGGCAACTGCTGCTCGCGCATCAGCGCTTCCAGGTCGGGCCAGACCGCGTACGTCCGCTCGGCCAGGATCCAGTCCTGCTCGTTCAGCACCTCGTAGAGGATCTGTACGCCCTGGTTGGGCAGCCCGACCTCGTACGCGTCCGGGTACATCAGGCACCACCGGACGCTGGTCGCGGCCCACTCCTTGACCACGCTGTTCAGCTCGCCGCCGACGTACTGGATCGGCTTGCCCACCCTGGCCAGCAACGGCTCCAGCCGTGGGAAGACCGATTCCGGTACCCCCCGCGCGGAGCCCGATTCCGGTGTGATGGTGGTACTCAGCTCAGCAGTCATAACAGGGTCAGCGTAACGATTGCCTGCCCGAATCCCGCTTCTCGGGCTGCCGCCCTCGATCGATGACCGGATCGAGGGCCAGCAGGCCGCTGATCGACATGCAGGAGATCAGACAGCGTTCCTTGCGGTCGGCCAGCAGTTGGGCGGTCCAGTCGGTGAACCCGCCGTCGCCCAGCTCGTGGCCGCCGGCGTTGATCAACAGCGCACCGGACGCGTAGTAGCCGCGGGCCCTGGTCCGGCCGGGGTCGGCAACCCAGTCGATCCCGTCGTCGCTGCTCCCCATGGCCCCGACCGCGGGCAGCACCGTGTCGACCATCCGCTGGTCAAGCGTCGGATTGTCGAACACCGAGTAGCTGATCTGTCCGGGGCGCTGCGGCAGCAGCGTGGTCAGCACCCGTTGCCAGTACTGCAGCTGCGCGATCAGCAGGTCGGCCTCGGTACGGGCCGAGCCTTGGTCGCGGGCACTGGACACCAACGCGAACAGCTTGAAGTGACTGCCCCACCCCGGGGCGAACTGCTGGGTCCGCAGCAACCGCTGGCAGGCAGCCAGATGGACCGTCGGGGCCGCGCCGGCGCGGCGGCGCGCGGCCGCCTCGAGCGCCAACACGTTGGTCGGATCGCTGACCACCTCGCTGTTCCGGATGGTGCCCAGCACCTTGTTCTGATCGGCGGCGCCGAGAGCGGCGCAGGTGCCGAGCGGGGTCACCGGCGACAGCTCGACCCCCTCGAATCGATCCGGCAGCAGTTCCCACAGTCGCGCCTCCAACGCGGCCGACCGGCGTGGGTCGATCGGCTCGGGCCGGACGAACCGATCGGAGGCCCACCGCTGCGTCAGCCGGGCCGGCCGCACGGCCTTGGCCCGCTGCCGGGTCACGTCCAGCAGCAGGCTCTGCAGATCGGTCGGCGAGAGCTCCTCGGTCAGGGCTCGGCGCGCGCCGTCGGGCAATCGAGACCAGATCCGGCGCGACGGACCTTCGTCGGCTGACATGGATCTCAGCCTAGGGATCCGGTCCATCGCATTTTCCGGATCGACCCCGGCTAGGTCCGGGCCTCGGGGCCGATCTCCGGCTCGTCGATGTCGATCGGGCCGGAGTCCTCGTCCTCGTCCGACGGCCCACTGACCAGCTGGAAACCCGCCCTGGCGAGGTCGGTGTCGAGTTCGTCCGGTGTAGTCAGGTCGGTGCGGAACTGCCGGGTCCGATACGCGGTTCGGGCCACCAGATGCGCCGAGATCGGCGCGGTCAGCAGCTGCAACGCCGCGACCAGCACCAGCACCCCGATCACCCGGACGTCGCGCAGCGACAGTCCGAGCCCGGTCAGCAGCACGATCAGTCCGAGTGTCTGCGGCTTGGTGGCCGCATGCATCCGGCTCAGCACGTCCGGCAGCCGGAGAAGCCCGATCGCCGCGATCAGACAGAGCAGGACACCGATCAGCACCAGGACCGCGCCGATCACGTCCAGCACGCCGGCCTGGGCGTTCATCGGCCAGCTCGCTGATCTGCCGGGCCATGATCATCGGGGTCGGAATGATGATCATGGTCGAAGACGGCCAGCCGGGGCGCTTCCCGGGCCGCCACCAGCCGAGCAACACTGACCGCGCCGGCGAAGCCGACCAGGGACAGCACCAAGATCACCGGCAGTGTCGTGGTGTGCCGGTTGATCACTTCCTCGATCACCAGCCCGGCGATCACGATCGCGATCAGCACGTCGGTGGCGACAACCCGATCAAGGATGCTCGGGCCTCGGGCGATCCGGATGATCGCCAGCAGCGCCGCGGTGCCGAGCGCCAGGATGCCGACGGCACTGATCAGCTGATGCAGGGTGAGCAGGCTCATCGGTCACCATCTCCAGATCCGGGCGACTCAATGGGCCCCGGTGACTCAACGGGTCCCGGCGACCCAACGGGTCCGGGCGAACCCGGCGTCTGGGTGGAGCCGACACCCGGCATCGGCGCACCCGTCCTCAAGGCGTCGATCTCGTCCCGGCGGCCGAAGGCGCGGATCACCCTGGCCTCGTTGGTGTGCACGATCCTGCGCGCCAGCTCGAGATCGTCCTCCCCTCGCACATTCAGCACGTGCAGGTAGAGCGTGCTGGTGGACCGGCGGGCCTCGACCACCAGGGTGCCGGGGACCAGCGACACCATCTCCGCCGTCTGGGTCAGGTAGAGGTCGGACCGGCTGCGCAGTTGTACGCCGACGATCGCATTCCGGGGTTGGTAGCCGAACCGCAGGATCAGGAACACCACCGCGATGCTGGAACGGATCAGGTCGAAGATCAAACTCGCGCTGAGCCGGATCAACCCGATCGGGCGGAACCGGCCGGCGTCGCCGATCGGCGGCAGCGGGAAGACCAGCCCGATCAGCACGCCGAGGAGCGCACCGGCCAGCACGTTGAAGATCGACAACTCACCCCACAGCAGCACCCAGATCAGCGCACTCATGATGATCATCGGTGGATGGAACCGCGCTCGCGACTTCATCGGACGAACGTTCATCGGACACCCTCCGGCAGCACCGCGCGGATGTAGTGCGCGCTGTCCAGCAGGTCGGCCGCGGCCCGATCGGCGTACTGATACAACGGCCCGGCGACCACCGTCAGACCCAGGCCCAGCAGCACCAGCACCCCGGCGGTGATCATGTTCGTCCGGGTCGAGATCGCGGTGGCGGTCAGCACCGACCCGTCGGCGTCTCCCGGATCCTGCTGGATCGGATCGCGCCGTGGCGCACTGGCCGGAACCGAACGCCAGAAGGCGCGATTCCAGATCTTCGCCATCGCGTACAGGGTGAGCAGACTGGTCACCACACCACCGGCGACCAGCAGATAACTCAGCCAGCTGCCGTTCTCGATGCCGCCACGGAGCAGACCGATCTTGCCGATGAAACCGCTCAACGGCGGGATGCCGGCCAGATTCATCGCCGGGATGAAGAAGAGCACCCCGAGGACGGGAGCCATGCTGGCCAGGCCACCGAGCTCGTTCAGCGACGTACTGCCGCCCCGCTCCTCGATCAGACCGGCCACCAGGAACAACGTGGTCTGGATGGTGATGTGGTGCACCGTGTAGAAGATCGCGCCGGCCAACCCGGCCTGGCTGGCCAGGGCGATGCCGAAGATCATGTAGCCGATGTGGCTGACCAGGGTGAAGGACAGCATCCGTTTGATCTCGGTCTGCGCGACCGCACCGAGGATGCCGATGATCATGGTCAGCAACGCCGCCACCATCAGCAGATCACTCAGGTGCCGGTCCGGAAAGAGCAGCGTCTGGGTGCGGATGATCGCGTACACACCGACCTTGGTCAGCAAGCCGGCGAACACCGCTGTCACCGGTGCAGGTGCGGTCGGGTACGAGTCCGGCAGCCACGCCGACAGCGGGAAGACCGCGGCCTTGATCGCGAACACGATCAGCAACAGGAACTGCAACACCGCCTGCAATTCGCCGGGCAGTTCGCCGAGCCGGATCGACAGCTGTGCCATGTTGACCGTGCCGGTGGCGGCGTAGATCACCGCGAGCGCGATCAGGAACAGGGTCGAACTCAGCAGATTGACCACCAGATAGGTGGTTCCGGCCCGAACGCGTTCACCGGTGCCGCCGAGCGTGATCAACACGTACGAGGCGAACAACAGCATCTCGAAACCGACGAACAGGTTGAAGAGATCGCCGGCGAGGAAGGCGTTGGTGACACCGGCACTGAGCACCAGGAAGGTCGGGTGGAAGATCGACACCGGGGTCTGCCGCTTCTGCTCGGTGCGGTCCGAACTGACCGAGAACACCAACACCGACAGCGTCATCACCGCCGACACCAGCAGCATCAGGGCGGACAGCCGATCGGCGACCAGCGCGATCCCCAACGGTCGCGGCCAATCCCCTACCCACAAGACGATCGGGCCGCTGGTCGCGGTCAGGTAGACCAGACTCGCGGCGATCACCACGGCCACACTGAGCACCGAGATGGACGCCGTCCGCTGAGCCCGCGGGGCACGCCCGAGCACCAGCGTCAGTGCGGCGCCGAACAGCGGCAGCAGCACCGGGAGAGCCAGGATGTTGCTCATGCGTCCCCACTCTCCGGCTCGATGATTCTGCCTTCCTCGTCCGGGATCTCATGATCAGATTCGTCGTAGCTGTCGGAGGCCTCGTCGTCGGTGGCCAGTCGGCGGATGCGTGCGTCCTCGACGTCGTCCTGGACCTCGTCGTGTCCGTTCAGTTGGAAACTCCGATACGCCATGGTGAGCAGGAAGGCGACCATGCCGAGAGTGATCACGATCGCGGTCAACACCATCGCCTGCGGCAGCGGATCGCTCATCCCGCCGCCGTCCGAACCGTCCTCGCCGAGGATCGGCGCCCCGCCGGCGCGCCCGGAGGCGACAAGGAAGAGCACGCTGACACCGTTGGAGCTGAGCAGCACGCCGAGCAGGATCCGGGTCATCGCCCGTTCGGTGAGCAGGTAGACGCCGGCGGCGATCAGCGCACCGGCGATGATGATCAAGGTCAGGTTGCCGGTCATCGGGTCCTCAGCTCCGGCACCGGCGCCGCCTCGCGCTGCCCGGGTGCCCGCTGTTCGAGCGCCTGCCGGTCGATGCCGGCACCCAGACTGCGGATCAGGTCGAGCATCACGCCGACCACCACCAGATAGACGCCGATGTCGAAGAACATCGAGGTGACCAGGTGGACGTCGCCGACCCGCCACAGGTGTAGATCGATCGCGTAGCTCTCCAGAATCCGACCGCCGAAGAGGATCGGCGCCACCGCGCTCAGCACGCTGATGACCATCCCGCCGCCGAGCAGTTTGCCGGCGTCGATCGGTGCCGCCTCGGCGAGTTCACCGGCGCCGCCGGCCAGGTAGCGGATGGCCAACGCCAGCCCGGTGATCAGGCCGGCCGCGAAACCGCCACCGGGAGCGTTGTGCCCACTGAACAGGAGGAACAGCGAGCACAAGATCATCACCGGGAACAGCAGCCGGGTCATCACCTCGAAGATGATCGACCGGCTGAACGGCGACAACGAGCGCTCGCCACGCAGCCAGGTCATCCGCTGTCCCGCTGCCGCATCGCCGGCAGCAGCGGCCTCCGGTGCCGTGTCGGCTCGGCGCGGGCGGTGCGGACCCGGGTTGCGGGTGGAGAGGAAGATCAGGCTGGCCACGCCGGTGGCAGCGACCATCAACACCGAGATCTCGCCCAGGGTGTCCCAGGCTCTGGTGTCCACCAGGGTGACGTTGACGATGTTCTTGCCGTAGCCGAACTCGTAGGCGTACTTGGCGAATTGCCGCGACACCGGCTCGGCGGTCCGGCCGGAGATCGCCACCCAACCGGCCAGCGAGGCCACCGCCCCGACGCCGATCGCCAGCACCAACCGCCACCACCGCGAGGATTGCAGCGGCCGGTCGGAGAAGTACGGTCCGAGCTTGCGCAGCACCAGGGTGAGAACGATCAAGGTGACGGTCTCGACCAGCACCTGGGTCAACGCCAGATCCGGAGCGCCCTGCAACAGGAAGAGGAACGCAACCCCGTAACCGGTGACGCCGACCAGCAGGATCGCCTTCATCCGGCCGCGGGCCTTGCCGGACAGTACGGCGGCGACGATGATCAAGGCGCCGACCACTGGCTGGGCCGGATAGTCGTACCAGTCCCACTGCGTCGGCCAGTCACCGAAGATCACCAACGCCGACCCCGGCAGCAGCACCACCACCAGGGCGATTGTGCCGAGATACACCGGCAGCGAACCCCGCTGGGCCAGCGCGGTGATCTCCACCGCGGCACGGTCCACCCCGCGCATGATCTTGGCGTACGCGTTCTCGGCGTCGCCCAGGTGCGGCACGCTCCCCTGCATCGCGGCGAACCGGCGCCGATCTACGAAGATGGCGATGCCGAGCAGGATCGCCAGCGCGGACAACCCCAGCTGCGGCGTGAATCCGTGCCAGAGCACCAATTCGCCGTGTTCGCCGTCCGGCAACGTCCGGGCGTATCCGTCGATCAGGTGCCCGATCGGTCCGGCCAGGAAGCCGAAGCCGAGGCCGAGCACGGCCGGAATGGCCGGCATCAGCCAGAAGCCCGGCGACGGCACCCGGAATTGCGTCGCCGGAGCTGTCTTCCGTACCCCGGACGCGTCACCCGGTTCGATGATCTTCTTGGTGCCGAAGGCGCCCCAGATGAAGCGCAGACTGTAGGCGACGGTGAGCACCGACCCGGCCACGATCGCCACCAGCACGATCACGCCGACCGAACTGGGCAGGCCGGTGCCGTCGCCACCGTCGGCGAGCTGCAACAGCGCCCCCAGGCTGGCTTCCTTGGCCACGAAGCCGAAGGTCGGCGGAATCCCGGCCATCGATGCCGCCGCCAGGATCGCGACGATCGCCAACACCGGCATCTGCTTGCCGATTCCGGACAACCTCCGCATGTCTCGGCTGCCGGCCTGATGATCAACAACGCCGACGATCATGAACAGCGCGGACTTGAAGAGGGCGTGCCCGATCAGCACCGCACAACCGGCCAGTGCCGCCGACTGGGTGCCGATACCGATGATCGTGATCATGAAACCGAGCTGGCTGACGGTGCCGTAGGCCAGCAGCAGCTTGATGTCGTGCTGCCGCAACGCCCGCCAACCGCCGAGCAGCATGGTCAACGGGCCGAGGGTCAACAGGATCGGCCGCCACAACGGAGTGTTTGCGAACGCCGGGGCCAGCAGCGCGACCAGGTAGGCACCGGCCTTGACCATCGCCGCCGCGTGCAGATAGGCACTCACCGGAGTCGGCGCGGCCATCGCCCCCGGCAGCCAGAAGTGGAACGGCACCAAGGCCGACTTCGACACCGCACCGACCAGGATCAGCGCGATCGCGATGGTCACCGCGGTCCCGGTCGGCGGAGCCGCCAGCAGTTCGCGGAGCTGATAGGTGCCTGCGCTGTTGCCCAACATCAACAGCCCGACCAACATCGCCAGACCACCGAAGGTGGTGACGATCAGCGCCGTCATCGCCGCCCGACGATTGGCGTCGCTGGCCGGATTGTGCCCGATCAACAGATAGGAGAAGATCGTCGTCAACTCCCAGAACACGTACGTCATGATCAGGTCGTCGCTGCAGACCAGACCGAGCATCGCGCCGGCGAAGGCGAGCAGGATGGCGGCGGTGCGGACCGGGATGCCGGACGCGAAATACCAGCGACAGTAGAGCAGCACCAGGGTGCCGATGCCGCTGACGATCAGCGCCAGAATCCATTCCAGGGTGCCGATCGAGATCGTCACCTCGATGTTCAGGGCCTTGATCCAGGTGAATTGCTCGAAGATCGTCCGGCCGGCCGTGATCACCGGCAGTTGGCCGAGCAGCCAGCAGAAGGTGATCAACGGCGGCAGGGCCAGCACGAAGAAGGCGCGCTGCCGGAGCCACCGCGCCAGCAGCGGCGTGAACACAGCGACGCCGAAATGAACGGCGATCAGCAGCAGCAACAGGTTGCCTCTCGTCGTCGGGTGTTGATCAGGTCTGCGTGGGCCGAACCAGTCCGACCCGGTAGGCCAGCACGACCAGGGCGACCCGGTCCCGCAGTCCGGTCTTGGCCAGGATCCGGCCGACGTGAGTCTTCACGGTGGCCTCGCTGACGAAGAACTTCGCGGCGATCTCGGAATTGCTCAGGCCGCCGGCGATCTCCAGCAGCACCTCGCGCTCCCGCTCGGTCAGGTCCGCCAGTTGCGAGGTGTCCGGCGCATGCTGCTCCGGCACCTCGTCGACGAACCGTTCGATCAATCGTTTCGTCGTGCTCGGTGCGACCACCGAGTCACCGGCGTGCACCGTACGAATGGCCTCCAGCAGCCGGTCCGGTGGCGTGTCCTTGAGCAGAAAGCCGGCAGCACCGGCGCGCAAGGCGGAGAACGCGTGCTCATCCAGGTCGAAGGTGGTCAACACGATCACCTTCGGCAACTCCGACGGGCGCTCGGTGATGATCTTGGTCGCTGCCACGCCGTCCATCCGGGGCATCCGGACGTCCATGATCACGACATCGGCTTCGGTGACTGCCAGTTGTTCGACCGCCTCGGCGCCGTTGCTGGCCTGGCCGACGATCTGCATGTCTGGCTGGGAGCCGATCACCATCGCGAAGCCGGCGCGCACCAATTCTTGGTCGTCCACCAGGTAGACCTTGATCGTCATGCCCGTCCTCCGTGCCGTGTCGAATGCCGTACCCCGACGCCTGGCATTCCAGGGTTGTCGGCACACCCACGCAGATATCCAGCTCGTCGACTCGCCGACGAGTGGTCACCGGCCATTTCAGGTCTCCGACACCGTAGCGGGATGGTGCGGCAACCAGGCATGAACCTCGAACGTGTCCTCGGTCGGCAGCACCGTCACTGTACCGCCCACGGCAGCGACTCGTTCACGCATGCCCTGCATGCCGTGGCCCGGTTCGGCACCGGTCTGCAGCCGCTTCCCGGCCGGTGGTGCATCGTTGACCACGCGCAGGTCCACTCCGTCGGATCGATGGTTGATGATCACCTCGACCTTGTCACCGCCATGTTTGCGGGCATTGGTCAGACCTTCCTGGACCAGCCGGTACATCGTCAGGCCGACCATGTCGCCGATCTGGTCCGGCACACCGTGCTGTTCCAGCGTGACCTCGAGTCCGGTGTCCGAGGCCTCGGAGATCAACTGCGGCAACTCGTCGAAGCCGGGCTGCGGGCCGGAACTGCGACCATGATCATCTTCGTCTTCCCGGAGCAGACCCAGCAGCCCCCGCATCTGGGTCAGCGAATCCCGCCCGGTGCCGGAGATCCGCTCCAGCGCCTGCTTGGCGGTGGCCGGATCGTTGTCGATCACGTACACCGCCCCATCGGCCTGGGCGATCATCACCGACAGTGCATGCGCGATCACGTCGTGCATCTCGCGGGCGATCCGAGCCCGTTCGGCGGCGGCGGCGATCCGGGACTGCTGCTCCTGTTCGCGTTCCAACTGGTCGGCCCGGTCGGCCAGCGCCACCTGGCCCAGCCTGGACGAGCGCAGTCGTTCGCCGGAGGCCCAGGCTGCGAACACCAGCCCGAGCATCCCGATCGTGGTGCCGACCCGGGTGAGCAGGCCGGCGTTCTGGCCCATCAGCTGCTCGTCGACGAAATTCCACCAGTCGTTGACGGCTCCGGACAGCGAACAGATGACCAATACAGCCAGGCCGTACAAACCGGTCCGCCGATTGGTGAAACCGACCAGGCTGTAGAGCGAGAACAGCATCCCGCCGTCATGCAGGCCGATCGGGCTGGGCCACCAGATCTGCGCCAACCCGAAGGTCTGGCAGAGCAGGAAAGAGGTACGGGGCAATCGCCGGCGCAGCATCAGCGGCAGATTGACCAGACCCACGAAGGCGAAGTCGATCGGCCGAGCCTGCGGGAAGAAGATCGGCAGGAAGACCGAGCCGACGCCGAAGAAGACGGCGGCGATGACGCAATCGAAGATCAAGCTGCGGGTGGGCAGGTCCGGGCCCACTCCGACCCCTTCGCTGGCATTCAGCAGTCCGACCGCACGATGGCTCCGGCTCACTGCGACCGACACACCGCGACCGGGGCGATTCGCATCGACCGTCATTCCGACATCCTTGCATCGACCGAGCGTGAGCTATATCTCCCATCGCATTTCGCAATACAGCCGGTCTTGAGTTGTTTCCGGCGATTCAGGATGCAAGACTTTTCGCTTGTCTTCCCACCCCCACTCTTCTTAGCTGGTGTTCCAGGTGCTTCAGCCCTAATCGGCTGTGGTCCTTAGCGGCCACATCTTCGCGCGTGCTCCCGAATTGATCGGGACGCCCGACGCGCATCACCGACTCATCTGATTCCCACATCCACATCTCACGTCGCCGTGTCCTGACCTGACGGTGGACGTCGTCTCCGCACGACGCCCCGCGTCACCAGGCCCGCGACGACTGCTGCCCGCGTCCGACGAGGCAGCCCGTACCAAGATCATCTTCGGAGACTTCCATGCCCGCGACCGCGCTGGGGACCCGTCCGTCCGCGCTGCCTGCCGCAACCATCGACCAATCCAACGCAAGCGGGCACAGCCCGCGGCCCGAGCCGACGGGTACGCCGTCCTGGCGACGCCGGCTGCTGCCGGTTCTCCGGCGGCACCGCCGACTGCTGATCGGCACCGCCGTGCTGGCCGCCGTCTACGCGGCCCTCGGCTCCATGCTTCCGCTGATCCAGCAGATCGTGCTGGACGACGCGATCATCACCCACCAACGACAACTACTGCCCTGGCTCGCCCTGCTCGCGGCCATGGGTCTGGTCATCGGCGTGCTGTCGATGCTGTGGCGCTACCGCTCCGGCAAGGCCGCGCTGGCGATCCAGCACGACATCCGCAACGACATCTACGACACCCTGCAGCGGCTGGACTTCTCCGGCCACTCCCAACTGCAGAGCGGTCAACTGGTCTCCCGGGCCAGCACCGATCTGCGCTGGGTGCAGATGCTGATCGGCTTCATCGCCGAGATCGCGGCCACCACCGTCGGCATCACCGTCTCCCTGGTGGTGATGTTCAAGCTGTCACCGCTGCTGGCGATCGTGGTGATGATCATCATCGTCACGGTGTTCCTGCTCACCCACCGGATGCGTTCCCGGGTGCACGCGGCCGGCTGGGACTCCCAGCAGAAGGAGGCCGAACTGATGACCGAGATCGAGGAGGCCGTCCTCGGTGTCCGGGTCGTCCGCGCCTTCGGCCAGGAGCGTGCTCAGACGGTGCGCCTGCATCACGCACTGTTGAACATGTTCCGGGCCCGGGTCCGCGCGGTCCGACTGCGGGCACCGTTCTTCGCCTCGCTGATGGCCGGGCCGCAATTGGGCCAGGTGATCATCATCGCGCTGGGCGGCCTGATGGTGATCAGCGGTCACCTCAGCGTCGGCATCTTCCTCGCCTTCTCCAGCTACCTGACCGGACTGGCGGGCAAGGCGCGGGTGATCGGAATGATCTTGAGCAACCTGCCGCAGTGCCAGGCTGCGGTCGATCGGATCGGCGACATCCTCGATCTGCGCCCCGACCTGACCGAGCCGTCCGATCCCAAGCCGGTGCCCGAACAGACCGGCCGGATCGAATTCCGCAACGTCGGCTTCGGCTACGCCGACGGTGACGGTCACCAGGTCCTGCGCGGCCTGAATCTGTCGGTCGCGGCCGGAGAGTCGATCGCGCTGGTCGGTCCGTCCGGCTGCGGCAAGTCGACGGCGATGCAGTTGATCGGCCGGTTCTTCGATCCCGGCGAGGGTGAGGTGCTGGTCGACGGCGTCGACGTACGCGAACAGTCGCTGGGCCGGCTGCGCAGCCGGGTCGGGATGGTGTTCGAGAACAGCTTCCTGTTCTCCGACACGATTGCGAACAACATCGCCTACGGACGCCCGGACGCCACCGCCGAGGAGATCCGGGCCGCGGCCCGGACCGCGATGGCCGATGACTTCATCAACCGGCTCGACGACGGCTACGACACCGTGATCGGCGAGCAGGGCATGACCCTGTCCGGCGGTCAGCGGCAGCGGGTCGCATTGGCACGGGCGTTGCTGGTCGACCCCGACATCCTGCTGCTGGACGATGCCACCAGCTCGGTCGACACCAAGGTCGAGCACGAGATCCACGCCAACCTCGGGCCGTTCCTGGCCACCCGGACCGCGATCATGGTCGCCTACCGGGAGTCGACGGTACGGATGGCCGATCGGGTGGTGCTGGTCGACGACGGCCGCGTTGTTGATCATGGCAGCCACCAGGACCTGTTCGACCGGAGCGCGCTTTACCGTGATCTCTTCGGTGAGCTGGAATCCGCCGACGAGGAGGCGGCCGGGCTGCTGCCCGCCGCACGCAGGGGTGACTTCGCGCCGACCGCATCGGCCTGGGAGTCGCGACAGGATGCCAGCGGCCGTCCACCGGCCGACCTGGAGACCCCGCCCGAGGTGGCCGCCCAGATCGCGGCCCTGCCCACGTTCGACGACCAGCCCGGTGTCGACCTGGATGCGGAGGGGCGCCGATCGGAGCCCTTCAAGTTGATCAAGTTCATCAGCCCTTATCGGTACGGTCTGCTGGCCGGACTCGGGTTGGTGGCCCTGGAAACCGTTCTGGGCTTGATCAATCCGCTGCTGATCCGCGAGGGCGTCAACGCCGGCATGCTCGGCGCCAGCCTGCCGGTGCTGATGATCGTCTGCGTCGCCGCGGCTCTGCTGGCCGGCAGCCTGTACTTCGTCCAGCGTGGTTCCCAGTTGGTCACCCAGCGCACCACCGAACGACTGCTGGTCGCCCTGCGGGCCCGGGTCTACGGGCAGCTGCAGCGACTGGGCATCGACTTCTACGACCGGACCCAGGCGGGCCGGATCATGACCCGGATGACCTCTGACATCGATGCCATCGCCGAACTGCTGCAGGTCGGCTTGATCAACTTGCTGATGGCGATCCTGACCTTCTCCGGGATGTCGGTCGTGGTGCTGGCCTTGGATCCGCGGCTGGCCCTGACCGTGCTCTGCGTGGTGCCGCCGGCTGCCATCGCCACCTGGTGGTACCGCAAGCGCGCCTCGGTCGCGTACGACGAGGCGCGGGAGCGGACCTCGATGCTGAACTCCAACTTGCAGGAGTCACTGGCCGGGATCCGGGTGACCCACGCCTACCGGCGCGAGACGCACAACCTGGACCGGTTCGCCGACCTGGGTCGGGACTTCATGTTCTGGTCCCGGCGAAGCTCGTTTGCCACCGCGGTGTACGTCGGCATCATCGAGATCCTGTCCACCCTGGCCACGGTTGCGGTGCTCGGGCTCGGCGCCCGGTTCGTCGGCGCCGGAACCCTGGCCGTCGGCACCCTGCTGGCATTCATGCTCTACCTGGCTCAGGTGTTCGCACCGATCCAGCAGTTGGCGACCGTCTTCGACGTCTACCAGCGGGCTCGGGCCGGCCTGGTCCGGATCCGGGAACTGCTCGGGTTGCGGACGTCCACCCCGGTGGTCGATGCTCCGGTCCGGCCGGATGCGATCGAAGGCGACATCGAGTTGCGCGGAGTCCGACTGCGGTACGCGGGCACCACCACCGACGCATTGAAGCGGGTCGACCTGCACATCCCGGCCGGTCAGCGGGTCGCCTTCGTCGGTCGCACCGGGGCCGGCAAGTCGACCACGGTGAAGCTGGTCTCCCGGTTCTACGATCCGACCGATGGCCAGATCCTGGTCGACGGGATCGGCTTGGAGCAGTACGACCTGGCCGCCTACCGCAACCGGATGGGTTACGTGCCGCAGGAGCCGCATCTGTTCACCCGAACGGTTCGCGACAACATCGCCTACGGGCGGCCGGATGCGACCGATGCCGAGGTGGAGGCGGCGGCTCGCGCGGTCGGTGCGCACGAATTCATCTCCCGGATGCCGGACGGCTACCTGCAGCTGATCACCGAACGCGGTCGATCACTGTCGGCCGGTCAGCGCCAGTTGCTCTGCCTGGCCAGGGCGTTGATCGTCGATCCGTCGATCTTGATCTTGGACGAAGCCACCTCGAACCTCGACCTGGCCAGCGAACGCAAGGTCAACCAGGCGATGCGGGTCGCCGCCCAGGGGCGTACCACCCTGGTGGTGACGCATCGGCCCCAGTCCCTGCACTGGGTGGAACGGGTGCTGGTGGTCTCCGACGGCGCCATCGTCGGGGACGAGAAGCCCGCCGACTATCTGGCCGCGATGCACTGACCGCCGGTGATCATCTGAGACTGGCTCAGAGCGAGGGGAACCAGAGCTTGATCTCGCGGGCCGCGGACTCCTCGGAGTCGGAGCCGTGCACGAGGTTCTCCCGATTGGACAGGGAGAAGTCGCCCCGGATGGTGCCGGGGGCGGCTTTGCGTCCGTCGGTTGCGCCGACCACGGTCCGGACCACCTCGATCGCCTGATCACCCTCGATGATCATGGCGATGGACGGCCCGGACGTGATGAAGGTGCGCAGCGGCGGGTAGAAGTCGCGCTCCAGATGCTCGGCGTAGTGCTGGTCGGCGAGCTCGCCGTCGACCTGCCGCAATTGCAGCGCGATGATCTTGAGGCCCTTCGCCTCGAACCGACTCAGCACGGCCCCGACCAGCCCGCGCCGTACGGCATCGGGCTTGAGGAGGACGAAGGAGCGCTGGGTCGGATTGCTTGAACTCATGGGCCGAAGCGTAACGGGCGGTCACCCGGGAACCTGAGTCGAGGGTTCGGGCCCGGGCGCCGCCCGGCCAAGTCACTCGCCGTCATCGGCTGTTCACGCTAATGTCTGCTGCGCGTGGGGTCCGTCGAGAGATGGGGGCCTACGGTCTGAACCGCTTCGGTCGCCGTTGACCTGCTGGCGCCCGTTCCGGCGATGCCGCGGACTCCTGATCGCAGCGAACCGCCGAGCGCCCACCCCCTCAGTTCAGACCGTCCTCGATGGAGGCAGCCCATGGATCGCCGCAAGTTCATTGCACTCGGTGCCGCAACAGTCGGTGTCACAACCGTCGGAGCCGCCGGACTCACCGCCTGCCAGGGCAACGGGCCCGGCGCGACCACGGCCGGCAATGCGGCAGGTCAGGCCGGCGGCGGCGCGAAGACGCTGACCGTCTACTGCGGAGCCGACACCAACATCCAAGATCTTTGGACCAAGACACTGATCCCCGGCTTCGAGAAGGCCAACGCCGGTTCCAAGATCACCTTCCAGTTCGACCTGCATGCCCAGAATGCCGATCAGGTGCTGAACAAGATCGCCGCCGCCACCCAGCAGGGCAAGGATCCGGGTATCGACTTCGTCGAGTCGATGGGTGACGATGCCGGCGCGGCCGGGCTGCTCGCCGACCCGAGTGGCAAGGTCAGCAACATGTCCGGCATCCTGCCGGACCTGCAACAGGCAGCGGAGCAGAACGCGATCGCCTACCGCGGATCGTCGGTTCTGTTGGCCTATCTGCCGGACAAGGTGCCGAGCCCGCCCAGATCGCTGGACGAGTTGCTGGAGTGGATCAAGAAGAATCCCGGAAAGTTCGCCTACAACTCCCCCGACACCGGCGGCTCCGGTGACTCATTCGTGCAGACGGTGATCAGCAAGGATCTGCCCGACGATGTATTGACGAAGATGAACACGGGCTACCACAAGGACCTGGAAAGCCAGTGGGACAAGGGATTCGCGGTGCTGGCCGAGCTGAACAAGTCGATGTACCAGAAGGGCGTCTACCCCAACGGCAACAACGGCACCCTCGAGTTGATGTTGCAGAAACAGATCTGGATGTGCCCGGCCTGGTCCGATCAGTTCATCAGCGGCCGTGACTCCGGTGTGGTGCCGAAGGGCGCGCAGGCGCTGCAGATCACCGACCCGAGCTTCACCGGTGGCGGCACCTACTGCGGGGTGCTGAAGGCATCCAAACATCAAGATCTCGGATTCAAGCTCGCCAATTGGCTGCTGGAACCCGACCAACAGGCGGCCATCGCCAAGGCGATCGCCGGCTACCCGGCGATCCCGATGGACAAGTTGCCCGAGGACGTGAAGTCCGAATTCGCGGAGGCGGATCCGGGCAACCTGCGGCCGGGCTTCAACTCCGACATGGATGCGGACATGAAGAGCCTGTGGCAGCAGAAGGTCCCCGGCCACTGATGTCGATCATGAAGGCCTCTGGCCGGAAGGCGTCGACGGCGTCAGGGGGTGCCACCTCAGCAGGATCGCCGGGCCGGCGACAGCTCGGCGGGCTGCTGCTGGCCAGCCCGCCGATCATCGTGGTGGCGATCTTCGTCGGCTTTCCGATCTTGGTCGCGATGTCCTACAGCTTCGGTCATGTCGGCGGTCTGAACCGCACCATCGCCACCATCGCTCGCGGTCAGCACACAGTCCAGCACTGGTATCAGATGACGCTCGGTGCCTACCGGGACGTCTTCACCGACGAACGTTTCCGACGTGATCTTGGTGTCACGGTGGTGATCACTCTGATCTGTACGGTGATCGTGGTGGCGTTGGCTTGGGTGATCGCGCTCTACCTGAGGACGGCACCCGAAGGTGCCCGATTCCGTGCCTGGGTTGCGAAACTGCTGTCCTCGCTGGCGGTGGTACCGATGTTCATCCCGGTGGTGATCGCCTCCTGGGCCATGCTCACGTTCTACGCCTCGGACGGCTTGGTGCGTTCGGTCTGCGCCCAGCTCGGCTTCGAGGGACCGACCTGGGGCTACACGCTGGTCTGTATCGGCTTCGGCCTGATCTGGACCCATCTGCCGTTCGCCACCTTGATGATCACCTCCGGTGTGCAGGGTGTACCGGACTCGCTGATCGAGGCCGCCCGGGACTCCGGCGCCGGCCTGCTCACCATCGTCCGCACGGTGATCGCGCCACTGACCCTGGTACCGACGGTGATCGCCCTGACCTTCACCGCGATCGGCACCCTGGGCTCGTTCACCGTGCCGTACTTCACCGGCCCGAATGCGCCGAACATGCTCGGGGTGGACATGGTGGCCTACTTCCAGTCGTACAACCGTCCGCAACAGTCGGTCGTGATGGCGGTGGTGGTGTTCGGTATCGCCGCAGTCTTCGGCGCCTTCTATGTCTGGGCGAACTTCCGGTCCGCCCGCGACGCCGGGAGGGTGTGATGGCAGCACCAACGCTCTCGTCCGCGCGCGCAGGTGTGTCGGTGCCGAGCCGCGCAACGCCGTCGGTCATCGGTGCGGTCATCCGTCGGGTACTGACGGTGATCTTCATGGCCGCGCTGCTCACCTTCATCATCGGACCGCTGGTCTGGTTGGGGATCCGGGCCTTTGCCACCAGCTGGACCTACCCGAACCTGCTGCCCGACGGATGGACGCTGGACTGGTGGCAGCGGGTGCTGGACGACCCGCAGTTGTTCAGCTCGATCCGGCTCAGCCTGGCGTTCGCGATCACCACCTTGATCGTCTCCAGCCTGGTCTGCCTGCCGGCCGCGTACGCCTTTGCCCGCTTCGAGTTTCCCGGTCGCCGGGTGTTCCTGATCGGCTTGTTCGCCACCAACGCGTTCCCCAAGACCGGCTTGTACGTGGCCCTGGCGGCGCTGTTCTACGCGTTCAACCTGATGAGCACCTTCACCGGCGTGGTGATCGTGCATCTGCTCGGCACGGTCGTCTTCATGACCTGGATCCCGGCTGCCGCCTTTGCTGCGGTGCCGCGAAGCCTGGAGGAGGCCGCCCGGGATGCCGGCGCCGGGCGGTTCCGGGTGTTCTTCACCGTCACCCTGCCGCTGGCGATGCCGGGCATCCTGGTGGCGTTGATCATGAGCTTCCTGGCCTCCTTCGACGAGGCCCAGGGCACCTACCTGGTCGGCGCACCGGTGTATTACACGATGCCGACCGAGATGTACTCGCTGGTGTTGAACTATCCGCGGCAAGTCGCGGCGGTGTTTTCGATCTTGATGTCCATCCCCTCGGTGGTGCTGTTGATGTTGGTCCGCCGGCACGTGATGGGCGGCCAGTTGGCGGAAGGATTCCAGCTCCGATGACACGATCTACAACGACCGATTCCGCTGATCATGGTCTGGCCCTGCGTGGCGTCGGCAAGGTGCTGGGCGGCCGGACCATCGTCGACGATCTTGATCTACAGGTCGAACGCGGCGAGCTGGTCTGCCTGCTCGGCCCGTCCGGCTGCGGCAAGACCACCACCCTGCGGATGATCAGCGGCTTCCTCACCCCGGACGTCGGCACGATCATGATCGACGGCGTCGACGTCACCCGGGTGCCGCCGGAGAAGCGGCCGACCGCAATGGTCTTCCAGAGTTACGCCCTCTGGCCACACATGTCGGTCTTCGACAATGTCGCCTATCCGTTGAAGCTACGGAAGACGCCACGACGAGAGATCACCGAACGGGTGCACGAGATGCTCAGCCTGGTCAATCTGATGCATCACGAGAAGAGCCGCCCGGCCAGGATCTCCGGTGGCGAGCAGCAGCGGGTCGCGCTGGCCCGAGCCCTGGTCCAGCGTCCGGCCGCACTGCTGCTGGACGAGCCGTTGAGCAATCTCGATGCCAAGCTGCGGGTGCGGGTGCGCGAGGACATCCGGGAGATCCAGCAGCGACTGGGTATCACCACGGTGATCGTCACCCATGATCAGGACGAGGCCCTCAGCATCTCCGACCGGGTGGCGGTGATGAACTCCGGCCGGATCGAGCAGTACTCCACTCCGGTCGATCTCTACCAGCAACCGGCGACCCGGTTCGTCGGCAGCTTCGTCGGCGCGATGAACACGTTCGACGCCCGGTTGGAGAGCAGTGGCGGCGCCCTGGTTGCGGTGGTCGGTGAATTCCAGATCCCGATCAAGGACGCCGGCACCGCGGCCGACGGGCAGCGTACCGTCGGGGTCCGGCCCGAGAACGTGATCATCAGCGACCCGGCCGACGGCGCAGCCGGGGTGGTTTCCCGGGCCATCCCCCGTGGCCACTTCACCGAATTGGTGATCGATCTGGGTGACGACCTGTCGCTGCGCTCCTTCGCCGGTCCGACCGGAGTACACCGGGTCGGCGACCAGGTCGGCGTACGGATCGACAGCGCGTTGGTCTACGACACCGAGGGGGCGTTGCTGTGACAGCGTCGAGTCGGCGGCCCGGACCGATCGACAGTGCGCCGGTGCAACCCTTGACCATGATCAACTCGACCACCCGCCTCTCGGCCGGAGGACCGTTTCGCTCGATCGCTCATCGTGGTGAACCGGTCGGGCACCGGGAGAACACCCTGCCCGGCATCGAGACGGCCCTGTCCGCCGGCGCGGATCTGGTGGAGATCGACGTCAAGATCACCCGCGACGGCGAGGTCGTGCTGCTGCATGACCTGACCCTGCAGCGGCTCTGGTCCGATCCACGCTCGATCACCGAACTCGACCAAGATCAACTCGCCGAGATCGGTGATCATGATCATCGGATTCCCACCCTGGCCGAGACGTTGGCGGTGATCGGCCGGTCCGGTGCTGCGCTGCTGATCGACATGGACGCGCCGGACTGGGCCGGTCCCAGCCTGGCAGTTGTTCTCGACGCCGTACAGGCCGGCGTGATCACACCCGACCAGGCAGTGTGGTGTGGGCGGCCGGATGCGCTGGCCAAGATCCGCACGGCGGATCCGGGCGCCCGGATCATCTTCTCCTGGGACGAAGGCGACGGCGACGGGGCGCTCCCGGCCGACAGCTTGATCAACGATCTGGCGCCGGAGGCGTTCAACCCGCACTGGCCGATGATCGACGATGGCGTACTCGGGTGGATCGCCGATCACGGTCTGGCCAGTTGCTGCTGGACGGTCGACGATGACGCAGTGATGCAAGAATTGCTGGGTCGCGGTGTGAACGCGATGATCACCAACCGGATCCACCGACTGCAGGAGTTGCGACCCACCGATGTCTGATCAAGACTTGCCGATCTCAGCAGCAGAGCTGACCCGCTGTGTCGAGGTGGCCCGGGAGGCGGCCGAGCGGGCGATCAAGATCACCCACGAACTGCCGCTGGGTGAGGTTCGGACCAAGAAGCATCAGGCTGACGTGGTGACCGAGGTGGACACCGCAGTGGAGCGTTCGGTCCGGGATCTGATCGCCGCCGCTCTCGATGAGCACGTGGTCGTCGGCGAGGAGTACGGCGGCAGCGCCGGTGACGGGCCGACCTGGTACTGCGATCCGGTCGACGGCACCACGAACCTGACCGCTGGGCTGCCCTGGACCTCGTTCTCATTGGCGATGGCGGTCGGCCGCCGGCCGCTGGTCGGCGTGGTCGCGGATCCGTGGCGGCACGAGATCTGGTTGACCGCGGCGGATCGTGGGGTGTTGATCAACGACCGACCGCTGGCCCTCGACGATCGCCCACGGTCCTCGCTGACCGGTGGTGTGGTCGGTACGGAGTGGGCGAGCTATCGGCCGTGGCAGGGCATGCACACCCTGCTGGACGCGCTGGCTGAGCAACACTGCACGACCCGGGTGATGGGTTCGTCCACTCTGACCCTGGCGCAGGTGGCGGTCGGCCGCACCGTCGGCGCGGTGATCGGCGAATTCCATCCCGAGGATCATCTGGCCGCGGCGCTGCTGTGTCAGCAGGCAGGTCTGGTGGCACGCGACGAGGCCGGAGATCAGCAGCCCTTCCCCTCCTCCGGCGGCATCATGGTCGCCCGCCCCGAGGTCGCCGACGAGTTGTTCGCGCTGTGGCAGCAGGCCATC